>CAZFFW010000006.1:0-93207 GCA_964518125.1 uncultured Porifericola sp.
TATATCTACTTAGTCACTAGATTTACCGAAAACATCTCCTGCTACTGGGGCAGGATATTTTTAATGCTTAGGACTCAAAGAAGTACTTTCAGGGTTTGCAAATTTTTCAAAATAGCCATGCATAGAATTAGGAAAAAGTTTACATCTTATTCTGTTTATTTATAGATTTGCAGAATAAAGTTTTAAACTCACTGCCTAAACCTATGAATCGTCGGCTTTTTCTTAAAAATACCGGACTGGCTACCCTGGCCGCCGGGGCTGCTTCCTGCGCTCCCAAAGCGCTGAGTATCGCTGAAAAGCAGCTTAATATCATCCATTCTTCCCGCTACCTGCCCAAACTCCGCATTTCTATGGACCGGGTGATCAAAGAAACGGTAGGCCTTCGCCCTTACCGAACGCTGGGGCCGCGCATAGAAAAAGAGATGCTGGGCAGCAAAACACTGGTGCATAACTATGGTCACGGCGGTAGTGGCTGGTCGCTCTCCTGGGGATCGGCAGATATTGCGGCTGAACTGGTCGCTGGCAGTGGTGAGCAAAAGATTGCCGTGATGGGCTGCGGCGTCATCGGACTTACTACTGCGCGCATGCTGCAGTACAAAGGCTACGACGTCACTATTTACACCAAAGAGATGGCGCCCGATATTACCTCCAGCAAGGCTACCGGCACCTGGTCGCCCGCCCACCGCCTGATAGAAAAAGATAAGATTGACCCTGTTTTTTTCGAAAAATTCAAACGGGCCCATGAAGTTTCTTTCCGCACTTACCAGAATTTGCTGGGCCTGGGGAATTATGTAGTCTGGACCGACAGCTATGCGGTGCGTAATGAACCTCGCCTGGAGCGTGACCATGATCTGGACCCCTCGGACGAGAAATATGCTTTCATGGACAAACTTCCCACGACGGTGGCGCTGAAAAAAGGAGAGCATCCCTTCAAGGCTGATTATGTCAACCGCAGCACCTCTATGGTTTTCAACATTCCCTCCCTGCTCAAACTCTACACCGACGACTTTCTCCGATTTGGAGGTAAGCTAAAAATTCAGGAATTTAAGTCACTGGAAGATGTGGATGCCCTGCCGGAAAAATGTGTGGTGAATTGTACGGGCATAGGCGCCAAACGCATCACCAACGACGACTGCCTGATGCCGGTTTCCGGCCAACTGGCCTTCGTGATTCCTCAGAATTACGTGGATTACCGCATCAACGCGCAGGGAGGCTATACGATCAACCGCAAAGACGGCATCGTGATCGGCGGTACGCATAAAATGAATAGCTGGGATACCACGCCTGACAAGGAAGACACCGAGCGCATGGTGATGGCCATCAAAAAAGTCGCTGACGAAATGTACACATAGTTACAGGTTTAAAGTTTCAGCTTGCATGTTCTGAAAACTTTTAACCTACAACATTTAACTTTTAACTACTCACCATGAACCTAAGACGAAGCTTTCTCAAAAAACTTACCGGTGCCTCGGCTACGCTCTCCCTCAGCCCCTTTATGACCAAAGTGCTGGCCGAAGATGTTAAAGATGCCCTAATTCACCTCAACCAACTCTCGCCGCATGAAGCTGCCGCTGACGAAGAACTCTGGTACCGGATACAGCAGGCCTATACGGTTTCGCCCAACATCATCAATCTGAACAACGGGGGCGTCAGTCCACAGCCTAAAATTGTGCAGGATGCCGTAGACCGCTACTACCACCTGTCTAACGAGGCGCCCTCCTACTACATGTGGCGCATCCTGGATCAGGGACGCGAGTCGCTGCGGATGAAACTGGCCGAAGTGGCCGGCTGCTCACCGGAAGAGGTTGCGATCAACCGCAATGCTACCGAAGCGCTGGATACCATCATCTTCGGAATGGACCTGGAAAAGGGCGACGAAGTGCTGCTCTGTAAGTACGACTATCCCAACATGATCAATGCCTGGAAAACCAAAGCCAAGCGGGAAGGCATCAAGCTCAACTGGATCACACTGGACCTGGCGATGGAAGACGAGGAAGCGATCGTGCAGCGCTATTTGGATGGTGTTACTAAAAACACCAAAGTCATGCACATCACCCAGCTGATCAACTGGTCAGGGCAGGTAACGCCAGTCAAAAGGCTGTGTGCAGAGGCCCGTAAGCGGGGCATCAAAACCGTGGTGGATGCCGCCCATGCCTTCGCCCATGTGGATTCAAATATTACCGACATTGGCTGCGACTACTACGGCACCAGCCTCCATAAATGGCTCTGCGCACCCTTCGGGACCGGCATGATCTATGTCAAAAAAGAGCATATCGCCAGCCTCTGGCCTCTGATCCCCGATCATGAGCCAGAAAGAGACGACATCCGCAAGTTTGAGAGCCTGGGCACCCGTTCCTTCGCACCGGAGCAGGCAATAGGGCAGGCGATTGACTTCCACAATGCCATCGGGGCAGAACGCAAACGGGCGCGGCTACACTACCTCAAGCGCTACTGGGCCGACAAGGTAAAGGACCACCCCAACATTCGTATCAATACGCCGCTGGATCCCGAATTCTCCTGCGCGCTTTGTAATGTCGGCATTGAGGGCATGGATTCTCCGGAAATTAATAGCCGTTTGTTTAATGAGTACCGCATCCATGCTACTCCTGTGAAATGGGAAGCGATCAACGGTGTCCGTATCACACCCCATGTATATACCAAACTTTCTGACCTGGATCGTTTGGTGACTGCTCTGACAAAATTTGCTGACGAACAAGGTAAGCAGTCTATGAAAATGAACTGATTTAGTACTTACAGGTATATTTTGGCAAGTTTTTGGTGGATAGCCGGGTACAACATTATCCCGCTATCATGCTTAAATGTAAATTTCTGTATACCTGTGTGTTTATACTGGCTCTGCTGGCTTCCTGTAACTCCAGCAAAAGGCTGCTGGAACAGGGCGCCTACTACCAGTCCGTAATGTCAGCGGTAGATAAGCTGCAGCGAAGTCCTAATAACAAAAAGTCGCAGAATGCTCTGCGGAAAGCCTACCCGCTGGCAGTGGCTGACTTACTGAACGAGATCAAAAAGGCTAAAACCAATGCTGTAGACATGCCCTGGTCCAGAATTGCCGATGCTTACCAGTCGCTGAACAATATGTACGAGGCCATCAACGCATCACCCATGGCGCGTCAGGTCGTTCGTAACCCCAGAGAATATTACCGACAGTATGCAGAAGTACGGCAAAGCGCTGCTGCCGAGCAGTATGAGCAGGGAGAAAAGTTACTCCGGATGAACACCCGGGATGATGCCAAACAGGCGTACTTCCATTTCCGGGCAGCCGACGAGTTTCAGCGAGGCTACCGGGATGTAGAGAAAAAACTGCAGGACGCCAGGGCAGCCGCTACGCTTACGGTGGTAGTGGAGGCTGTACCGGTACCTTCCCGTTTTTTCAAGGTAAGCGCCGAGTTCTTCTATGACCAGGTAGACAAACATCTGCGGCAGATCATGGGCCGAAATGAGTTTGTCGCTTTTTACACGGAGCAGGATGCCCGACGGGTAGGTCTTAAAAATCCTGACCAGGTACTCAGGCTGCAGTTTGAAGATTTCAATGTGGGGCAAAGCAGGGCTTTTCAGAACAAAGAAACCATAGAAAGGGATAGCGTAAATGTGGGAGAAGTAACCCTGGAGAATGGTACCAAGAAGCCGGTTTTAGGCACCGTCAAAGCTACCATGATTGTCAGAAGGCTAGAGGTACTTTCCAATGGAATCCTGAGTATGACGATCAATGAGGGGCAGAGAAACACCCGGATTTTCCGGGATGAGATGCCGGGCGAATTTTTGTGGTTTGCCGAGTGGGCTACTTTTAAAGGAGACGAAAGGGCCTTATCAGAAGAACAGCTGAAGCTTTGTAACAGCATAGAAATGTCGCCTCCCCTGCCCCAGGAGATGTTTATTGAGTTTACCCGGCCTATCTTTGGCCAGTTGACCCAAAGGCTGGATCGGTATTACCAGAATATTTAGCGTTCTTTTCAATACCCGCTTCACTATATTTACGCATGAGAGGTAGAATACTGCAGAGGGCTCCTTCTGGAGCCGAACTCTGTTGATCTAACCTCTACGATGATCTTATTGATATAATTCTCTGCACCTAACCTGAACCAAGCCATGTTGCGATTTCTACAAGTATCCTTTTGTTTATGTTTCATCGCATTTCTGGTATCCTGCAATACGCACAGTAGCCCTTCTGAGCCAGCGGATTCAAAAGGAAACGCTTCTGTTAAGCAGGCTATCAAAACAAGCAATGCACCAGAGCCGGTAGGTCCCTATAGCCAGGCTGTAAGGGTAGGTAATACACTTTACCTGGCCGGACAGATTGCTATCAGGCCGGAAAGCGGAGAAATGGTCACTACAACGATAGAAGAGGAGGCACAGCAGGTCATGCGTAATCTGCAGGCAGTGCTGCAGGAAGCCGGCCTGGATATGAACCATGTAGTAAAAACTACTATTTACATGACTGATCTCAACAATTTTGGGAAAGTCAATGAAATTTATGGCAGCTACTTTGACGAAATACCCCCGGCGCGTGTAACAGTAGGCGTGGCTTCTCTACCCAAAGGCGCCAGCCTGGAAATTTCTATGATCGCTGTGGAATAGTCAATATTTTTTTAGGTGCTGAGCCTGCCTACCGGCTTAAATTTTTGAAATACTTTTTCGGTGTGTGGTGCATCGGCCAGTTCATCGCTAAGATCCTGCCCTGCCCAGTGTTCATAATGCTTTCCATTGCGCCAGAGACGAGAGCTGCTCACATCATAGATCACGCCCCGGTAAGCCACCCATATTTCCTCCCGGTCCTGCCCGTTGCGTAGAGACAGCTGAGCGCGGGTAAATTCCTTCAATTTTTCCATAGCATCAGACTTTCCTTACCCGGACTGTGAAGGCGTTCCGGGGGTTCAGTTCAGTCAATTGACGAATCTCTTTCTGAGAGAAGCCTGACTTTTGCATCAGGGGGAGGAAAGTAGTAAAGATCGTATCATAAGGACGAATAGCACCTCCCCGGGGAAAAGAGTTGCCATCGTGCGACAGCAATACCTGCTCCAGGTATCCTGCTTTTTTCAAATCCTGCAGGTAGGCCAGGTGTTGGTCTACACTATTTTCCCTTACCCCGTCCAGGGATATCCAGCCACCGGCTTTGGCTGCCTCCAGCAGTGGGGCTACACTTTCCGATTGGTTGGCATGTGTCCATATCCATGCCTGTGGGCTCACGCCTTCTTCCCCCAAAATTTCAAGTTCCTGTCGGGCCGCTTCCGGATTGTTCCCGGTATGACAGGCGATCGTTAGTCCCGACTGCCGGTGGGTTTGGGCGGCTGCACGAAAAAGTTTGGCATCAATGGCAGAGATATTCCCTCCGTCCACGGCTACTTTGATAAATCCGGGAAATATGCCGCTATCCTGTATTCCGTTTTCCCATTCATCCAGCCAGCGGGCCGCGATACTTTCGGCATCCTCCTGGTAAGCATGCTCGGGCACATAGCGATCACTGGCGGCGCCATAGTAGCCGGTGTTCGTCATGATCTGTAAGCCACTTTGCGTAGCAAGCTGCTGCAACAGGCGTACATCCCGGCCAAAATAAGCAGTAGTACAATCTACAATGGTATCGCAGCCGAGGGCTTTGATTTTCTTCAGATAGGGCAGTACCTGGTCAATCAATTTTTTCTGATCATAAGCGGGATCAAGGGCCATCTCACCACCAAAATTGGACATAACATGTTCATGCGTCAGGCAAAATCCCATTTGAGCAGGTCGGATTCTGCCGTTGACCGTATAAATGCTTCCCTGCCTCTGTTGCAACAGACTTAACCAGGGGCGGGTAGCCAGGCAAATACTGATGCTGGCGGCTTTCTTGATAAATACTCGGCGGCTTTCCATGACAGACGATATTTACAGGTACTTAGCGTGGTTTTGTATCCAGCGATCGGGTAGTTCACCTTTGGTCGCCATTTCATAATCAGCAGGATCACAGGGTACGATACTCTTCCGCTCTTTGATAGCTTCTACCTGTGGATTGGGCACTTCCATCCACCATTTTTCGCTTTTTTTGGCCTTATAAAAAGTCAGCATGGTGGGTTTTGAGGGCATAGGGACTATGTATTTGATAAAATCATTACTTTCAAAATCGCTCTCATAGGTGCGGTGATAATAACCTTCTATCAGGTACCAGACCATGGTAGCAACTACCGAAGCTGTCTTTTTGCGCTCGTTGTCCCAGTCCGGATTATATTCAAAAAAACCGGCAGAACTCAGCTTTTCACTGTGGCCGGCATACCAGCAGAGCTGGCAGGCCTCCTGCCCGCTGAGACCAAAGGGCTGAGCATGCGTGTTGCCGGGTGCGTCGTCCATTTTTACTGCGGTAATGTCAAAGCTTAACATGTCTGCAGCCCGTATCACCGGCTCCATGGCCGAAAGGCTCTGGCTAACCAGGCCCAGCCGGTAGGTATCAAAATAGAATTTATCCAGCAGCACCGGTACGGAATGATCTACCAGGTAGCTCTGATAGCCGATATGGCTGTAGTTGAGCAGGTAATTTGGTTCGTGCACCAGAATATTATGCAGATGGTTCCGCCATGCGTTTCCTTCGTCGGCAGTTTCTGTATTAGGTTCAATATCTATCATCGCATCCACACTCAGTACACTGATCAGCTTCTCCATACTTTCATAAGCCTGGTATTGTCCGAAGTCAAGATCATGGGTGCCTCCTATCAGTATAGGGAGGGTATCATGGTTAATCAGTGTTTCGCAGACTTCCTTTATCCTGAGCCGTGTTTCCTCCAGACTGTGTCCTTTGTTAAGGTTTCCCAGATCTGCAATGCGATAGGCACCACTCCCCTTTTTGAGCCGGTAAAGCATCTTTCTAACACTATCTGCAGCTCTCTCTGCCCCTCCGTTTTCATGGTTACCACGATTTTCGGTAAGCCCTATGATGGCGATGTCGGCATCTTCATAATTGGGAAAAATATCGGTATACACCTGTATGGAGCGGAAAAAACTATTTGCTGCATATACGCCTTCATAGGCTTCAGGGCTTACAGCAGAAAAGAAAATACTCAGGTTCATAGAAGCAAAATGTCTGATTGCAGTAGGAAAATTACAAAAAGATAGGTGCAACAAAAAAAAGGAGTGATCGCTCACTCCTTTTGATAGATTTTTATACAGCCTGATTAACCTCCAAAGTCATCAAAGCGGATGTTTTCCGGCGGAACGCCCATATCATCCAGCATTTTGAGCACCGCAGCGTTCATCAGGGGAGGTCCGCAGAGATAGAACTCTACTTCGTCTGGCTCAGGATGATCCTTCAGGTAGTTATCGTAGAGCGCCTGGTGGATAAATCCAGTATAACCTTTCCAGCTATCTTCAGGCAGCGGCTCAGAGAGGGCAATATTATAAGTAAAATTAGGGAACTCCTTCTCAATCTTACGGAAATGATCAGTATAGAAGAGTTCGCGCTTAGAACGGCCTCCGTACCAGTAAGACACTTTACGGTCTGACTTCTCGGTATGGAAGAGATGGAAAATATGCGATCTCAGAGGAGCCATACCAGCACCACCGCCAATGTAGATCATTTCACGTCCGGTAGGGTTGATAAAGAACTCACCATAAGGACCAGAAATGGTAACTTTATCGCCGGGAACTCTTGAGAAAACAAAAGAAGAACAAACACCAGGGTTTACATCCATCCATTTACCTGCAGCTCTGTCCCATGGTGGAGTAGCAATACGGATATTGAGCATAATGATGTCACCTTCGGCCGGGTGGTTGGCCATGGAATAAGCTCTGAAGATAGGCTCAGGATTTTTCATCTTCAGGCTCCACAGGTTAAATTTATCCCAGTCATCCTTAAACTTATCATCAGGGTCTCCGGTCTGGGGATCAGGTTTGATATCCATACCTTTGAAGTCCACTTCAATCTCAGGCACGTCGATCTGGATATAACCACCAGATTCAAAATCCAGGGTTTCTCCTTCAGGCAGTCGTACTACGAACTCTTTGATAAAAGTAGAGACATTATAATTTGAAACCACTTCGCATTCCCATTTCTTGATACCAAAGATCTCTTCGGGTATGCGAATGCGCATATCATTCTTCACTTTTACCTGACAGGAGAGGCGCACATTTTCCTGCTGTTCCTTACGGCTCAGGTGGCCCACTTCGGTAGGCAGCACGTCTCCTCCGCCTTCATCAATAGCACATTTACACATGGCACAAGTACCACCTCCACCGCAGGCAGAAGGAAGAAATATCTTCTGACCTGATAAAGTAGAGAGCAGGGTACTTCCCGCCTGTGCTACAATAGGGTTCTTCTCATCTCCGTTGACAATGATCTTTACATCGCCCTGTTGCACCAGCTTAGACTGAGCGTAGAGCAGTAGCATTACCAACAGCAGGATGATCAGTGTAAAAGCAATAATGGATGTTACAACAACCTGCGTCATTTGACTAGCGTGTTTGATTTATAAATTAAAAGATGGATTGCAAATATATTTAATAAATCGTTATAACGATGAATATATATGCTCAAATTCTTTCGTGCATAAAATGCAACTCGATAACGCATAGTCCTGAAAAAAAGTTGGGTCAGTATGCCTAAATTATCAGCTTTTAGTAAATACCAGCGCGGCTTTGGGAGGAAAGCCTGCCAAAGCTTATATTTGACCGTTACTACCTAACCTAAATGGCAAAACATGAGTAAAACGATTCTACTATTTGTTGCACTATTCACCTTTTTCAGTACACAGGCCCAGGACCCTGTTATGCCGCATATCCTGCCGCTCCAGGAAAGAGCCAAAGTAATGGACCAGGTTCTTGAGGAGCGTTTCCAAACCTTACTGCCCCGCCTGATGGAAGAACAGGGGATTGATCTCTGGCTCGTCATGGCACGCGAGTATAATGAGGACCCTGTCATCCGCACCATGCTACCCTCTACCTGGCTTAATGCCCGCCGCCGTACCATCCTGGCAATTCACCACAAAGGGGATGATGACATAGAAGGGCTGGCTATCGCCCGCTATAATGTAGGCAACCTTTTCGCGAGTGCCTGGAATCCGGAGGAGGAACCTGACCAGTGGAAGCGCCTGGCGGCTATCATCGCTGAAAAAGACCCTCAGAAAATCGGCCTTAACCTATCCGGCCTGTATAACCATGCGGACGGCCTTACCAGTACCGAGCATAAGGCTTTTATGCAGTGCCTCCCCAAAAAATACCAGAGCCGGGTAGTTTCGGCAGAAACACTGGCAGTACGATGGCTGGAAACCCGTACAGATACCGAACTGGCGCTTTATGAGCAGATCTGTCGTATTGCCCACAGTATCATCGCCGAAGGCCTGTCAGAAAAAGTCATACAGCCGGGAGTAACCAGCACTGAAGACGTAAAGTGGTGGTACCGCGAGCGTATCGCTGGACTTAAACTGGATGCATGGTTCCACCCGACGGTAGATGTCACCCGTCCGGACCCGGATACCAATGAGGCCAGCCGCTCCTTTGCCGCTCAAACAACTCCGGATGCGAATATCATCATGCCCGGTGACCTGGTACATATAGATTTCGGGATTACCTATCTGCGCATGAACACTGACACCCAGGAGAATGCCTATGTACTTCGCCCCGGTGAAACCGCCCCTCCCGCCGGCCTGGTAGCTGCTTTCAGGAAAGGCAACCGCCTGCAGGATATTCTCACCTCCCATTTTAAGGAAGGACGAACCGGCAACGAAATCCTGAAGCTTACCCGTGAGCAGGCTATTGCCGAAGGGCTGAAGCCCAGCATCTACAGCCATCCGATTGGTTATCATGGCCATGCAGCCGGCACCAGCATCGGTATGTGGGATAATCAGGAGCATGTAGATACCGGTGAACATCCTATGCAGAACAATACCTGCTATGCGATTGAACTGAATACACGAGAGCAGATTCCCGAATGGGGCAACAAAGAGATCAGGGTGATGCTGGAAGAGAATGCGGTATTCAAAGACGGACAGGTACACTACATAGACGGAAGGCAAAAAGAGCTGATGCTCATTCCGAGGCAATCTTCAAATATTCAGTAGTGCTCAGTGCTTAAAAGCGGGGGTCTTGGTGTTATGGTCTTATGATGATAGACTATAACACCATAACACTCTAGCGCTCATTGGATGGCTACTCTTTCTCCGCTGCCGCTCGCGAAAGGCGATCATTGATGGCTTTACCCAGACCATAATCAGGCATAATTTCTGCCAGTATGTACTTGACGGGGAGCTTATCCAGAGACCGTAAAGCAGAAAACAGTTGCTGTGCGGCCTCGTTAAGATCACCGCTTACTGAGAGTGCTACCTGCCGCTCTAGTGCGATCTGCGGATAATAATCTTTCAGTGTAATGAGGGCAATTTCATGACTGCTATAGCGGGATACCATCTCACTCATATCCCCAACAATGACCTTCTTTCCGGGGGCATAATGGCTTTTGAGCATACCGGATGCCTGAGGTGACTGCTTATCTGTCACTTTATTCAGCAGGCTTACCCTATCCTTACCCACCACTTCCTGTATTTCTTCCATACTCACTCCACCCAGGCGGTACAACCAAACCTTTTCTCCTTCAAAGCCAATGATGGTAGACTCTATACCCACTTTGCAGTGCCCGCCATCCAGTATGTAGTCAATTTTTTCGCCCAGCTGCTCTTCCACATGAGATGCCCGTGTAGGACTGATATAGCCAAAAGGATTAGCGCTGGGAGCGGCCAGGGGAAAATCAAGCTGTTGTAAAAGTTGCAGACTTAGCGGATGATTGGGGATACGTACTGCCACAGTATCCAGCCCCGCAGTGACAATATCAGGGACCACTTCCTTCTTGGGCAAAAGCATGGTCAGCGGGCCTGGCCAGAACTTTTCCGCCAGCATAAGTGCAATATCAGGCACCTCCTGTACATAATCCTTCACCTGATCCATACTAAAGGTATGGGTAATAAGCGGATTGAAAGACGGACGGTTTTTGGCGGCAAAAATCTTTGCCACAGCGGTAGGGTCAAAAGCATTTCCTGCCAGCCCGTATACAGTTTCTGTAGGTATGGCTACCAGCCCCCCATTTTGAAGAAACTCGCTCGCCCGCAGAATATCTTTTCCTATAAGTGCCATTTAGTAATATATTGCGCACAATTTACATGAATAATTCTAAATTAAACAAGAAGCAGTGACAAGCCTCCATGTATAAATGTATGTCCACCATTTTATGACCGATGCCGCTCAATGAACCGCTACTTAGAAACCTTAGGGCTTGAACCGGGAGTCTCCGAAGCAGATATCAAAAGGGCTTACCGAAAACTGGCCAAAATGTATCATCCGGATATAAACCAGGACCCCGAGGCCCAACAGAAGTTTGTCGAGATCACCGAGGCTTACAATTTTTTGCTGGAAGTAGGCGCTACACCTCATCAGGAGAATGTCAGCTATAATTATGACCCCTTTGTACAGGAATATGCCGAAAGAAGAAGGCGCGCCAGGGAGTATGCCCGGGAAAAGAAGCAACAGGCGGCTGAAGAAAAATGGCGTATGCTCTCCAAATTGTACAAATATAGTGACTATATGGTGGGGATAGTACTGCTCACCAATCTGCTCTTTATGCTGGATTACCTGCTACCTGCCAACCAGCAGGCCGAGCGTATCCTGCGACTGGTGTATTCATACGAAAGCAATAACCAATACGGGCAAAGCCTTATCTACCGACACGGTATAATTGAGTTTGAGAAGCATTCCATACTGGTAGACAGAAGCACAACCAACGAATGGCAGCATATTGGTCCTGTGGCCCAGGTTTATGCAACACCCATTTTTGATGTGGTACTAAAAGCAGAGGTGATCCTGAGAAACCAGCCCTTAGCCCTCCGACCGGTGTTTAGTATCTACCAGTTTTTCATTTTTCTGATACCCGCCGTGATATTGCTGTCGGTGCTATACTACCGCTGGCCGGATACCTCCGAGAACAAAATCGGGCTGATCGGTATTTTACTAATACTGATGATCATTCAACTTCTGGTATTTTTTACAGGCAGGTAGCAGATTAGCGGCAAAATGCACAACGAAAGCACCTGTTTCAAAACTAAACATCCATTATGGCCAAGAGAAAATCGCGCAATATCATTCTGCTCATTTCTGTAATACTGGCTATGCTGGCTGTTTTTATGCAGTTTGGTCTGATCATTATCCCCGGACTGATGCCTTACAGTTTCTGGCTGATGGTGATTGCCTACGGCCTGGTGCTGGGGGCACGCTGAACTTACTGACAGTACTGCTCCAGGACAGATGCGGCATTCTCTGCTCCCAGACTCACCGCTTTTTTCAAAGCGGCACAAGCGTCTTCAGTTTGCTGGTTCTGCAGATAGGCCATGCCCAGAAGGTACTGGGTATTCCCGTCCGAAGGCTCCAGCCGGCTAAGTCGCTGCAGGCTTGTCAGTGCCTCTTCCCAGTTTTGCATGGCGATCTGGGTTTTGGCCAGGTTGAGCATCGCTACAGGATCTTCTTCCTCCAGTTGCAAGGCAAAGTTAAAATCCTTCAGCGCCTGCTGATAGTTCTCGAGTGAGAAGTACACTACCCCCCGGTTGATATAAATATCCTTGATATTTGGCTGCCTCCGGATCGCTGCGGAATAGTCAGCCAGAGCCTGCTGAAACGCTCCTCTTTCCTGATGGGCATTGCCCCGATTATAAAATGGCTTGTACAAGCTACTGTCCAGCCTGATCGCCTGGCTGAAATCCTCGATAGCCTCCTCGTACTTTTGCTGCTCAAAATATGCGACCGCACGTACATTATACGCTTCGCTCCATTCCGGCTGCTGCTCTATCGCCCTGTCCAGGTAGTCTATCGCCTGGGCAAACTGGCCTTCCTGTATTAGGGATTTACCTTTGAGTAATAGTTCCTGGGCATCCGGAGAGCAAGCGAACAGGCTGAAAGACAGTAAGATGAGGCTTCTGCCTAAAATTAATTTCATTGTAACTGTAGTCTGTATTGTAAGAAAATATTCAATGCTTCTGTCATCACCACCGTTCACGGGGAAAAATATAGCCGTATGGATTTATTATGGACAGAAAGCTTACAAATGGTCTGCTTTTGACAGGCAATATTCAGATAGTGCCGGAGTAACATTATCGGGGATAGTAGCCGAAAAGCATAAAAAAGAGAAGCGCCACAGGTGACATTACATTTCCCAGAATGGGCCTGATTGGCTTTCTGAGGCCACTTCTTTATAATTGTTTTCTGATTTATTCAACATTCCCTAGAATTATGCTGGAAAGAAAAATTAAACTGGAGCATTTCAAGAATTTGGTAGCCGTAGCAGCCGCTGATGGCTACTTAAATTTTCGTGAAAGAGAATTCCTGGCAGAGCGGGCCGAAGAGTTTGGGTTGTCCAACGAGGAAATTGACCGTTTGTTACTGGACGCTCATCAGTTACAGTATCTGGTACCCTTTAACCAGGTTGAACGCGAAGAGCAACTCAATGATGCTATTTTTATGTCTATCATTGATGGAGAAATAGCCGAACCGGAGTACAAGCTATGCCTGAACATAGCGGAAAGACTAGGCCTTGACAAAAGCCTGGTGGATGCGATGGTAGATGAAGTACAAAGAATATGGTCCCGATAATTATGCAACACATCTACAAAAACAGCAGGTAGCCCTAAGGCTACCTGTTTTTTTTTACATATGCTCTATGATGCTGTCGCCAAACGCTGAACATTTGAGCAGGGTAGCTCCGTCCATGAGTCTTTCAAAGTCGTAAGTCACTTTTTTATTGGCGATAGAACCTTCTATTCCTTTTCTGATCAGTTGAGCAGCTTCAGGCCAACCCAGGTAGTCAAACATCATGGCGCCGGATAATATTACTGAGCCGGGGTTTACCTTATCCTGGCCAGCGTACTTGGGTGCAGTACCGTGTGTAGCCTCAAAAATGGCATGGCCGGTGATATAGTTGATATTGGCACCGGGAGCAATACCAATTCCACCAACAATTGCCGCCAGAGCATCAGACACATAATCACCGTTGAGGTTTAGCGTAGCAATCACTGAATACTCAGCCGGACGCAGTAATATCTGCTGCAGGAAAGCATCAGCTATTACATCCTTAATGATGATCTGGTGACCGTCTTTCTCAATGATCTGCCAGGGTCCGCCTTCATAATCCTTGGCGCCAAATTCTTTTTTGGCCAGGTCGTACCCCCACTGTTTGAAGGCGCCTTCTGTAAACTTCATGATATTGCCCTTGTGTACCAGGGTCACAGAGGGCAGCTTGTAGGTAAAAGCATAGTCAATGGCGCTTCTGACCAGGCGTTCCGTACCCTCCATGGAGACCGGCTTGATACCGTATCCGGCAGTGTCGGGGAAGCGTACTTTTTTGAATCGCTCGGGAAAATTGTCTTTCAGCAGCTTTCCAAACTTATCGTTGTCTTCAGTACCCTGCTGAAACTCTATTCCGGCATAGATATCCTCGGTATTCTCACGGAAGATCACCATATCGGTAGCGCCAGGATCTTTGACAGGGGAAGGGGTACCTTCGTACCAGCGAACCGGACGCACACAGGCGTACAAATCCAGTTCCTGGCGCAGCGCCACATTCAGTGAACGAATACCACCACCTACCGGGGTCGTCAGCGGACCTTTGATACCCACCAGGTATTCGCGAAAAGTATCCAGGGTGGCAGCAGGCAACCACTCACCGTTCATATTGTATGATTTTTCGCCGGCATACACTTCCTTCCAGGCGATACTTTTGCTGCCCTGATAAGCCTTCTCTACTGCTGCGTCCAATACTTTTTTGGCAGCAGGCCAGATGTCCACACCTGTTCCGTCTCCTTCAATGAAGGGGATCACCGGATTATCCGGCACTTTTAATTCTCCGTTCTGAATCGTAATCTTTTGTTCGCTCATCTGATTTATGAGGGTTTGTTATTTGAAAAAATTTCTCGGCAAATTAAATAATTTTCAGCGGCTAAATGAAGTATCCACTAAGAATTGCCAATATAGCAATACTTTCTGAACAAACACTTTCTCCGCAAATGGTGTTGTTTATCCGGTTTGTAAAAAATCATCACAAACAGCCGAAATGAGCAAGACCAAAATCAGCATTTTCTGGTTTCGCCGTGACCTGCGGTTTACAGACAATACTGCCCTTTATTATGCGCTTAAAGACCGACACCCGGTATTGCCGATCTTTATCTTTGACACTGAGATCCTGGACAAACTGGAAGAGCGCGATGATGCCCGGGTAACTTTCCTGCACGATACGCTCAGCAACATGCGGCAGAAGCTTCAGGAAAAAGGCAGTACGCTGCTGGTCAGGTACGGAAAACCCCTGGAGATCTACCAGCAACTGTTTCATGAATATGATATTGCCGGTGTGTACGCCAACCGTGACTACGAACCTTATGCTCGCCAGCGGGATGCTGCTGTGGACCAGCTACTGGGAGAGCATGGTGTTTCCCTGCTCACCTTCAAGGACCAGGTGATCTTCGAGAAAGACGAAGTCTTGAGCGGCAGCGGCAGTTTTTATAAAGTATTTACGCCTTACAAAAAAGCCTGGCTGGATAAGCTGTCCCAGACAGAAATCACGATACTGCCCTCGGCTCTGCGTTCTGATAACTGGCACCAGGGAGATAGCCCGCCGATGCCGGAGTTGGAAGACATGGGCTTCACCCGCTCGTCGCTGGAGATTCCTGGCAATGATATAGACGAAGCAATTATCAGCAAGTATGACAAAACCCGCGACTTCCCGGCCAAAGCCGGCACCAGCCGCCTGGGCATTCACCTGAGATTTGGCACCATCAGTATACGGCAGTTGGTGAGCCGGGTCCGGCAGCTCAACGACACTTACCTGAGCGAACTCATCTGGCGGGAATTTTACATGCAGATTCTCTATCATAATCCACAGGTAGTCGAGTATTCTTTTAAACCTGAGTACGATCGTATCCCCTGGCGCAACGATGAGGAGGATTTTCGCCGCTGGTGTGAGGGACAGACCGGCTACCCTATTGTAGATGCCGGCATGCGGGAACTGAATGCCACCGGCTATATGCACAACCGGGTACGCATGATCGTGGCCAGCTTCCTGACCAAGCACCTGCTGATTGACTGGCGCTGGGGTGAGGCTTACTTCGCCCGCAAACTATTGGACTTCGAGCTTGCCAGCAACAACGGCGGCTGGCAGTGGGCTGCCGGCACAGGCGTAGATGCCCAGCCTTACTTCCGGGTATTTAATCCCTACAGCCAGGCCGATAAATTTGATAAACAGCAGGAGTATATTCGCCGCTGGGTACCCGAAGCAGGTACAGACAGTTATCCGGAGCCTATGGTAGACCACAAAACAGCGAGGCAGAGGGCACTGGATACTTACAAAAGCGCATTGGGCAAAGGCTAAACTATCCTGCCTGCACGTTTGTGGCATATTATTTTCTACCTTGCTGCCAGTGAAGCCGTTTATTTACCTTTGTGTCCTTATTGTCTTTCCCCTATCTGTGCATGCGCAGCCTTTGGAACCTGAGCAGCAAACCGACCGGGCAAAGCTCCATCGTTTTCTGCTGGTCAGCACTGCGGCTTATTCGGCTGCGCAGGTGGGCTTATACGCACTATGGTACCAGGACCAGCAAAGCCAGTCTTTTACATTCTTTGATGACGCACCGCAGTGGAAGCAGGTAGACAAGGCGGGCCATGCCTACTCTGCCTATCATCTCAGCCAGTTCAGCAGCCGGGCTTTTCTGGATGCGGGCCTGGACGAGCGCAAAAGCTACTGGTACGGGGCGCTGGCAGGCAAACTGATGCTGCTGCCGGTAGAGTTTTTTGACGCTTACTCTGCCGCCTATGGGTTTTCCTGGGCCGATGTCGCTGCCAATGCTGGCGGGGCGATACTGCTGCCGCTACAGTACGAACTCTGGCAGGAGGTGAGGATACATCCCAAATTTTCTTTTCAGCCAACTTCTTTTGCACCACTGCGCCCCAACACCCTGGGACATCGCTTGCATGAGGAAATCCTGAAAGATTATAACGGACAGACTTACTGGCTTTCCTTTGATCTTTGCCGCTTCTTCCCGGAAAAGAATTTTCCCAAATGGCTGAACCTGGCCGTTGGCTACGGTGCCGAAAATATGCTCTACGCCCGGGATGAGGAAAACGAAGCAGCAGGAATGCAGCCTTTCCGCCAGTTTTACCTGTCGCTGGACCTGGACCTGAGCCACTACAGCAAGGAGCCTTCTACCTTCGGCAACCGACTATGGAACGGGATGCTGTATGTGGCCAACCTGATCCATTTACCTGCGCCCGCCCTGGCCTACGAGGGTAAGCGTGGCTTCCGCTTTTATCCGCTTTACTTCTGAGGTTTCCGCAAGTCGGCAGATAGCTGTAGATTTGCAGGAAATTACTTTTTCAACATAAAGGAGAACCATCATGAAAATAGGCGACAAAGTTAGGATGCTGCGCGGCAGCGAGGAAGGGGTGATCACCCGCTTCCTGGAAAAAGGGCTCATAGAGGTAGAAATTGAGGATGGGTTTCCCATACCTGTGATGCGCAATGAAGTGGTAGTAGTAGCCAAAGAGGAAGCGGATTATTTCAGGAGAGATGAGCAGCCCGGTAGTACTACCGCCACACCCAGCCGCGAGGAGGTAGCCCGTGCCAAAATTGCCCAGGGCATATACCTGGCCTTTGTGCAGTTCAACGATAAGCAACTCACTGCCTATTTTGTCAATACTACCGACTTTGACCTGGTTTACTCTCTTGGCGAAGAGGCCAACGACAACTTCAGAGGATTGTCTGCCGGGGTACTGAACGCCAACAACTACGTCAAAGTAAAGGATGTGATGGTCAGCGAGTTTGACCAGTGGCCGGCCCTGGTGATACAGGCACTTTACCACCGGGATGGATACTATAGTATGCGGGAGCCCCTGGTGCGGAAAATGAAGTTCAAGGCTTCTACTTTCTTCAAAAGCCAGCGGCAGGCACCCCTGCTCAACAAAGCAGCATTTCTGTTCCAGATAGATGAAGCAAACATCGGTGGTAAGCCCATTGACCCGGAAAAGATCAAGGAGCGGATCTATGCCAACACCCAGGACCAGGATATGGCTAACCGCATCACTTTCAGCCGGCCCCCGGCCCGGGTAGACCTGCACATTGAGCAGCTGACCAAAAGTTATGACAGCATGAACAAAAATGAAATGCTGGAACTACAGCTCAGGACTTTTGAAGAGAACCTGGATAAAGCAATCGCTACCGGGATGGACGAGATTACCTTTATCCATGGGGTGGGTAGTGGTGTGCTGAGAAATGCTATCCATAAAAAACTCTCCAAGGTATCGGGCATCAAATACTTTGAAGATGCCATGAAAGAAAAATTTGGCTACGGTGCTACACTGGTCAGAATCAAATAGCGTTATCCTTTGTTAGAGGATAGTTCCTGATTTTGAAAAAGCCCTTAGTTTGATGAAATACGGCCTTATTACCCTTTTAGTAAGTTTTTTCTACTTCTGCGGCGGTCTTTCCACTGCCTTTTCTCAGCCGGATACTACGCTGATCCAGACCTACTACGACTCTGCCCGTACTGTGCTGAAAGAAAAATATTTTGTGCTGAATAATGATAGCACCCAGGTACAGGGACTTTACCAGCGTTTTCACGAAGATGGAAGCCTGGCCACCAGGGCAAGCTTTGCGCAGGGTAAACTGGAAGGAAAGCTGGAGGATTTTTACAAAGATGGTTCTCTGCAGAGGGTTACTCCCTATCAGCAGGGTATCAAGCAGGGGCAGGTAGTCATATTTAGTCCCCAGGGAGATACGATACAAACAGCCACCTACCAGGAAGATAAGCTGCAGGGAGCGCTTCGGCTGTATTATAATGACGGTACGATCAAAAGCAAAACTACCTTTGTGGATGGTAAACCTGAAGGCGCAATTGAGAACTACTATCCAAATGGCAAGCTGCAGGAAGTTACTACCTATAAAAACGGGCAGCAACACGGCCCCGCCCGCTACTACTATGAGGATGGTAGCGTAAAATCAGAGTTTACCTACCAGAATGCGATCATAGATGGTCTGGTAACAGAGTATCATCGCAACGGACAGCTAGCCGACCAGTCTAATTTCCGCAAAGGCCAGCGACAGGGCCCCTCTCAGTCCTTCAGCGAAAACGGCCAGCTGATCCGGGACGAAACTTACAAGAACGGCTTCCCCGATGGTGTGGCAAAATATTACTACAACGATGGTACCCTCAAGGCGGAGATGCGGTACCAGAACGGCAAGCCGGTGGGTGAGCATAAAGCCTATTTTGAAAATGGTCAGTTGAAATCGGTCACAGTTTACGAGCAGGAAAGCCGGACGGAGAAAGAATATTTCGCGGAAGGAGGCCTGAAATCCGAAAAGACATTAACCGGCAAAAATAAACCCCAGGGCACCTGGAAAACCTATTACCAAAACGGACAATTGGAGCAGGAAGAGCCCTACACCAATGGTACACTCAATGGTACAGTGGTTTCTTATTACGAGAGTGGACGCATCCGTAGCACACAGGATTATCGCAAAGGACGAAGAAGCGGTACCGGTAAAGTCTATTATCCATCGGGAGAGATCAAAAACGAAACCGACTACTATTTCGGAGTAGCCCAGGGTAACTTCCGGCAGTACCACGAAAACGGTAAACTGGCCGTAGAGGGCACCTACAGCGGAGGCAAAAAAACAGGTAAGTGGACGGAATACGACCAGCAGGGCAATGAGATCAAAGGAGAGGAATACGGTAAACCTTAGATCCGTATGCTGACGCCAGCAGAATAAGTTCAGCTATTTTTGCATCAAGTTTTTACAGAGCTTATCATTTTTCTCTGCTTATCACTAACTTTGCCCGCTTATGGGAAACACGATTACCGAAACCAACTTCAACCTTCCCGGCCAGACCGGTTTTTACCGGGGAAAGGTACGGGATGTGTATTTTTTGGACCAGCAGATCATCCTGATAGCCAGCGATCGCATCTCAGCTTTTGATGTGATACTACCGCGGGCGATTCCTTATAAGGGGCAGGTACTGAGCCAGATCGCTTACAGCTTCCTGAATGCCACTGCCGACATCGTACCCAACTGGGTGACGCTGATGCCCGATCCCAATGTGATGATGGGGCTACATTGCAAGACTTTTCCTATAGAAATGGTGATCCGTGGCTACCTGGCCGGCCATGCCTGGCGCGAATACCGGGATGGTAAGCGCACGCTCTGTGGCGTCAGCCTGCCCGAAGGACTGAAAGAGAACGACCCGCTGCCCCATCCTATCATCACGCCCGCCACCAAAGCGCAGGAAGGCCATGATGAGGATATTTCGCGTGAAGAAATAATTGCGCGCGGCATTATTCCTGAAGAGGAATACCAAAAACTGGAAGCGTATACCTACCGTCTTTTTGAGAGAGGCAGCAAACTGGCGCGGGAGCGCGGCCTGATACTGGTGGATACCAAATATGAGTTTGGCACCTATGATGGGCAGATCCATCTGATTGATGAAATCCATACACCCGACTCTTCCCGTTATTTTTATGCAGATGGCTTCGAAGAGAGACAGGCGGGAGGCGAAGCCCAGAAACAGTTGTCCAAAGAGTTTGTCCGGCAGTGGCTGATTTCTGAGGGCTTCCAGGGTAAAGAAGGACAAAAAATGCCCGAAATGAGCGATGAGGTGGTAAACAGTATCTCCGAAAGGTATATTGAACTGTACGAAAAACTGACCGACAGCAGCTTTATCCCTGAAGCAACAGACAATATTCTCGACAGAATCCACCAAAACATAATAAATGCCCTGTAGTTTTGTAAATTAGCATCTTTCCAATATTAATAAATTGCGTATTTGATGAAATACTCCATAGACAAAAAAGAGCAATACAGCATGTTTCTTCTGCAGGAAGAAAAATTAGATGCTTCTATCGCCCCCGAATTGAAATCCGAATTGATCACGATGCATGCCGAGGGGGTTAAAAACCTGATCCTGAATATGGAACAGGTGAAATATACCGACTCTTCCGGCCTGAGCGCACTACTGGTCGGCAACCGTATCTACCGTGAAGATGGTGGTATGTTCGTCCTCTGCCATCTGAATGAGCACGTGATGAAGCTGATCAAAATATCTCAACTGGATAGTGTGATGACCCTGCTGCCCACCGCCGAAGAAGCGGTAGACACCGTATTTATGAATGAAATTGAAAGGGATCTCAATAGCGGTTCTGAGAATGAAAATGGCGTAGACTAGATTTTGGCGTTTCGTCTTAAAATATTAGGCGCAAATTCAGCAACTCCTGCTTACGGAAGGCATCAGACCAGCCAACTGCTTAACCTGGACAATAGCTACTTTCTGATTGATTGCGGTGAAGGAGCCCAGATGCAGCTGATCAGGTACAAAGCCAAGGTAAGCAGGATACATCATATATTCATCAGTCACCTGCACGGAGATCATATCTTTGGCCTTATCGGGCTGATCAATACCATGAACCTGAACGGCCGTAAAGAAGATCTTCATATTTTCGGTCCTTATAACCTATCTGATATCATTACGGTGCAGCTGAAGTATTCCAATACCACCCTTAATTTTGGCCTTCACTTTACTGCCGTTGATGCCAGTGAGTCTAACCTTATTCATGAAGACCATGCGCTGGAGGTTTACAGTATCCCCCTGGACCATGGAATCGCCTGTAGCGGCTATTTTTTCCGGGAAAAGGAAAAAGAGCGCAGAATCAATAAAGAGAAGCTCCCGCCAGAACTTTCAGTTGAGGACATACTTAGTCTTAAAAGCGGAGAGGACCTGCTTCATGAAGATGGCCGCCTTCGCTACGCCAATGAAACGCTTACCCTGCCTCCCCGAAAAAGCCGTTCATATGCCTACTGTTCGGATACCCGCTACAACGAACGCATACTGGATATCATACAGGGCGTGGATTTGCTCTACCATGAAGCTACTTTTATGCATGACCAGGCAGAAAAAGCCTGGCAAAGGCATCATACCACTACCATAGAGGCGGCCACCATTGCACTTAAAGCAGATGCAGGCGCCCTGCTCATCGGCCATTATTCCAGTCGCTACCGTGACCTTCAGCCTTTACTGGAAGAGGCGCAGACGGTGTTTCCCAATACCATGCTGGCAGAAGAAGGAGAGGATTACTTTATAGACGAATAAAACTGTGATCAGCACCAAAAAAAATAAGAAGAACACCTTGTTCATTGTGTTGACAGGTATCTTCCTTACCAATGCCCTGCTGGCCGAGATGATCGGTGTCAAGATTTTCTCAGCAGAATCCACTCTTGCCCTTCCCCCGGCACAGATTGCCCTTTTTGGAGACTTTGTGCTGGATTTTAACCTTACCGCAGGTGCAGTTATCTGGCCGATCGTGTTCATTACCACCGACGTCATCAATGAATACTTTGGCAAGAAGGGGGTAAAGAAAATCAGTTACCTGACTGTTGCTTTTATTGCCTATAGTTTTATCGTTATCTACCTGGTGACCGAGCTCGCGCCGGCTGAATTCTGGCTGCAGGTCAATAATGCCGACCAGGAGGGAAATTACTTCAATATTGATTTTGCCTTTCAGAAGATCTTCCGGCAGGGGCTGGGTATCATCATCGGGTCGCTAATCGCTTTTCTCATCGGGCAATTACTGGATGTAGTGGTCTTCCAGAAACTCCGCCGCATTACCGGCAACAGCAAAATATGGCTAAGAGCTACCGGCTCCACCCTGGTCTCCCAGTTTGTGGATAGCTTTGTGGTACTGTTTATTGCTTTTTATATTTTTGGTAACTGGCCAATGGCGCAGGTGCTGGCCGTAGGCATCGTCAATTATATCTACAAGTTTAGCGTAGCCATCATCCTTACGCCTGTGTTGTACCTGGCGCATTACCTGATAGATAATTACCTGGGGCAGGAACTCGCCGAGGATATGATGCGGGAGGCCAGTGAAAATACTACCTTAGTCTAAAGAATAGAATCCGGTTCGTAGGGCATACTTTACCAGGCCTGCCGTATTCTTCATGCCTGTTTTTTTGAGAACGCGGTTACGGTGACCATCTATGGTACGTACGCTCAGGTTTAGTGCATCAGCCATCTCTTTGTTGGTGTATTCTTTACAGATCAGCAACAGAATTTCTTCTTCGCGGGTAGTAAGCAATTCAGAGGGTGGGGACATTTTACTCTTGAAACGGCTTCCTGTAACGATATCCCGCCTGATCGCATCAAAGGTATGCTGGCTGACATAGTATTGCCCATCAATCACCGACTTGATCGCCTTGATCATTTCTTCAGCATCAGCATCTTTTAGTATATATCCCTGAATACCTTCTTCCAGCAGTTTTAAAACAAACCTTTCATCATCGTGCATAGTCAATACGATGATTTTGAGGTCTTTGAATTTTTTCCGGTTGAGCAGGTAATGGATAGTATCTACACCATCCATCACCGGCATTTCCAGGTCCATGAGTATAATATCGGGTTTGAATTTTCTTTTCTCCAGTATTTCAAGTAGTGCCTTACCATTGGTGGCCTCAGTGATTTTGATTCCTTTTAGCTTCTGCTGTAGCATTAGCCTGAGGCTCTGCCTGAATAGCTTATGGTCATCAACGATTAACAGCTCAATATCTTTTTTCATCTGGTCGGCTTAAATTCCGTTACGAAGAATTACTTCAATGCTTGTCCCTTTTCTCTTACTGCTCTGCATACACATCCTCCCTCCCAGCAGCCCTACTCTTTCCTGCACGTTATGGAGTCCGCTACTTTGCACGGCTATTTGTTCAGGATCAAAGCCGATTCCATCATCTTTTACCAGCAGTTTCAGGTACTCTTCACCAATTATTAATGAAAGGCTGATGTTGGCAGCATCAGCATGCCGTATGGCATTTTGCAGAAGTTCCTGGCTGATTCTGAAAAGTGCCAGTTCAACTTCAGGTTTAAGTCCGGTCACTTCATCTACTGTACAAGTGAGGCAGGCATCGCTCAGTTGCTGCATTCTCCGGCAGTACTGGCTGAGGGCAGTTGTCAGGCCGTAGCGGGACAGCATGCTACTGTTGAGGTTATAGGAAAGCCTTCTGATATCCTGCAGGGATATCTCCAGTATGTCGGTTATTTCACGAAAAGCGGCCGCTTGCTGGTCATCCTTGTCAAAGACAGACCTTAGGCTACTCAGGCGTAGTTTTGCTGAGGCAATCATAGGCGCCAGCCCATCGTGCAGTTCCCTGGCTATACGCTGCCGCTCTTTCTCTTCTCCCTGGAAACCTGCAGCCAGCAGTTGCTGATGAATGTCAGCATTGGTGTTTTTGTCGTACCTCTTCAGTGGTTGTTTATCTGTAATCCGCCCTATATGGAGGACCAGCAGGGAAATTACAGGCAAAGCTGTATAGACAAACTGGGTCGTTATTACGGACAAATCAATGTAAACACTTTCGTATTCCATATACTACTCAATTGTGTTAAGTAGTTGCTTAAATAAGCATATTTTTACTTTCTAAGTAAAAATACTTTGTGGACAGCTTATGTAAAACAATCCTACAAATATATCCTACAATTAAGTAAATGTATATACAGGAGATAAGAAATTTTCAACGGAGGGCGGTATATTTTTTAGTAAAGATACTTAGTAACAACTGATTCAATGCATATTTGTGAATATTTCATACTATTCACATTATAGTTCTGCGTATATTATCACACATTATAGCCGTAGCTATGCTTACATTTAATGACTCCGCCTGGCCATATCGGGGAATATTGATTTTTTGATCAATATGAGCTGCCAGCCCCGGACTAATACCATGGGATTCGCTACCCATCAGTAGTATTCCTGATTTTTGGAAAGATACCTGGTGCACGCTCTGGCCTTCATCCACACAGGCAGCATAAACGGTACGGGAATTCTTCTCGAAGAAAGCCTGCAGATCTTCATAAAACACCTCCACCCTCAGAAAAGACCCCATACTGGCACTGATCACTTTAGGATTGTACAGATCGGTGGTTTCAGCAGAGCAGATAATCCTGTTGATACCATACCAGTCGGCGATGCGGAGGATGGTCCCCAGGTTACCAGGGTCTTTTACATCGTCCAGCGCCAGCACATACGCATGATCAGGAAAAACAAAGGGAGTAGCTTCCGGGATTTCTACCACAGCCAATACGGTATGGTTGTGCTTAAAGTGACTGGCAGCCGTCAGGGTCTCTTCATCAGTAGTGATGATTTCGGCTACCTGCTGTATTTTTGGATAATCTTGCAGGGAGTTTATAAACACTGGTGTTCCTATTAGCGTTCTGACCTTGTAGTCAGACTCCAGAAGTTCCAGGACCACCTTGCTTCCTTCCACCAGAAAGAGCTTATATTTTTTCCGGTACTTCTTTAGTTGTAAAGACTTAATTAACTTTAACGTTCTTCTAGAAACCATTTTTAGCTATTTATACCACAGTAACATATCGTTTTTTTAAGAGTATCGTTCTCTTTATTTCTGCAGTTTCCTTATTTTCTTCCTGCCTGGGTACCAGGTACCTGGATGAGGGAGAATATCTGCTATATAAACAAAAGATCAAAAGTACCGACCGTCTGGATGAGGAAGCACTTGCTGATTTTTACCGGCAGGAGCCAAACCGGAAAATCCCGCTTATCCCCTTCGCTCCTTTCGTCTCACTTTATCACCTTGGCCTGGACTTCTATGATAAGGAAGAGTTGCAGGAAGAAAAGCAGGAGCTGATTGAGGAAATTAATACGAAGATTGCAAATGCCGAAAAAGAAAAAAGGAAAGAAAGACTGGAAAGCCGCAAGGAAAAGAAAGTCAACAAGATAGAACGAAAGCTGGAAGAAGGCAACCTGCTGATGCGCTGGGGAGAGCCTTTATCGGTATACGACAGTTCGCTGGCCGAAACTACCCGGCAGCAGATGGAAAATTACCTGCATACCAAAGGTTTTTTTAACGGCGATGTAGTGCATAATATTGAGATAGATGGCAACCGCCTTACTTCTGTTTACAATGTGAAGGAAGAACAACCTTACCGTATCGATACCATTATTTACCGTACCCAGGATTCTGTAATCTCAAACCTGCTATCCGAAACATATGATGAGCGCCTGGTACGCGAGGGACAAATCTACGATCAGGAGAAATTATCTCAGGAAAGGGAAAGGATAGAGACGCTTCTGCGTAATTATGGGTTTTATGACTTCAGCCGACAGTACGTGGAATACAGGGTAGACTCTACTGTGGCGGATCATAAGGTAGGCATCAGTACCATTATCCGTGAACCCGCCAAGCGAGGCTACCACAAACGTTTCAAAATTGATTCGGTCATCTTTACCACTGACTCTGACCTGCGTAGTAACCAGCTGCTGGGTGAGCGTAAGAGCAGGATGTTTAACAACATTCTTTACCGCTACTACGAATATCAGTACTACAAAAAAATTCTTGACCGGCGGATTTTTATCTATCCTGACAGCCTCTATAGCCTGGAGGAGACCCTGCAGACCCAACGGCAGTTGTCTAACCTGGATGTATTCAAATTTATCAATATCAACTATGATACTACCGGCAGCAAGTTTATCGCACGCATCTTTGCCAGCCCGCTGAAGAAATATCAAACCTCCAACGAAGTAGGGCTTAATGTAAGCCAGGGTCTGCCCGGCCCCTTTATCAACTCTTCCCTCAAAATCCGTAATGTATTCGGAGGACTGGAAATCATGGAATTCAGCGCCAGGGCCGGTATTGAGGGAGTACCGCCTCCGTCTGGTACAGAAGGCCAGGATGCTTACCGAAGTGTAGAGGCCGGTGGAAACCTTTCGCTCACTTTTCCCCAGTTTGTTTTTCCACTACCGGAAACCTGGAAGTCGCGGCTGGGGGCGCTCAACCCTCGTACAAGGCTGCAGACCGGTTATAACTATACCAACCGCCGGGAATACGTACGAACCAACTTCAACACCTCGCTATCCTATACCTGGCAGGAACAACAGCGCGTAAGCTATACATTTACGCCTATAGACATTAACCTGATTGATTCACGTAACCTGAGCAGGGACTTTCGGGATATACTCAACAGGCAGGACTCCCTGGGTATACCCTTAAGCCGGTCTTTTGAGCCTTCTTTTGTAAGTGCCATCAGTTTTTCCAGCATCTTTAACTTTGGCAATTACGGGAACTATACTGACAACAAATCCTCCTCTTACCTGAAGCTTTTTGTGGAAAGCGGAGGTACGATCTTCAACCTGATCAACCCGGATGTCATTACAGAAAGAGGACTGGAGTTTTTCAAGTACGTTAAGGTAAACACGGATTTCAGGCAGAATTACCCGATTTCCCGCAATAGCTCTTTTGCCTACCGGCTCAACATTGGCGTGGCTGTTCCCTATGGCGACTCTGCAGCCAACGTCCTGCCTTATGAGAAATACTTTTTTGCCGGTGGTAGTAACAGCATCAGGGCCTGGCGTCCCCGCCGCCTCGGACCGGGTGGAACGCCCCCCCCAGATACAGATGAAGACGGCTATTATGAATACAATATTGAACAGCCGGGCGAAGTCCTGCTGGAAGCCAGTGTAGAGTTCCGGCGTAAACTGTTTGGCTTTGTAAACGGTGCATTTTTTATAGATGCAGGTAACGTCTGGAGGATTTATGAAACCGCACAACCTGATGCTAATTTTGAATTTAATTCTTTTTATAAACAGATTGCCGTAGGCTCCGGATTGGGCTTACGCTTTGATTTTTCATTTTTGATCGTACGATTTGATTATGGTATCAAAATCTATGACCCTGCACGGCAGCCAGGGAACCGCTGGATAGGGGAGGAATTTTCCTGGGCAGAAGAAATCAGCCGGGGTGTAATCAATATTGGTATAGGCTATCCATTCTGATTTGTAAAAATATTTTTTGGGGAAAGCCTACCGCCCTGACTTTTTGGCTTGAAATCACCTTAATTCTTCATTATTTTTATTGGAGAAGTACGTTAACTACGCTCAACTGCTTGATAGTACACTTTTTTATATGAAACCATGATATGTATAATTTTTTGAATAAATAAAAAAAATTCAAATAAATATACATATCATGATATTTTTTAGATAACTTTGTCATATCTTACATCAGTAAGGTTTTCCTAAATTGTTAACCCCCCGTGTATGGCCTTTTTCTACCGTATTCAGATTAATGCTATAGTCACCTTTTTGTGCTTTGCATCTGCCTTTCAGTTTGCTTTTGCACAAAAGGTGATATTCTCCGATAACTTTGAAGAAGGAAGCTTCAGACAGGCTTGGCAGCTTCAGGCAGGGCAGCCTAATGGTGTGGTAGAAGTTTTCCCCACGAATACGCTGGCAGGTAAATATGCAGTAAGGTTAGGAAAAAGCAGTGATGACAAGTTTACGCTCAATCGACTTGACCTGCCGGTAGACCTATCCGGTTATGCTCAGGTCATGCTTGAGTTGATGGTCTATAATAACATGGAAGAGACCCACGTTCAGGACGGCATATTTTTAAGTACTGACGGGGGCAGTAATTTCTATCAGATCTATGCATTTTCTTTTGAAAAATGGCCGGAAAAAAATGGCGGCAAACTCCCCCCGATCAACCTGAGCGCACTTGCCAGGAAAAAAGGTATTTCGCTAAATGCACAAACGGTAATTCGCTTTCAGCAGTACGGCAAAGATGACTTTACAGGTAGTGCTGACTTTGCTGACGGTTATTTCCTTGATGATATCATGCTGTCTGCTGTGGAAGTTCCCTACGCCAGATTGCCGCTAAATATTGACTTTTCGTCTGGTATTACGCTGCCACTACTCGCAGGAGATCCTTCATTGTCAGATAGTACCGATGTCCTGTCCCCATCATCTCTGCTGGAGGTGGTAGAATATGACAGCCTGCACGGAAAAGTGCTGCGCATGGGCAGTAGCTTTGACAAAAGCCCAACCACCAATGCTATTGATATTTATGTAAACCTGGCCGGGCAGGAGTATGTAAAAATGAAGTTCGATATCCTCGATAACCATGATGAGACCCATCCGGCTGATGGCCTGTTCTTCAGTGATAACGGAGGATACTCTTTCAAGAAAGTATTTGCCTTCCAACCGGACCTTTGGAGCGATGGTGTTTTCGGTAGTTTCCCTCCGCTGGATATAGACCTGCTGGCAAGGATGCACGGACTACAGTTCAACGACCGATTTGTGATCCGCATTCAGCAGCATGATGATGATGATTTTGATGGAAGCCGCCTTTCCAGTGATGGTTTCCTGATTGATAATATCCACCTTTATACAGCACCCCCTGTATATGCAGAACTCCCCATCGCAGAACATTTTGACCAGGATATCTTTCCTTCCTACTGGCAGACTGGGCATGCTTACTACCCTGACCTCAAAACCAGCATCAGTCCGAATGGAAACATACAAATAGTCAGTACCGAAGAGGGAAATCGTGCAGTAAGTCTTGGCAATGCTACTGACAAGTGTTATTCAACCAATGCTCTGGACCTCTATACTAAACTTGCTAAACATCCGGATGCGCGACTCAGCTTTCGCTACTACGACCATTTTGATGAAACCCACGAACAGGATGGCATCTTCTTCAGTAATAATGGCGGAAAAAGCTTCAAAAAAGTGTTCTCATTTGATAATGATAACTGGGTAGACCTGGAAATGGGCGAGTTTCGCTCATTGAATATCAGACAACTGGCCATGGAGCAGGGTATTGAGCTAAGTGATACATTTGTTATCCGCTTCCAGCAGCATGATGATGATGACTTTGCGGGTACCCGTACAATCAGCGATGGTATCCTGCTGGATGATATCATCATTGATACGCCCCGCCCTGTTTACGCTACCCTGCCCCTGGTAGATAATTTTGAGGGTGATACACTGGCTTCACACTGGAGTTTTGGTGACCCCTTGCTTACTGCCAGCCTGCAGGATCTTAAGCCAGGAGGTTTTGTGGGTATCAGAGATTCCATAGGCAGTAATAAAAGCAAAGGGCTGGCACTGGGGCGCATAACTGATGGCAAATCTACTACCAACTCAGTAGACCTGCACCTTAATCTGGCCAGAGAGCAGGAATTGCTTCTGCACTTTTGGCTGTACAATAATTATGATGAGCCTGATGCTGAAGACGGCCTGTGGCTTAGTAAAGACGGGGGCAGATCTTTCAAAAAAGCATGGGCTTTTCCTGAGACCGGAGGGCATGCGGAACTATATCAGGTTAACCTTGACTCCATCACCCACGCTGCCGGGCTACGGTACTCCGAGCAGTTTGTCATTCGTTTTCAGCAGAAGGACGACCGGAGATTCTCAGGCAGAGGTAATCTGCGGGGCGGTATCTACCTGGATAATTTTCTCATTACCCATTCTCTGGAAGCTCCTGTCATACTGTGGCCGCCTGATTCAACCCAACTTACTGTCTGCGGTGAATACTTATTCAGATGGTCAATGGTAGACCATGCCAGCCAGTACGATATACAGGTATATACCTATGATAATGATCAGGAGGTGGTAGTACAGGATACCAGCGTAAGCCTAAGCGAGATAAAAGTAACCGGGCTTGCAGAAGACAGTGTCTACTACTGTAAAATCAGATCTTCTACCGAACATATCAGTAGTCAGTGGTCGCCACCTATAGCATTCAGGACGTACGCTACCTTTGAGGCTGATTTACAGATTGCAGGCAGAATTGATGAGGAGAGCAAACTAGTCTTAGAGGCAAGTGAATTGCCCTCCTGCGAATATATCTGGTACAAGAATGGCGAACTACTCAGCGAATCCCAGCAGCATATACTAAAAGTTGACGAACCGGGCAGTTATAGTGTTTTCATTTCCAATACATCCTGTGGGATCATGTCGCCGGCACTTGAGGTAAATGAGAAAATCCTCGGTTTTAAAGATGTTTCTGAAGATACCCGGACTACAGAAAATGTAAGCCTGGGAATGAAAGAATAAATTTGGCTGTTTTTGCAGCACTATAAGCTGTATCTGTTTTCACAGGTACAGCTTTTTTCTTTTATTCTATGGAAGGCCGCCTTAACTTCGCCCCATGGATATTAGTGCAAACCTTCTCAGCCCACCAATTCTATTCTTTTTCCTGGGTATGCTGGCCGTACTGATCAAGTCGGACATGGACATCCCACAAACCTTGTCCAAGTTTTTTTCTATGTATCTGCTGCTTGCCATAGGCTTTAAGGGTGGAGTAGAGCTTGGCCACAGTGGTTTCAACACAGAGGTTATCATTACACTTACCCTATCGGTTGTTGCGGCTACACTGGCCCCTGTTTATATTTTCTACTTCCTGCGCAAAAAGATCAATGTGTATGATGCAGGAGCGATTGCCGCAACCTACGGTTCAGTCAGCGCGGTAACATTTATCACAGCAACTGCATTCCTGGACAATCAGTCTATTGAGTACGGAGGGCATATGGTAGCGAGTCTTGCGCTGATGGAGTCTCCGGCCATCATTGTCGGGGTGCTACTGATCAAAATCAGTAAAAAGAATACGGATCAGGAACAAGAAACAGAACTCAGTGAGGTATTTAAAGAAGCACTTACCAATAGCTCTGTGGTACTCGTACTGGGCAGCCTGATCATAGGGTTACTTTCTGGTGATTCAGGAGCAGAAGCTTTGGCCCCTTTTACCGGAGATATTTTTAAAGGTATGTTATCTTTTTTTCTGCTGGATATGGGCCTGCTGGCTGCCAAAAGAATCAGCGGACTAAAAAAAGCAGGAGTAACGCTTATCAGTTTCGCGCTTATCTTACCAGTGTTGCATGGTATTGTGGCGGTAATGCTTTCCAAATTATTTTCTATTCCAACGGGCGATGCTCTTTTATTTACCGTACTCTTTGCCAGTGGTTCTTATATCGCTGTTCCGGCGGCTTTTCGCCTGGCGGTACCGGAGGCTAATCCCGGTTTGTTTGTACCCATGTCACTGGCACTTACCTTCCCTTTTAACATCATCCTGGGAATCCCGTTTTATTACTATCTCATCACCACATTCGTAAACCCATGAAAGCAGTAAAACGTGTTGAAATTGTAGTAGAAAGCGATTTCTTGCCCAAAGTTGTCAGCCTTTTTGATAAAAACCAGATCAATGGGTATACTATTATCCGCAATGCCTCCGGTAAGGGTGATAAGGGGATCCGCGACGGATATGGACTTACGGATGTTTTTCAGAATAATTATATTCTGCTGGCCTGCTCTGATGAGGAGTTGGAAAGGATCAAAGAACCTCTGCGTGTTTTGCTTAAGCGCATTGGGGGTATTTGCCTCGTAAGCGACGCACAATGGCTTATTCATGACTGATAGCTTAATTATTTTTGACCACACCAAAGCTACACTACAGGATTGGCATTGTGTCAATGATGGAGTGATGGGAGGCATATCCCAGAGTAGGGTTTCCCTGGATAAGGAACATACATTGGTCTGGGAGGGCAAGGTTTCCCTGGAGAATAATGGTGGGTTTGCCTCCGTCCGCTATACTTTACCAGACCAAAACCTGTCCGCTTACTCTGGAATAAGCCTGCGCCTTTGTGGTGATGGAAAAATTTATAAAATCAACCTGGCCAATTCAACCAGTTCAGGAAGCCCGCGCTTTCAGGCCCGCTTCCCAACCTCCGGTAACCCACAACTGGTATATGTTCCATTCAGCATGCTGGAGGCTTCGATAAGAGGCAGGAAAGTAGATGATGTTTTTGATCCTTCCCGGCTACAGTTGGTAGGATTTCTGATTGCCGACCAACAGCCGGGACCTTTTCGTTTATCTGTAAATAGTATTAGCGCATATGTATAGCAAAGAAGAAATAGCCTCCTGGTTTATGTCCCTGCAGGACGATATTTGTAAAGCTCTCGAGGAAGCGGATGGCAAAGGAAAATTTTTAGAAGATGCCTGGAAACGGGAGGAAGGCGGCGGCGGCAGAAGTAGAGTACTCACCCAGGGTAATATCATTGAAAAGGGAGGTGTTAACTTTTCTGCCGTACATGGCCCTACTCCTGATAAAATATTGCAGGCGCTTCAGTTGAAAGAAGCGGATTTTTATGCCACCGGGGTGTCAATCGTCTTACACCCCTATAACCCCCTGGTTCCTATCATTCATATGAATGTAAGGTATTTCGAGATGAGCAATGGCAGTTGCTGGTTTGGGGGAGGCATTGACCTTACGCCACATTATGTGGACCCGGAAGATGCCCGCTACTTTCACCAGACGCTCAAAAACGTGTGTGACCAGCACAATAAGGATTTTTACCCTCGGTTTAAAAAGTGGGCCGATGATTACTTCTATATTAAACACCGCCAGGAAACCCGGGGAATAGGGGGAATATTCTTTGACCGCCTTTCCCCAAACCAAGAGTTCAGCCAGGACCAGCTTTTCCGGTTTGTGCAGGATATAGGACGGACTTTTGCGCCTGCCTACACTCACCTGATGAAAAAGAACCAGCACCTTTCCTACGGTGAGCGGGAAAAAGAATGGCAGTACGTAAGGAGGGGCCGATACGTAGAATTTAACCTGGTGCTGGACAAAGGCACCAAGTTTGGCCTCGATACCAATGGTCGAACAGAATCAATCCTGATGAGCCTGCCTCCGCAAGCCAACTGGCATTATAACTATGAGCCTGAAAAGGATAGCAAAGAAGTTGAAACCTTGCGGTGGCTCCAAAAAGGAATTGACTGGACAACAGTAAGCTTGCCTTCCAATAGTTAGATTGTATGCCAAATATTACACATGCCTTTGCATGGCTATAAATACACTTTAAACTTATCTATATTTTATGGTATTTTGCCAGCATATATTTTAAACATTTTGCTTATGCTGATAAGATTAAATATAAGCCTTTTACTCGTTCTGTTGTTTTCTATTGGTGTCGTAGCACAGAGCAGTACTTCCCTATATGTGGAAAAAGGCAGAAAGCTTTTTGGAGAAGGCGCCTATAAAGAAGCTCTTATCAACTTTAATAAAGCAATTGATGCAGATTCCATGAGCTACCTGGCATATTTCTTTAGAGGAAATACCAAGAAGATCTTTGAGGATTATCATGGAGCCATGAAAGATTACAACATGGTTATAGACATCAATCCGGCTTACTCAGATGCTTACTTTGAAAGGGGTAATATCAAATTTTCACTGCAGGACTACTATGGCGCAATCGGAGATTTTGGCGAAGCGATCAAGCTAAACGAAAACCATGTACAGGCTTATTACCAGAGAGGGCAGGCTCGCCGGGAACTGGAAGCTTACAATGATGCCATTAACGACTGTAGCAGAATATTAGAAATACACCCAAAAAACGTAGATGCGTACTTCCTCAGAGGCATTTTAAGGATAGAGCACGGACTCTTGCAGGAAGGCTGTCTCGACCTGAGCAAAGCCGGTGAACTGGGCGACCTGAAAGCTTACGAAATGATCAGGGAGGTTTGCAATCGCCCGATACGATAACCAATATTTACAGACAGAACTTGTCTCTAAGCCTTTCAGCTTCTCTGATATTATACAGAGAAGCTTTTTTTATGGCTGTACAGGCCTGTTCAGTCTGCTGCAGTTTTTCGGCTACGCGCGCCTGCATCAGGTAAACTTCTCCGTCGCTGCTGTTGATCCTGTTCAGGTAAGTATCTATATCTCCGGAGGCACTTTCGTAATCTTCCATATGATAATGACAATAAGCTCTGGCATAGTATGCATCAGAGAAATTAGCATTCATATCCAGTAGACGGTCAAGCATAACTTTGGCTTTTTGGAACTCTCCCAGTTTATAAGCATAGATAGTACCCAACCTATAGTACAGGCTATCATATTCTGGCCAGATTTTTCTGGCCTCCTCAAACTGTTCTACTGCATTGAGATAGTCTCCATTACCATTCAGACACATACCTTTCAGGTAGAGCAACTGCACTTTTTCAATAGGGGAAGAAGCTCGCTTTAAACCCAGATCAGCATACTCCAATGCATACGAATATTGCCCATACTTATCCATAAGGATATTTCCTGAGAGCAGACAGGCTTCAATATCTTTGCTACCAAAATCTATGATTGCATGCTGCAGGCTGTTGAGTGCCGCATAGTACTGTTCATTATTATAGTATTCCAGGCCTTTATCGTAATGGTAAGCCGAAGAATAATGTGATAAGGCGAATGGAACAACCAAGACGGCAGAAGCCACAAGCAGTAACAATACGGTTATGGCGATATACACATTTCTGGAGTACGTAACGGGTTCTCTCCTGGGCGGAGCATATTCCCTATTAGCTCTCCGGCGGGCATAGCGATGCCGTCTTTCCTGTTCTTCCAGCCCATCGTATACCTCATTAAGTCCGAGTAGTAACGAAAGGTCGTAAGAGGCCTTGCGGTTGCTATCTGAAAGTACATAATAAGCCTCACTGACCAGCTTGAACATTTCTTCCTTATCGCTGTCATCGGGATTAACATCCGGATGGTACTGTTTGGCCAGCTTACGATAGGCAAGTTTCAGCTCTGCAGGAGTGACACTATAATCTATTCCCAATACATGATAATAATTCTTCAACATAGCATTATATGCTTAGTGTTCAACAATTATCATACACCATCTGCTAGAACTTTACCATCTGGTATTTTCTACCGGGTAAAGAACGAATAACACCTTTGAATTCCAGGCTCAATAACACAGCCGCCAGTTTGTTGACTGGGAGTTGGGTCTGCCAACTCAATGGATCAAACAGCATCGCTTCAGTCTGCTTCAGCAGTACATCCACTACCTGTCTTTCCTGCTCATCTATTACTACTTCCAGGGGTAGTTCCCTGGCGACAGCCGCCTGTTGCCGGGGATCACTATCCCAGTTGAGCATTTCTACCAGGTCGTTGGCCTGGGTCAGAATATGCGCTTTGTGCTGCTTAATCAGTTGATTACAACCACTGGAATAAGCCTGCTGCCAGTTTCCGGGTACGGCAAATACTTCGCGATCGTAATCATTTGCTAAATTGGCAGTGATCAGCGCTCCACCTTTGGTAGCAGCTTCCACTACAATAGTAGCATCTGCCAATCCAGCTATTATCCTGTTTCTGGCCGGAAACTTCCTGGCATCCGGCTTCGTTCCCCAGGGATTTTCCGTCAGTAGGCCCCCATCTTTTCTCATGGCTTCTGCCTCTCGCCGGTGTACCGCAGGGTAAATAATATCAATACCACTTCCCATCACCCCCACGGTAGGTAAACCAATCTTAAGGGCAGTACGATGTGCACAGATATCAATACCATACGCCAGACCACTGATGATGAGCGGCTGGTAAGGCTGAAAATCATCCAGTAGTTTCTCGACCACTTCTCGTCCGTAAGGAGTAGCCTGCCGTGTACCTACGATGCTGATGATGCGGTTGTGGTTCAGGTCGGCACTTCCCTGATAATACAGCAACACCGGAGCATCATATATCTGGCGTAGCCTTTCCGGATAAGCTTCATCAGTGTATGCCAGTATAGAGACTCCCTGCTGCGCGCAACGGATTACTTCCTCCTCCGCCTTTTCCAGCAGGGGAGCGGCATTTCTGATGCCTCCGATAATTTTTTCTCCTATGCCGGGAATTCGGCTCAGATGACGTATCGGACTTGTAAAAACTGCCTCAGCCGAACCACAATAACTGATCAGTTGTTTGGCCAGCGCTCCGCCTACATGAGGCAGCATACTCAGAGCTACCTGATATATTTTTGTTTCAACGGCTGGCCGCTGCTCACTGATCTGCTTCATGCATTACTGATTATCCAGTTTTCGTCTTAGATCCAGCAGAAAGGCTTTTACCTCTTCCAATGATTCTATCATCTCCATCTTGTCCTTCAGTGCATTGTTGTTGTTTTTCAGCATCTGTTTGGCCCCCTGGAGCGTATATCCCTTTTCTTTCACCAGGTGATATACCATCTTAATTTTTTCTATATCCTCTTTGGTAAACTGTCTTTTACCATTACGGTTTTTTTGCGGCTTGATAATATCAAACTCACCTTCCCAGAACCTAATCTGTGAGGGTGCAATATTGAGCATATCGGCTACTTCGCCTATAGAAAAGTATTTCTTCTCAATTTCTTTTTCCTTATAGGTCATAGTATTACTTTGAGGTTGGTAGCATCTTGTAATAAGCTGATGCTAATTTAATTACTAAAAAATTAAAATAATAATATTTTTTGTAAAAAAAGTAAAATATTACATCTTCCTTACTTCCAGGCTCTTATCCAGTAGATTATCGGGGAGAGACTTACTGGCACTAGCTCCCAGGTCTTTCAGTTTTTCTACCCTCCTTACCAGGTTACCTTTCCCGCTACACAGCTTATTCATTGCCAACTGGTAGTTGTTTTGGGCCGCAGACAGACTCCCTTCAATCTTGGACATATCCTCTACAAAACCTACAAACTTATCGTACAACTTACCACTCTCCACGGCAATCTCCACCACATTTTTCTTCTGGTTTTCCTGTTTCCAGATATAGGAGATAGTACGAAGGGTAGCCAGCAAGGTCGAGGTAGAAACCAGCACAATATTCTTGTCCAGGCACTTCTCAAAAAGCCGTGAATCTTCCCGCAAAGCAGCTGTAAGCGCCGGCTCCAGTGGCACAAACATGATCACATAATCGGGTTGGCTGATCTGGTAAAGATGTTGATAGTTCTTTTCGCCCAGCGTCTTTACATGCCGGTAGATACTGTCCAGATGATCTTTCAGGTAACGGCTTCTCTGCACATTATCTTCGGTGTTGTAATAATTTTCGTAGGCAGTAAGCGAAACTTTGGCATCCAGCACCAGGTGTTTGCTGTCCGGAAGATGGATAATATAATCTGGACGCTGCACCCGCTGGCTTGCCTGGTCAGTAAAGGAACTCTGGCTGGAATAGTGGATGTTTTTATCCAAACCGGCTTTTTCCAGGATCATTTCCAGCTGTACTTCTCCCCAGTCTCCCTGTACTTTGCTGTCGCCCTTGAGAGCTTTGGTCAGACGGACCGCATCCTCACTTACCTGCTGGTTAAGCAGGATGAGTTGCTCAATTTCTTTTTTCAGCGAGGCACGTTCCCGGGTTTCTTCCAGATAAGTATGCTCCAGTTTAGTACGAAAATCGGTAATCTTTTCCTTCAGTGGGTTTAATAGTACACCCAGTTTTTCTTCATTCAGCCGGGTAAATTTCTGGCTCTTTTCTTCCAGCAGGTCGTTGGCCAGGCTTTTAAATTCGTGCCTGAACTGCAGCTGTAGTTGTGTGAACTCATCCTTCTGGTGTAGTAATTTTTCCTGCAGGGCCTGGTTTTGCTGCTCCAGGGCCGCCTGCGACCGAGACAGGCGCAGTATGTGTTGCTGCGCATCGTAGAGCTCCCGCTTGAGGTCGGCGTACAGTTCCTTCAACACATATTTTTGCTCCAGCTCCTGGGGACTGATGGAGGGCTGCTGATATCTGAAACGGGCAGCTAACCAACCTCCGGCGACTCCCAGTACAACGGCTACCAGTATAACGAATGATTCTGCAAGCATGTAAATGAGCGTTTTACGATCTTCTCTATAAAATAAAAAAGCTATCCCCATAAACAAAACAAGGGATAGCTTGTCGGTAAAATTATTTTAATGCCTAAATATTCATTTCGCGTATGATCCCCTGGATTTTATCATCCAGCTGCTGTACCTCCTGCTCGTAGGCTGTCTTATCGCTAAGCTGCCCCCTGATACTGAAGTAAAACTTAATCTTAGGTTCGGTGCCGGAGGGCCGGGCTGAAATTTTGCTGCCACCTTCGGTAAAAAACTGCAACACATTGGATTCTGGAAAATCAATGGGCTTCTGGTCACCGCTGAGCAGATTTCTCTCTTTGCCTTCCAGGTAATCAATGATTTTGACCACCTTCTCGCCACCAATAGTCTGAGGAGGGTTACTTCTCAGGTCGCGCATCATTTGCTGTATTTCCTCCAATCCGCTCTTTCCTTTTTTGGTCAGCGAATGTAGTTGTTCGCGATAAAGCCCAAACTGCAGGTAAGTATCCAGCAGGAAGTCAAAGAGAGTCATGCCCTGATCTTTCACATAGGCAGCCATTTCAGCAATCATCACACAGGAAGCTACCGCATCTTTATCCCTTACCTTGTCACCAAAGAGATAACCATAGCTTTCTTCACCACCTCCGATAAATTCTTCCTTTCCTTCCTTTTCTTTGATCAGCGCAGCGATGTATTTGAAGCCGGTAAGGGTATCATAGCAATTGACGCTGAAGTGGTCGGCAATTTTTTCAATCAGGTCAGTAGTCACGATGGTCTTGGCCACAAACTGTTTTCCGGTGAGTTTACCCTTTTCCTGCCACATCTTAAGCAGGTAATGGATCAGCATACTGCCGGTTTGGTTACCATTGAGCAGCTGAAACTCACCCTTAGGGTTTTTGACAGCAATCCCTACCCGGTCGGCATCAGGGTCGGTACCCATCAGGATGTCTGCGTCTATTTCCCTGGCCTGCTGCAGGGCGATATCCAGCGCCTCTGATTCTTCAGGGTTGGGATAGACTACGGTAGGAAAGTTACCGTCGGGCTCAGCCTGCTCTTTCACAATATGCACATTGGTAAATCCCAGTTTCTCCAGGGCAGGAGGCACCAGCGTAATGGCCGTACCGTGGATAGGCGTAAAGACGATCTTCAGCTCTTTTTGCCTCTTAATAGCTTCGGGCGAGAGCGATAGGCCTTTGAGCATTTCAAGGTACTGATCATCTATATTCTTGCCGATAATTTCAATTTTACTTTCATCCTTATCAAACCTTACCGCATTGATCCCTTCAATTTTTCCTACTTCCTGTATAACATTTTTATCGTGCGGAGCAATCAACTGGGCACCATCATTCCAATAGGCTTTATATCCGTTGTACTCTTTGGGGTTGTGCGAAGCAGTCAGCACTACTCCGCTGTGACAGCCCAGTGTACGGATAGCAAACGAAAGCTCAGGCGTAGGCCTAAGGCCATCAAAGAAATAAACCTTTATACCATTGGCCGAAAATACATTAGCCGTTACCTCCGCAAAGTAGCGGCTGTTATTCCTGCTATCGTGCGCGATGGCTACCTTGATCTGTTCATCAGGATAGGTTTTCAGCAGGTAATTAGCCAGGCCCTGGGTAGCCATTCCTACGGTGTACTTGTTGATCCGGTTGGAACCAACCCCCATGATACCTCTCAGTCCACCGGTTCCAAACTCCAGATCTTTATAGAATGAGTCCACCAGTTCGTCTTCATGACCGTTGTTCAACAGTTTTTCAATGGCGGCTTTGCTATCGGCATCAATATTACTGTCTAACCACTTTTGGGCTTTTTCTTTAATTTTACTATCCATGATAGGTGTTTAGAATGATTAGCTTTGGGTATAATATAAAAAAGTTATGCTGTAGCATGCATGATGCTGGCCTAAATTTACACGATAATTTTAAAAAAGTAAGGGGCACAGACGGTCGTCACCCTAAAGGCAGAAAATAAAGCTGACCGTCAGTAGGTTTAGTGCTCTTTCAGATGTGTTTCTCCTGAAAATATAAATGGCTGAAAGTAAAAAATAAATACGCCGAATCAGGTAAGGAAAAGGCCGCAGGCTATCAAAAGCCATAGAGGCTAACAGCCCCAACCAAATATTTATGTCTGTGGCCCGGGTACAGGCTATAGCTTACCCTAATCCACTATATGTCTTTCAATCGCGATCTTCACGAGCTCTGCGGTGTTCTTAACCTGCAGTTTACGCATCATATTGGCTCGGTGGTTTTCTACCGTTCGGGTACTGATGCTGAGCTTCTCTCCTATCTGAACGTTGTTCATACCAAGAATGACCAGTTGAAGGATTTCCTTTTCCCGCCCGGAGACCAGGGCTGATACCGGCAGTGAGCCATGCTCGGTAATTTGACTCCAGTTTTTGCCGGGCTGAGGGAAAAAGTCATCTCCTTTCAGAACTGTCTGTACCCCTTCCATTAATACTTCCTGCCCGGCGCTCTTGGGGATGTAGCCTTTTACGCCCATTTTCATAAAAGCGATCATGTTTTCCAGTCTGCTATCCGGTCCCAGGAGCAGGACAGGTATGGGATGAGGGACATCCAACAATTTGGCAACCATTTGCAGGTGATCCGCCTCCACGGTGATGATGCTACAGATCATCAGGGAAACGTCACTGTTTTTCAGTAGTTCTGTTACCTCCCCAGGATCATTTGCTTCAACGATGTCACCAATATTTTCTTCACGGGATAGTACCGCCCGCATAGAAGCTCTTTCCAGAGCAAAGCCGTCTACCAATAAAATGCTGTGCTTATTTTCTTTCTCCACTTGATTCCTTTTTAGCCGAATAACCAATAATATCGGATTATTAACAGAAATTGGAGAACAACTAAGCTATATATTACATTCCTAAAAAAATGAATATTTACCCTTACAACCGGTTAGGCAGTACTACCAGAGTAAACAAAGCAGAAAAATAAAGTTGAAAAAAGCTTAAACGCTAAAGCAATAATTAAAGATAAGAGGGGAATGATGTACTCATTTAATTGAGTACATCATGCTGAAGGGTATAGCGTACCAGTTCGGCAGTGTTTTTAACACCCACTTTACGTAGTATGTTGGCACGGTGGTTCTCTACCGTACGCACGCTAATGTCCAGTTTCTCGGCGATAATGGCATTGCTGACACCATCAATCACCAACGATAAGATTTCTTTCTCTCGTTTGGTAAGCGCACGGTTAGATTCACCGATACCATAGCGGCGAATATTTTTGTTGATAAAAGCCTTGATGATCAGGTCAGATATTTTTCTATCGTAATAAATATCACCATCGTGGATCGTTCTGATCGCATTGACCAGCGTACTGACCGACACGTCCTTGGGTAGATAACCATCCGCTCCATATTCAACAGCCTGCAGAGCATAATGCTCTTCAATAAACATGCTCAGGAACAGAAAACGGACATCGGTGTGCTGCTTTTTTACCTTTTTGAGCAGATCCAGACCATCCTGCTTGGGAAGAGAGATGTCTGAAATAACCAGGCTGATGTCATTTTTTCTTTCCAGGATATCCAGCGCTTCTGCCACACTGGACGCTTCTTCTTTGATCTGGATAAACTCACTATCCTGAAGCATCAGTTTAATTCCATCACGAATGATCTGATGATCGTCTACTAAGAGAATGTTAATTTTGTCCATTTGTATTATTAGAGGGGCAACTTAAAATATATATGAAAGCCATTATTATTCTTACTTTTAATTTTAACTGTACCACCCAGGCTGCTGATGCGCTGCCTTATGTTAAGCAATCCTCTTCCTGCTTTATCTTCTTTGCGGGCGATAAAATTACCATTATCCTGATAAATAACTCTTAAAACATTGGAATCTTCTACAATGTTAAGAAAAATATGCTCTGCCTGTGTATGTTTCACAGTATTATTTACCAATTCCTGCACGATACGATACAAGGTTTTTTCCACTACATCAGGATACTTTTTTCTGCATAGTTTAAGGTTAAAATCTGTACCGATACCATTCGTTTCACGCACTTCCTGGAGCACCAGCAGGAGGGCGTCTTCCAGCCCATATTTTTCCAGTAGCTGTGGCATCATATCATGGCTGATCCGCCGGATTTCTTCATGCACTTTTTTCAGTTCATCCTGCAGGTTTTGCAGTTCAGAAGTTGCAGAAAGGTCGCGTGACATCATATAATTCAGGCGCATCTGCAGGGCAGATATCTGCTGGCCCACCCCATCGTGCAGTTCCATTCCAACTCTTTTCCGCTCATCCAGAACACCCTGTTCGTAAGTACGCTGTGTATCATACTGCTGGCTGGCTGATGGAGGCAGGTTCGACTCGTTTAGTTGCAGGCGTCGGGCAGCATAACATATGCTGATGATTTCACCCTCAGGATTTTTTATCGGAGAAATATGTACACGGTAAAAAGACTCTTTGCCACTCACCTTTACAGATTCCTCCACGGTCATTTTTTTTCCGCTTACAGCATAAGCGTGAAACTGTTCCCACAACTGGTGCAACTCCTCAGGAAGTATCTCAAACATGCTCATTCCTTCAGTAATATGCTTTTGCATATTACGCAGAAGGCCGGCAGCGAAGACTGCATTAAAGTGCAGCAACCTTGATTGGCGGTCTATAAAGAAAACTGCATTATCGGTATTTTCCAGGGCAGCTTCCAGTTTGAGATATTCTTCACTGGTCTGTTGATACGTTGCGTGTGCTTTCAGGTCAGCATAAATCCCTATATGACCGATCAGGTCAGCATCTGCATTCCTCAGAGCGGTGAGGGAAGCCGACAGCAAAAGGTTCTTTTTGTCTTTACGCTGCTGTTTTACCTTTCCTTTCCAGAAATTTTTCTCCTCGAGCTGACGCCACACTTCACCTGAAGCTATTTCCTGCATCTGCTCATCATAGTACTGTGCATCGGGTGAAATAATTGATACAGGATTACCCAGCGCTTCTTCTGCCTTCCAGCCGTACATTTGCGCTGCCTTGCTGTTCCAGAACCGGATATGTTGCGTAGCGTCCACCGCTACCACCGCATCCGGTAAGTACTGCAGCATATCCGCTCGAAAACTTTTTGTACTGTTGTTTTCTTTTTGTTTGCTGATATCCACCATGGAGGCGATCATCCGCTTTACTCCGCCCTCTGCGTCATAGAGCACGCTGGCATAATATTGTATGGTCTTCTGATGGCCGGCAGGGGTGTGCGTGATGAGTTTACCTTCCCAGGTTCCGTTTTTCAGCAGTTGTGCTTTGGCCTTCCTTGCCTTGGCATAGTCAGAACCGAAGAATATAAGCGAGGTAGAAGGCATACCGATCACCGCGTCCTTATCCTGCTCCAGGATTTCCAAGCCCCTGGCATTGACGTAGGTAATCAGGCCTGTGGCATTCGCTACTACCACACCTACTGACAGTGTCTGCAGGATAGACTCAGCCATCTCCAACCTGTCTTTATGCCGGTTAAAATCTGTACTGGAAAAAATATGATCCTGCAGATTTCGCGTAATATCTTTCAGTGAGGTATCCAAAACCACTAATTTTTTTTACAATATAAGCACTTATTGTGTATAATTTACACGCTCATTTTTTGTTTAACCTTTTCTTAACAAAAATTAAACCAATTGAAATAATACGCCATTACATCAAGCTTTAGCAAACATTTGTTGCAAGTTCCAATAAGTCTTATGAATTTCGCATTTACGAATAAAATTTGCATCAAGACCTTTAAACTGGTTATCTATGAATATTCAAGCACTTGATAAAGCCCTGGTAGAAATTGTAGAGAAGAAAAATACGCTAAGTCAGCTGAACTACAACGATAAAGACTACGACAAGGTAGAAGAAGAACTTCATGACCTGGAAGATGATTTTGTGGAAGCCTATGGCGAGTATTTGGAAGATGTCCTGGCTGAAGTACATGATGAGCTATGCCCTGATAATGACGTACTGCTGCCTATCGCTTACCTCGCCAACAAATATGTTAAGAAAGAAGAAAATGGCAAAGTGACTTACCACGCTGCCGATGGCGGTGTGCTGGTAGATGTGGATGAGTATCCGGATAAGCTTACCCGGCTGGTGCTCGTTCCCAAACCCACCCGCCTGATGCTGCAGTTAGGTAATAACCACGAAGAGCAGGTATGGACTGCAGAATAGCTTAGCAGCCGGTTTTTAGAACCGGCTTTTTTTTTCTCTTCAGGCCTTCCGTAGACTTTCTATAGATATAGAACAGAACTTATTCTATTATTTTAACATTGTATTCCTGCATATATTGCAAGAATATCAGCATTATCTTTAACTACATTGAATATGAAGCAAATATCAGTCACACTGTTTGCTTTGCTAGCCTTCTGTACCGCCTGGGCGCAGGAAGGTTATCAGGGTAAATTTGAACAGCTTGGCACTACACTGCCCACTCCCAACGAATATCGTAATGCCTCGGGAGCTCCCGGTTACAAATACTGGCAGCAGCAGGCCGATTATGACATCAAAGTAGCACTTAATGATGACAATCAGTCCGTTGAAGGGTCGGAAAGAATCACTTATTATAACCACTCACCGGAGCCGCTCACCTACCTTTGGCTACAGCTAGACCAGAATATGCGGGCGCAGGACTCCAGTACTCCCAAGATAGAGCAGAGCCAGGTACGCGATTCTCTGGCAGCACGCGTTTTTCAAAAGTATGTGATGTACGAAAATGACTTTGACGGCGGCTTCAAAATCGGTTCTGTCAAAGATGAGAACGGTAAGCCACTGGAGTACCTCATCAACAAAACCATGATGAAGGTAAACCTGCCACAGCCGCTGAATCCTGGGGAGAATTTTAGTTTCCACGTAGACTGGTCGTACAACATCAATGACCGTATGCAGGATGGTGGCCGCTCCGGTTACGAATATTTTCCTGAAGATGATAACTACCTGTACACCATAGCGCAGTTTTATCCACGTATGGCCAAGTACGACGACGTTAGCGGATGGCAGAACAAGCAGTTCCTCGGTCAGGGAGAATTTGCCCTCACTTTTGGCAATTATCAGGTGGAAATCACCGTACCGGAAGACCATGTGGTAGCCGCTACTGGTGAGTTACAGAACCCCAAGGCAGTGCTCAGCCCGGAGCAGATACGCCGACTGGAGCAGGCCAAAAATGAGTTTGAGAAACCTGTGCTGATCGTCACCGAAGCTGAGGCCCGTGAAAACGAGAAGACCAAGGCCAATGGCAGCAAGACATGGGTTTTCAAGGCGGATAATGTACGTGACTTTGCTTTCGCTACTTCCCGTAAGTTTATCTGGGATGCGATGGCCGTCAAAATCAACGATAAGCGCCCAATGGCGATGTCTTTCTACCCCAAAGAAGGAAACCCTCTCTGGGAAAAAGAATCTACCCTGGCCGTGAAAAATACGCTGGTAGGCTACTCCAAGCGCACTTTTGATTATCCTTATCCGGTAGCCATTTCCGTACATGCGGCTTCTATCGGTATGGAGTACCCTATGATCTGCTTCAACTTTGGTCGTCCTAATCCGGATGGCACTTATACCGATAGCAAAAAGTGGGGAATGATCGGGGTGATCATCCATGAAGTAGGCCATAATTTCTTTCCTATGATCGTCAACTCCGATGAGCGCCAGTGGACCTGGATGGACGAAGGGCTGAACACTTTCCTGGAAAACCTGACCAGCGAAGAGTTTTACCCCGATATGCCGCTGAAGTTTGGTACGCCTCAGACCATCGTTACCTATATGGGTGGTGATAAAAACTTTATCCGCCCGATCATGACCAACTCGGAGCAGATACTGCAGTTTGGCTACAATGCCTATGGCAAACCGTCTGCTGCGCTGTATGTGTTGCGTAACTCCGTAATGGGGCCTGAGCTCTTTGATGCCGCCTTTAAGGAATATGCACAGCGCTGGAAGTTCAAAAGTCCTACACCGGCTGACTTTTTCCGCAGCATGGAAGATGCCTCCGCAGTGGACCTGGACTGGTTCTGGAAAGGCTGGTTTTACACTACCGACCACGTGGATATGACGGTGGATAATGTAAAATGGTACAAAATGCAGCCGGAAGAGGCAGAGGTAGAAAAAACGGTAAAGGCCAAGAAAGGCACCCTGAAGAAAGAAGAGGCTAGGGCTGGTAGTGAGGAAGCAACCGCAGATGCAAAGCAGTGGCCCGAATCTTACGAAAGCCTGACCGTCACCGATACCGATCCTCGTTACTACGGTGAGTTTATGAACCGACAGGACGATGAGGCCATCCGCAGGCAGTACGAGGGCAAGAATATTTACGAAGTTTCTTTTAAAAATGAAGGTGGCCTGGTAATGCCGATTATCCTGGAACTGACCTATGCTGATGGTAGCAGCGAGGTACAGAAAATTCCTGCTGAGATCTGGCGAAAGAATGAAAATACGGCTACCAAAGTATTTGCCACCGACAAAGAAGTGGTATCCATCAAACTGGATCCTGACAATGAACTGGCCGATGTAGATCTTTCAGACAATGTTTTTCCCAGAGCAGAGGAAAAAACCAAGTTTGAGCAGTTCAAACAAAAGAAAGCCAGCGAATAGAATAGGCAGCTTTATCGTTTAGGGGGCTATGGTGTAAGAGACAGACGGAATGCTTACACCATAGCCCCTTCTTACTTTTTCATGTCAATACCCGAGTTTCTCCTTCACCCTGCCCAGTACCTCGGCAGCGATTGCTCTTGCCTTCGCCTCTCCTTTTTCCAGTTTTGCGTGTAGCTCCGGCAGGTTTTCCATGTAATAGTTGAACAGCTTGCGTTCTTCCGCAAATTTTTCCACGACTAGTTCGTACAGCTCCTGCTTGGCATGACCGTAGCCATAGTTGCCACCTTCATACTTTTTACGCAAATCTGCTGCCTGTTCTTCTGAAGCCAGCAGGCTGTAGAGCGCAAACACAGTATCATTATCAGGGTTTTTGGGTTCTTCCAGCGGTGTACTGTCCGTAACGATTCCCATGATCTGCTTGCGCAACTTTTTGTCGGGCAGGAAGATATCAATGGTATTGCCGTAAGACTTGCTCATTTTCTGTCCGTCTGTACCGGGGATGGTCATGCGGCTTTCGTCAATTTTTGCTTCCGGCAGCACAAAGGTCTCACCGTACATATTGTTGAAGATACTGGCTATGTCCCGGGCCATCTCCAGGTGCTGCTTCTGATCTTTGCCCACCGGCACAAAATGCGCATCATACATGATAATATCGGCGGTCATCAGCACGGGATAGGTAAACAAGCCGGCATTCACATCAGCCAGCCGGTTCGACTTATCCTTGAAAGAATGGGCATTGGCCAGCATGGGATATGGCGTAAAACAGTTGAGATACCAGGTCATTTCACAGACTTCCGGGATTTTGGACTGCCGGTAGAAAAGGTTTTTGTCGGTATCAAAACCAAAGGCCAGCCAGGCTGCTGCTACCGCATTGACATTGTGCCTGCGTACCTCCGCATCCTTGATAGTCGTGAGAGAATGCAGATCAGCGATAAAAAAGAAAGATTCGTTTTTGTCGTCTTTTGACAGTTCAATAGCAGGAATAATCGCCCCTACTAAGTTGCCAAGATGTGGCCTTCCCGAACTCTGGATTCCGGTCAATATTCTGGACATGCTTCTTCTGTTATTTTTTTGCAAAGTAAATGAAATATCGGCAGCGGGGAAAATGAATAGCCCTCATAAAAAACTCAGGATTGAATTCATTTGCTTCAAAAGTAGTTTCAGATAAAATAAGGGCTGCTTATTACAAGCGGATACTATGGTAGAAAGCAGGACGTTTTTTAGCATAGTAATTGTACCTCTGCATAACATTATTTCAGCCTTCAACCAAGAAAAATAATCATTGCTATGAAAAGAAGATTGTCATTAGCCCTGAGCCTGGCTTTGTTGTCTGCCTTTGCCTGGGGACAGGACAATAAGGCCGTCATTTCCATTGAAAACCCTACCCATGATTTCGGATCCATCCGGGAAGAAGCCGGACCCGTTGCGCATGAGTTTGTCGTGACCAATACCGGAAGTGCTCCACTGATCATCAGCAAGGTGCAGCCTTCCTGCGGATGTACTACGCCGAGCTGGTCCAGTGAGCCTATCGCGCCCGGAGAAAGTGGCACCATCACTGCTCAGTACAATCCCTTCAACCGGCCAGGTGCATTCAAAAAATCCATTACCATCACTTCCAATGCGCAGCCTGCCAGTGCTGTGCTGTACATACAGGGAGTAGTGCAGCCTAAGCCCAAAACGCCGGAAGATGATTTTCCTACCGAAATGGGTAAGCTGAGGGTAAAGTACCGCTCGCTGAATATGGGCAAAGTGCTGACCAAAGAACCCGTTACCAAGTTATTTGATGTGTACAACGACAGTGAAGAACCTGTCATTTTCAGTCCGAACACTATAGCCCCTGCTCACATAAGCGTAGCGGTAGAACCCAAGGAACTGCTGCCCCGGCAGAAGGGTACCATCAGCCTTACCTACGATGCAGCGGCCCGCAACAGCCTGGGGTTTTCTTCTGACCACATCACCATTTTTACCAACGAGGCAGAAGACAGCATCAAAGCATTCTCCGTAATGGCTACTATTGAAGAGTACTTCCCGCCTATGACTGAAGAAGAACTGGCTCAGGCGCCTCGTCTTACCCTGGCTAAATCCAGCTATGATTTTGGCAGCATAGCAGAAGGCCAGGTTGTGAAAACTGACTTCATTTTTACCAATACCGGCAGAAGTCCGCTGAACATCCGTGAAACCAAAGCTAACTGCGGTTGTACAGTTTCTTCGCCGGAAAAAGACACACTGGCTCCCGGTGAGAGCAGCAGGATTACCGTCACCTTTAACTCCCAGGGCCGCAGGGGGCGCCAGCAGAAGATGGTGACTATTTTCTCCAATGACCCTAAAGCGCCTACCCAGCAGATCACCATTCAGGGCCAGGTAAAAGGCGGAGATTCTGACAGTGAATAGTAAACACCATATATGACAAGGCATAAAAAAACCGCTTATCAGTAAGCGGTTTTTTTATGCTTTTCTTTCTCACGAACTAGCTCCCTTCGCCATCGGCAGCAGTTTCAGTTTGAACCTGCGGCTGCGATGCTTTGGTAGCGACGATGTCAAAACCAATATTTACAGTGTTGTAGATAAATTTGTCCTTAGCAACACGTACCGGATCGCCTTCGTCATTGTACGAGACTTTCCAGTTGGTACGGTCAATATTGAATTTGGACTCAGCAGTCAGCTGGTCGCCCTCCATGCTGATACGCGCCGGAAACGTAATGCTCAGGGTAGTATCGCGCATGGTCAGGTTACCGGTTACAGAATGGGTAGGGTTTTCCAGCTTATATTCACTGATTTCTTCGTTGTTCACCTTCACCGTCATATTTTCATCTTCCCCGGAAGCCATGGCGCCACTGTTGTAGGCTGATACATCGGTGATGACAAACTCAGCGGTGGGGTACTGCTCCACTGCAAAAAAGTCTTCCGACTTCAGGTGGCCGGTCAGTTTCTGGCGGTCTTCCCCTTCCAGGTCCTGCACATCAATGTCATTCAGATCAATAGTAAAACTACCTCCAACGACTTCTCCGTTTTCAACCGCAATACTACCACCCTGAATGCCGATAGTACCGTAGTGCTGACCGGTTGGCTTAAAGCCGTTCCATAATACATCACTCTCTTCGGTATTTAGTGTGTAGTCTGTAGCACTGGCACTTACTTCTTCTACTTCCTCTGCAGCGGATACCTCTGCCTCATCGCTTTGTGGGCTCTGTGAGCAGCCGCTTACCAGAAAAGCAGCAACAAGCGCCAGTGAATAAAACCTCAGTGTCTTCATAATCATGTTTTGTTTAGTGAAAATTGGCTTACATTAAACAGTCAATATTAACTGTTGCAACATTAAAAAGTTACACCAATAGTCAAAACTTTATGAAAACTTAATACAGTAAATACGCATAAATGGTACAATTCCAACTGGTGTCTAATGCTTTTGTATCAAATTCCGCTCTGGATGTCTTCTACGCCGGTCCATTCATCGGTACGGAAAGGCGATGCAGGCAGGAAAGCTTCATTGTAAAGATTGGTTTTCGGATTATTGGTCCATCCATAGCGTACTGCTACAGGGCTTTCTACCTGCCTACTTTTGACAGATACTTCGTTTTCGCTGATAATCCGGGCGGTAGCCGGATAAAACTGCTGATCTTCTCCGGCAATCGTGAAGCCGGTCAGTTTATCGTTACCCACGACCATCAGACCTTCGTCCACCTCTTCAAAAGTAATAATGGCCGAATCCCCCTGTATCCGCATTGATTCATAGAGGGGGCCGCTCCAGGCGTTATCCTGCCCGTAGGCTACCTTGAGGGCGGCTAGTGCCAGCCTTTTGCCTACATCCTGTTTGTTGCGGGGATGTATGTCCAGCGAATCCCCAATATCTATGGTCACGGCCATACCGGTATTATCCAGGTCTAATGCCATTGTCTGGGCTTCGCGTAGTTCTGCCCAGTAAGCGTTACCGGGAGGGCCGGTGATAAAGTTAGCCAGCTGTACAAACAGGAAAGGAAACGCCCCTTCACCCCACTGGTCGCGCCAGTCTTCTATCATCAAAGGAAACAGCGTCCGGTACTGCTCGGCTCTGCTGGCATTACTCTCGCCCTGGTACCAGATGACTCCCCGGATTTTGTAGGGAATCAGCGGGTTGATCATGGCATTGTAGAGAATGGCCGGCTCAACGGGAAAGCGGTCTACTTCCGGCAGACGTTCAGATGCCTCGTACTGCCAGTTTCCGGTGAGATCAATATCTATTTTTTCACCCTGCTGCTCCAGGTACATTTCTTCAGCAGGCCCCCGGAGACCACCGTCGCCACCGTTATCCTGTACCCGTATGGTGATGGTATTGGTACCGGCCTGTACGGCAGCAGCAGGCACTTCATACGTACGATAGTTACTGCTAGTGTTTGTTTGCCCTATTTTCTGACCGTTAAACCAGGTGATATCAGCATCATCAATCTGCCCCAGGTGAAGTGTAAGCCCCTTACCTGCACTGGCTTCCGGGATTTCCACCTGCTTTTGAAACCACACAATACCATCAAAACCAGTCAGGCCGGCAGATTCCCAGTTAGTGGGAATTTCCATATCTGACCAGCTAGCCGTATTCCGTTCGGGCATGGCATCGTTCTCCAGTTGTTTTGCAGTTTCCATGAGTAAACTATCCCTTACTTTTCTCAGCGCTACATCCGTCTGTGATGGATCTACCTGGAGTTGCTGCTCTATCTGCTGCAGTTCTTCTTCAAACTCCTGCATTTCCATCAGGGCAGCTTCGCTGGTCCAGGCTTCGGCAGGAGTACCACCCCATGCCGATTTTATCAGTCCGATGGGCACACCGATCTCCTGTTGGATTTCGCGGCCGAAGAAGTAAGCTACCGCTGAAAAACTACCGATAGTCTCCGGCGTAGTCGGCTGCCAGCTACCTTCCTCCAGATCCTGTAGTGGCTCATAACTGGTATTTCGTTTAACCGAAAAGAGTCTTATTTCAGGGTAATCGGCTTCGGCGATTTCCTGCTCAAAATTATCCACCTGAGCACTGAGCGGCCACTCCATATTGGACTGACCCGATGCCAGCCATACATCACCGATCAGGATATCCTGTAGTACGATGCTGGTATCGCCGCCTTCAATGCGCAGTTCGTAAGGGCCTCCGGCTTCCATTTCGGGAAACTCCACCTTCCAGTTTCCGGCAGAGTCTGCCTCGGTAGCCTGGGTGTTGCCGGAAAGAGTCACTTCCAGGGTGCCACCCGGACTGGCAGTACCCCAAACAGGCAGCGAAATTCCCCGCTGTAGTACGGCATGATCCGTAAAAAGCTGATGGGTAGCAATATTGGTAGCATCAGGTCCGGCACAGGAAGCCAGCAGCAGGGGAATCAGTAAGCTCAGCAGGAAAGCCTTGGATATACTGTACAAGTTCATATCGTTTGTTTAGGGTAAGTCAGATGCCTATATTATGAAAAGAAGTATAATTTTGAAAATATCTAAGCAAGCTACACCTATTATGCATTACCAGAATCACCAGGATTACTTCCAATCTAATGCTGATCAGTGCCGCCTTTTCTGGCAAAAATGGATACCTGATGATACCGTCAGGTCTGTACTGGTATTCCAGCATGGCCTGGGAGACCACAGCGGACGCTATCAGCATCTGCTCTCTTCCATGCAGGACAGTGGTATGGCTATCTACGCTATGGAAGCCAGGGGGCATGGTCGCAGTGAAGGGAAGAGAGGGCATGTGAAAACTTTTGGGCTTTATGCTGATGACCTGCATCAGTTTGTAGAAATGGTTAGAAAAGAACAGCAGGCAGATAAAATATTTTTGCTGGGCCACTCCCTGGGAGCAGTGATTACCGCTGATTATGCCATCAAGCATCAGGATGTGCTGCAGGGATTGATATTAAGCTCTTCCGGCATAGAAGCCCATATGAATGGCTACTTTAGTGTTGTAAAGAAAGTAGCCGGGGTATTGGCAAAATATGCTCCGGCCCTCAGCCTGGGTTCCAATCTCAGGCTTGACTATATTTCTCATGACGAAAAAGTGGTGGCTGACTACAAAGCCGATCCGCTGACGCACGGTAAAGCCACCCCGGCCCTGGGCCACGCGATGTTCAATATCCACAAGCAGCTGTATGCTCAGGCGCATACGCTACAGATACCGCTACTGATCATCCATGGTACCGGCGACAAGATTACAGACCCGAAGGGGTCAGAAAACTTTTTCCAGAAGGCCGGCAGTGTTGATAAGACGCTCAAGCTTTACGATGGTTTGTATCACGAAATGATGAATGAAATACCCATCGCACGGGCGGAGGTATTGAGAGATATTAGAAAATGGATGGAGGAGAGAATATAAAGAGAAACTTGTTCTGATAACCGTTTAGCCCTTTTGATGCATGGCTGTTTGTTGGCCTGTGGACCAGGGATGCTGCAGTTATTTCTTATTTACAGCATTCCATAATCATAAAAATGATTTAACAAAAACATTGACCTTTCCACCCTGTTTAAGCTAAAAGCTAAAATTTTATTTTTTATGGAAGGTATAAGACAGAAGCGAATTTCTAGATTCACCTATTTTTTAGGTACCATTTTTTTATTCTCATGTGCTTTTTCTACATCTGAAGCACAGAAGGGAACCGTAGCAACCGACGCTGGCTCAGTGAAGGTTGAGAACCTGATGGGAGGGCTGGTCCATCCCTGGGGAATGGCATTTCTGCCTGATGGCAGGTTGCTGGTGACCGAGCGAACCGGCAATCTGAGGATTTTTGACAATGATTCCACTTTGTCCTCTCCGGTGGAGGGAACTCCGCAGGTGTTTGATGTAGGGCAGGGAGGATTACTGGACGTAGCCCTGGATCCTGATTTTGAAGAAAACCAGTACGTGTATTTATCCTTTGCCGAACCCGGAGAAGGCAATACCGCCTCTACTGCATTGGGAAGGGGAAAATGGGAAAACGACCGGATACAGGATTTTGAAGTGATCTTCAGCCAGGAGCCTAAAGTAGAAGGGCCTAACCATTTCGGTGGCAGAATTGTGTTTACCGGCGAAGGAAACCTTTTCCTGACCCTGGGTGAAAGATTCAAGTTTGATCCCGCACAAAACCTTTCAAACCACCTGGGCACGATTATCCGCATAGGCCATGACGGCAGTATTCCACAGGATAACCCTTTTGTAGGGCAGGCAGATGCCGAAGACGAAATATGGTCGTACGGACATCGTAACATAGAAAGCGCTACGATTGACCCGAATAGCGGGCTGCTTTGGGTAGCTGAAATGGGACCGCTGGGCGGCGATGAGCTTAACCAGCCGGAAGCCGGCAAAAACTACGGCTGGCCGGTAGTCAGCTGGGGTGAAAACTATGATGGAACAGATATCCCTGATCCGCCTACCCATCCCGAATTTGCCAACGCTCTCATTCACTGGACACCGACCATCTCTCCCTCAGGTATGGAGTTTTATACAGGCAACACCTTTGAGGAATGGCAGGGCAGCCTGCTCATTGGCGGACTGACCAGCAGCGGACTGGTGCGGGTAGAAATCAGCGAAAACAGTGCTTCTGAAGCAGAAAGAATTCCGCTGGGGGGTCGCATCCGCGACGTAGAACAGGCACCCGACGGCACTATCTACGTACTGACTGACCAGGAAGACGGCAATATCTGGCGGCTCAGCCCACTTGATGAAGCATCAGAATAGCAAAAAAATCCCATCCGCATAAGTCAGCCGATGGGATTTTCTTATTTTTTGATCAGGGCTAAAACACCTCTCTTGCCACCCGGCCAACAAGTTCGGAGCGGCTCATGGTGTAGAAGTGGAGAACCGGTGCGCCAAACTTAATGAGTTCTTTGCACTGCTGCACACACCACTCTATGCCTACTTCTTTTACGGCTTTGTTATCTTTACATGTGGCGACCTCTTTGGAAAGGGCTTCCGGAATATCCAGGTGAAAAAACTGTGGTAGCAGGGTCAGGTGTTTCAGCGTAGCCATCGGCTTCAGGCCCGGTATGATCGGAACGTTAATATCATGTTTGCGGCAGAGCTCCACAAACTTGAAGTACACCTGGTTGTCAAAGAACATCTGGGTTACGATAAACTCAGCCCCCATATCTACTTTTTTCTTCAGGTACTGAAAATCAGTATCCAGGTTGGGTGCTTCAAAGTGTTTTTCAGGATAACCGGCCACGCCCACGCAAAAATCTGTTGCCTGCGGCTGTTCCAGTTCGTCATCCAGGTAGATGCCCTTGTTCATATTCGTTACCTGCTTTACCAGTTCACTGGCGTAGCAGTGCCCCTCGGGATGGGCCACAAAGCCCGGCTCCGACTTGATAGGGTCTCCACGCAGTACCAGGACATTCTCTATACCCAGAAAATCCAGCTCAATGAGCATATTCTCCGTATCTTCCATAGAAAACCCTCCGCAGATCACATGGGGTACGGTGTCAATATTATAGCGGTTTTGTATCGCTGCACAGATGCCCACCGTACCCGGTCGCTTGCGGGTCACGATCTTCCGGTAGCTGCCATCGCTCCGCTGCTTATAGACAAACTCCTCACGATGGTAAGTCACATCTATGAACGCCGGCTCAAACTCCAGCAGAGACTCCACATGGCTGAAAAGCGTATCAATGTTCTCCCCTTTTTTAGGAGGTAAAATCTCAATGGTAAAAAGTGTTTTTTCTGCTTTTTGGATATGCTCAATTACCTTCATAGTAGGGCGAAATTACAAAACTATTTTTTGCATTTAATAGTAGTAGTAAACATTTTATACTGGCTTAATTGTTCGTCCTGCAGTACCGAATGTGATGCAGACAGTAATCATTCAATCTGAAATATTTTCTTCTGGCCCTGGAACAGCCAACCATATTAACGCTAATTTTACCCTATGATCAGACTAGCCGCTATTGACATTGGTTCTAATGCTATCCGTCTACAGGTAAGCAGTGTCATCAGCTTCGAAGAAAAGACTTTTTTAAAAAAACTGGAATACGTCCGTTTTCCCCTTCGGCTGGGGCAGGATGTGTTTGAGGTAAATGAAGATAATCCTTCCCATCGGATAGGACCGGCAAGGGCAGAGAAATTCCTTAAGCTGATGAAAGCCTTCAAGCTCCTGATTGATCTTTACGAAGTGGATGAATACATGGGCTGTGCTACTTCTGCCATGCGGGAGGCCGAAAATGGCCCTGAACTGGTGGAACAGGTCAGCAAACAGTACGGTCTGGAACTGCAGATCATTGATGGAGATAAAGAAGCGGAAATCCTGAATAACGCCCTGATGAGCTACCTGGAACCAGACACGACCTACCTGCACATAGATGTGGGAGGTGGTAGCACAGAACTTAACCTGTACGTGAACCGGACAAAAATCACTGCCCGCTCTTTTCCCATTGGCTCAGTCAGAAGGCTGAATACCCGCAAATCACTGGATAAGGTGTGGGATGAAATGCGACAATGGATCAGGGCCAACATCAAAAAAGAGTTTGGCAAAGTAACGGCAATTGGTACTGGTGGTAATATCAATAAGATCGTGGACCTGTCCGGCAAAAGGACCAGCAAGGTTATCTCGCTCAGCAAAGTTATCAGCACCAGGGACTTTGTGGCCAGCCATACACTGGAAGACCGGATCAACAAACTACAACTCAATCCTGACCGGGCAGACGTAATCGTGCCAGCATCGGATATTTACATTACAGCCATGCAGTGGGCCAGAGCCACCAAAATACTGGTACCCGAAGTGGGGCTTAAGGATGGCATCATGCAGATGCTGTTTGAAAAACATGTTTCAGGAGTAGCCGGCTGACGCATACCCTCTCTCCTGTATTTCCCCCACTGCAGGACATACAAATGACAGGCGGGCTGGCCAATGGAGATATTAGAATAACTTTACTTTTTCTACCTCATCCATATTTACCTTGTAGAACTCCTTGTGGATGTTAAAAACCGGCTGCTTACCACGGTCTACAATGACATAGCTGCCATCTTCCTGCATGTCATAGGCATTGACATTATCTTTCAGGTTGTAGGCCAGGATGTTGATCGCCTGCTTCTTGACGCGAGGGTCAACAAAGAGGAAAAGCGATTCCAGGCGCCGGTCAAAGCTACGCACCATGACATCGGCACTACCACCCCATACTTTCGGGTCACCATTATTATGGAAATAGTAGATACGGGAATGCTCCAGGTAATCGCCTACGATGGAGCGGACGATGATGTTTTCGCTCAGCCCGGGTCTGCCGGGACGCAGGCAGCAGATGCCACGGACGATCAGCTTGACGGTAACGCCAGCCTGTGAGGCTTTATACAATTCATCTATGACCTCCCGGTCTTCCAGGGAGTTGATCTTAATAAAAATCCCGCAGGGCAGGCCGTTTTTAGCGTTTTCTGCTTCTTTACGGATCATCTCCATCAGCTGCTGCCGCATATCTTTCGGAGCGGTAAGCAGGTACTGATAGTTGGTAGGCAGCGAATGTCCGGTAATGACGTTAAAAAACTCCGACACATCGTGGGCATATACTTCATTGGTACTCAACAGCCCCAGGTCGGTATATAGTTTTGCTGTCTTTTCATTGTAGTTTCCGCTCGACATATGCACGTAGCGGGTCACACTCTTGCCATCCCTCCGGACAATGAGCAGCAGCTTGGTGTGGGTTTTAAAATTGTTGATACCATAGATCACAAAGCAACCCGCCTTGTGGAGTTTCTGCGCTTCGCGCATATTGTTCTCTTCGTCAAAGCGGGCTTTGAGTTCAAACAATACCGACACATGCTTTCCATTTTCGGCCGCTTTCAGCAGGGCATTGGTAATGCGTGAGTCTTTGGCCAGGCGATAAATGGTCAGTTTAATAGCCAGGACATTAGGGTCTTCAGCTGATTTCTCTATCAGGTCAAGCAGGGGTTCAATATCATTATAAGGGTGATGCAGCAGCACATCATGCTGCTTCAGTGCCTCAAAGATATCTTCAGAACCAGTTTCCGGTAAGGTAATAGGCGGTACCGGCAGATGCTGACGCGGCATTTTATTCTTAAACTCACTATTGCCAATCAGCTCAAACAGAGAAGTATAGTCCAGCAGGCAATCCTGCGGTACTTCAAAAATATTGTCCTTGTCAATATTCCAGCGATTGACCAGCAGGCGCATCATCCAGTGGCTGTAGCCATGCTCAGCTTCCACCCTAACTACTCTACCCGTTTTCCTGGTCTTGAGCTTCCGGCGCACTTCTTCCACAAAGTTGGCTTCAATGTCATCACTCTCATCCAGGGTGAAATCACCGTTACGGGTAATCCTGAAGAGGTTAACCGAAACAATATCTATATTTCTGAAGAGCAGGTCCATGTGCGCCCGTATGGTCTCTTCAATAGGAATAAACAGCAGCTCATCTTCCCGGTCTACTTCATAAAAGCGGGGCAGGTTCTGGGGAATCTGTACGAAGGAGAGCTTCTTCTGATCCTTTTTATCCTGCGGGTTGCGGGTCACCACCCCAAATATCAGCAGCTTGTTCATGAGCGTAGGAAAAGCATGGTAGCTGTCGTACACCATGGGCGTGAGCATGGGGTAGATGGTGCGGTTAAAGTAATCTGCTATCTTTTTCTTCTCATTGCCTTCCAGTTCTTCCAGGTTCTTAACGATTCTGAAATGCTGTTTTTCAAAGTTGGGCAGTAGATTTTTGAGATAATGGTTATTTTGCTCTTTGAAAAAATCGTGTGCTTCTTTGAGTAGCTTCTTCCGAAAAGGCTTTTCCCGCAATCCTGAATAATCTATTCTTTCTTTAGCGTAATCCAGGTAGTTATACAGGCTTCCTACCCGGATCATAAAAAACTCATCCAGGTTGGAGGAAGTGATGGCAAGAAACTTCAGCTTCTCAAATACATTTCGGTTTGATTTTTTTGACTGGTCCAGCACCCGGTAATTAAACTTCATCCAACTCAGGTCGCGGCTGATGTAGTTACTAGTGGCTATGGAGGACTGTACTTTATCTTTGACTAACATCCAGTTGATAAGGGTTACGATTCTCTTTCTTAAAAACTTCAACTAACGCTTCTTAATCACCAATAACGAAAAAAAGTGATATGTTGATAGCACCTAACTTACAAAAAGGAGCAAAACCATGTAAAAAAAACATAAAAAAACCGCCACAAAGAAAGCCGGATATAAATTAAAAAGGCTACTCGGCCCTTTTTACGGTCATTTATAAAATGACTTCAGCTTGCTTATGGGGCGGTCTTCTGATGCAGCCTAAGTAAGGTCGGCTGCTGGAATTTTAGATGTCCAGATTTGCATACTTGGCATTCTTCTCTATAAACTCACGGCGCGGGGCAACCTCGTCGCCCATTAGCATAGAGAACAGATGATCAGCAGCAGCAGCAGAATCTATGGTTACCAGCTTCAGGCTTCGGGTATCCGGGTTCATGGTGGTCTCCCAGAGCTGCTCGGGGTTCATCTCTCCCAGACCTTTGTATCGCTGTACGCCTACGTTCTCCACCTTACCGTCACCAGCCAGCTGTTTTACCAGCTTTTCGCGCTCTTGCTCGGTCCAGCAATAATGCTCCTCTTTGCCTTTTTTGATCAGGTAGAGCGGCGGTAGGGCTATATACACAAATCCACTATCTATCAGTTCACGCATATAGCGGAAGAAGAAGGTCAGGATCAGCGTACGAATATGGCTACCGTCCACATCAGCATCCGTCATGATGATGATTTTATGATAGCGCAAACGAACAGTATTCAGCGCTTTTTCGTCTTCTTCAGTTCCAAAACTCACCCCCAGCGCTGTCAGTATATTCTTGATTTCTTCGTTGTCATAGATTTTGTGCTCCTGTGCTTTTTCTACGTTCAGGATTTTACCCCTGAGTGGCAGTATGGCCTGGAACTTACGGTCACGTCCCTGCTTGGCACTACCGCCTGCAGAGTCACCCTCTACCAGGTAGAGTTCACAGTAGCTGGGGTCAGTATCAGAGCAGTCGGCCAGTTTGCCGGGTAGCCCGGTGCCGGTCAGTACATTTTTCCGCTGCACCATTTCCCGGGCTTTGCGCGCTGCGTAGCGGGCCTGTGCTGCCAGTACTACCTTGTTGATGATCGTCTTTGCCTCACGAGGATGCTCTTCCAGGAAGGTATTCAGGGCTTCACCCAAGCAGGATTCTACCGCACCCATCACATCGGAATTACCCAGTTTGGTTTTGGTCTGTCCTTCAAACTGTGGCTCGGCAACCTTTACGGAGATCACTGCGGTCAAGCCTTCGCGGAAGTCATCTCCACTGATTTCTACCTTCACTTTATCCAGCAGGCCGGAACGGTCAGCATATGACTTCAGGGTACGGGTAAGAGCCCGTCTAAAACCGGAAACGTGCGTACCACCCTCTATCGTATTGATGTTGTTGACATAAGAGACCACATTCTCGGTATAGGAAGTATTGTAGGCAAGCGCTACCTGTACCGGCACATCGCCTTTTTCACTATCAATATAAATGGGATCGGGAATGAGTTTTTCCCGGTTATTATCCAGGTAACGGACAAATTCTATCAAACCTCCTTCAAAGCAGAACTCCTCATAGGCAGCATTCCCCTGTTCATCCAGGTCACGGAGGTCGGTGAGCGAGATACGTAAGCCCGCATTCAGGAATGCCAGCTCGCGCAGGCGGGAAGCAATGGTATCATACTTATACTCCCGCACCTGAAAAATTTCATCATCAGGCCTGAACTGTACAATGGTACCGGTTTTGTCAGTGGTACCGATTTCCCGTACCGGGTAAACAGGTACCCCACGGCTGTACTCCTGCTCATATACTTTACCTTCACGGTGTACAGTAGCCTGCAGTTTGATGGAAAGGGCATTGACACAGGAAACCCCTACACCATGCAGACCACCGGAGACTTTATAAGTGTTCTTGTCAAATTTACCCCCGGCGTGTAGTACAGTCATGACGACCTCCAGGGCCGAGCGGTTTTCTTTGGTATGGATATCGGTCGGAATCCCCCGGCCGTTATCGGCTACGGAGATGGAATTATCTTCATGGATCGTTACGTCAATCTTGTCGCAATAACCGGCCAGGGCTTCATCAATGGAATTATCCACCACCTCATACACCATATGGTGTAAGCCCTTCGTATTCACATCCCCGATGTACATTGCGGGCCTTTTTCTTACTGCCTCCAGGCCCTCCAGTACCTGAATATTGTTTGCCGAATATTCGCCTTCTCTAGTTTTGGCTAAAGAATCTGTTTTAATGTTAGAATCTTTCAGTTCGTCCATATGATTTTTAGTCCTTAATATGCAAAAATACAATTTTTTACCGGCTTTTGCATGCTTTTTTCAGCTTTCCGGAAGGAAAACGGAAATGATTCTACCTGCCTGAAAATTTACGCAAAGCACTGGATTACAGAATATTAAATCCCACAGTCAGCTAGTAAGTTCCTGCCCGCAGCATCACCAGGGTACATCCTGCTACTACCTCTATGCCCTGGGCTTCCGCTTTTTCCATAAAGTCGGGATTTTCGGTTCCGGGATTGAAGATGATTCTTCTGGGCGAAAGGCTCAGCAGGTAGTCCATCCACTGCCCATGATGCTGCGGACCTATATAGAGTGTCAGGGTATCCACATCCGCGATGACGGGTTTTTCCCGCAGGTCCATGATGGTTTCACCCGCCACATCCCCCCGCTTGATGCTCAGGGGGATCATGTCATGTCCGTAACTATGGAGCATGTGTGCTGCCTGGTAAGCATAGCGGGAGGGATTAGGACTGGCACCTACAACTACTGTTTTTTTATCGTCAGACATAAATTTAATTTATGGTAATATGCAAAATGAGAAAATGTGGGGATTTCAAAAAAATTTATTCCCTAATAATTAAGCTTTCAAAGCATAAAAAAGTTAAAAAACATACCCAATGGTAGCCCCGAGGAAGAGCGGAAACACCACACGGGACTGGCTGACATCCTTGAGCATGTAATCAAACTGAGGATTGGCACTGTATTCTTTCTGAAAAAAGCGGTAGCCTATCCCCAGGCCGGCTGACAGATCAAAAGTAAGACCATTTGACTGGCTTTCTTTGGTAATACGGGTGTTGATCATATCGGCATCTTTCATCAGGCGGGTACCAATGAGCAGCGAATAGCTGAGCTGCTGCTCCCGGGCCACCAGCCGGGGCTCGGGGGCTGCTGTACCGCCATTACTTTCAATATTGGCAGAATGGTAAAGATATTCAAAGCCCAGCCGGTGTCCAAAATAGAAGATACCGGAGCGGGTGTCAGGGTGATAGAATTTCTGTTTTACTGCCACAAAACCGCCCCTTTGGTAAACGGTTCCTGGCTCAATACTTCGGTCAGCGTAGAAGAATGGGTCGCGCTGCAGCCCGATCTCCACTTCGTATCCCAGTCTTTCCTGCATATAATATTCTATGCTGAGTGGAAGACGATGCGTCAGCAGGGCCAGGGGATTTATGCCAAATATTACCGCCCTGAGCTCATTGATTCTGGGTTTAAAATATCTTGAACTCTTTTTTCGGTAGAGGTACTCAGGATTGAGCGCCCGGCTTTTGTCATCGGCCGAACCAGCCTCTGCTTCAGCATTGCGTAAAGCCCGGAAGACGGGCTTATTGTCCTCATAAATACTCTCGTAGTAGCCAGCCAGTTCGCCATCGGGCTTGTACAGTTCCCATACGCCTACCCGCTCTCCGTTTTCCACTTCTCCCTTCATTTTGAGCGACCCATCCCGGTAATAGCCGGTGTAGGCTCCTTTACCGTTCCTGAATATGCTTTCACCTTCCAGCGTACCATCCTCGTAGTAATATTCCCATTTTCCCTGGTTGAGGCCATTTTCAATATGTCCTTTGACTTTCAGTGCGCCGCTTTCGTAAAACTCGCGGTAAGAACCTTCGCCCTCGTTAAACAGTGCTTCTCCTCTGAAGTCACCATTACTGTGGTACAGCTTCCAGTAACCCTCTTTTAGACCGGCCTTCTCTGCTCCTTCAGCACTGATATTGCCGTTTTCGTAGTAATAAGTCCATTTGCCCACAGTAGAGCCTTCTACGAAATCGCCTACGGAAGAAAGTTTTCCATTTTCATGGTAAAATTTCCAGGGGCCATGCCGCTCTCCTGCCAGGTAATGTCCTTCGGAGCGGATGGTACCACTTTCGTAATAGGAGGTCCACAGCCCGGTATTCACATCATGTATTCTGGAGCCTTCCAGTTTGGGACTTCCCGTGGCATAATATTCAGTGTAACGTATGGTATCTCCCAGATAGACCTCCAGCGACTTCAGCGGACCGTCCTCATAATAATAACGCCAGTCACCAACTTTGCTGCCCTGTTCGAAGGGGCCCTCACTTTTAATTGTGCCGTTTTCAAAGAAAAACTTCCACTGTCCCTGCCGGATGCTGTCATACACTGCGCCCTTCATCTGCAGGTGACCATTCTCATAAAAGTATTCCCACATCCCATGGTTGGCATTCTCCTTCAGGTTCCCCCTCATTTTGGGCTGCCCGTTCTCGTAAAAGTACTCCCAGAAGCCGCTGGCCTGATTATCCTCATAGTTCCCACGAATACGGACGGTGCCATCGGTAAAGTAGGCTACGTAAGGCCCCTGAAGTACGGAGGGCTTGTCTTCCTCTACGGTAAAGCGCTCCTTGGGCACAGTCTTCTCACTATCATAGTACAGCGTCATTTCACGCTGCGCCATGAGGTGAGCCAGCGGTATCAATACCGACAGGCAAGTGAGAAGAAGAACTGCTTTAGACACTCGCTGAGAATTATTTTATTGAAAAGAACGATAAAGATGACCTAAAAATTGATTGTCAATACGCAAAAAATCGGGGCAAACCTACATTAGTGCATTCTGTCAGGTCTTACCTCAAGCTTAGCCACGATCTCAGCTTCAATCTCCAGCAGCTCATGCCAACGGGTTTTGACCGCTTCTTCAGGCATATACGCTTTGGCAAGTTTGATGAAAGTAACATAATGGCCTGCCTCAGAGGCCATCAGTTCGTAGTAAAACTGCTTCAGCTCTTCGTCATGCAGGTTTTTCCACAGTATTTTAAACCGCTCACAACTGCGGGCCTCAATCAGCGCATTGATCAGGAGCTTATCCATGAGCTGCCGCTCTATACGGTCTCCTTTACGCTCGTGCTGCCCCAGTGCCACAGCGTATGCATCGGTACGTTTTTTCCCCAGTTGAAAGCCTCTTTTTCTGAGTTGCGCCAGTACCCGGCTGAAATGTTCCCACTCCTCGGCTACAATGGGCGTGAGCGTTTCTACCAGTTGGGTCCGCTCCGGAAACTGTATGATCAATGAAATACAGGATGAAGCTGCTTTCTGCTCACAGTAGGCATGGTCTACCAGTATATCTTCCAGGTTTTCGTCCACCAGGCTCACCCAGCGGGGATCGGTTGGCAACTGCAGTCTGAGAATTGTCTGTTTAGGTTCTATCATCACATGGCTAAAGTTGAGGCCGCAAGATACAATGATACGTGCTGTGTTAACAAAGGCCGTCCTTTAAAAGTGCATCAGTCAAAGAATGACCACCGGATACCCAGGTCAAAAACCCTGGGCTGCCCCACATAGTAAGGAGTGGTAAAATAACCGTTTTCTATAAAGCCCTGGTTCACGTAAGGGACCTTGAGAAAGGCAATGGCAGTCCTTACTTTCAGGTTGATAAAGGCATCCAGCACAACGTAGCCAATTTCGGTAGGCAGGGGTGTCTCAAAGTTGTCCAGCAACTGCCTGGTGGTACCAAAAATCTGTTGCTGGGTAAAAAACTGCTGGGTAGCCACGTCATAATCATAAGCCAGATATGAGGGGGTCAGCTGAAAGTCGGTCCCTACCTGCAGTACAATTTTTCCTCCCAGGAACGGCCGCTGATAGTATAAACTGCCACTGGCATAAAGAGATGGAATGGCAAAGGCTTCCTGCGCCCGGCCGGTGAGCAGGCTATAGGTAGCCTCTCCTTCAAAACGCATGCGCTTCAGGAAGTCAAAGGAAAACTCCAGTCCGGGAGAAAGTATCTGTGCTGCTCCGTCTGCCTGTACCGGATAAGCCTGCCGGCTGCCGGGGATGGTATCGCGCCGGTAGTAAACGGGCTGGTTGACATTAGTCAGTGTCACAAAAGGACGCAGGTAGACATTCGGAAACTGGTACTCCAGGGAACCGGTCAGTTGGTCCATTCCTATCGGCTCAAAATTATTTTCCCAGACATTGTGGTTTCCCAGGAACCGCTGGCTCATGTAAGAGGGCAGGTTACGGGAGCGCACGTATCCGGCCTTCAGGATGGGGTTGACAAAATTGGCCTCTATCCGGTAGTTTTGCGTTGACTGATAATCGGCTCCTCCACCCAGATAAGTTTTCTCCCCCAGTTCCAGCCGAAGGTCAAATCCTCCATACAGTTCCAGATTGGAAGTATCCGGAGCGAAGATATAGTCCATCTGCGGATTGCGTAGGCGATAGTGAACACTGTAGAACAGCGGCCCCAGGTCTCCTTTAAGACCTACCTCTGTATCCCACTCATCGTAGTACACCCGGTCGGCGGTCTCGGCAGTATCGAGGAGTATGCGCCTGAAATATCCGTCAGGCTCTATGTCCTGTGTTCCGGTGCGATAGAAAAAAAAGACGTTCTGATGGCGGCGGTCCATCTCATGGTATACCTGCAGGTTGTCGTTCAGAGCATACTCATGGTAAATATGGTAATTAAACCTGAATTCACGGTTGACAAAATCACGCAGGTAGATTTCCGAATTGCGATAGCCAAAAAACTCTTCCAACAGGTCTTCATCAAAAAGGACACCCTGCACACCTCCGGTCTCATTGACTTCATGATTGAGGCGGCCCATATGGCCAAACAAACGGTAGCGCTCGTTTTTGGACTGAAAGAAAGTGAAAAACTCCACGAAATACGATTCTGCCCTACGGTCTCCTCTGCTGGCGCGACCGGTCTGCTTGTCGGCAGTAACCGTCCGGATGGAGGCACCCACATTCCAGGTGGGCGTGATATTCCGGGCAAAACCCACATCCACTACATCTCGGTTGTTTCCGCCAAAGGTCAGGAAAAGCCGGGAGTAGGGTGAAAGGGTATTAAAGTAGCGCACCTCATCCGGCTCAGTGACATAGATATCGTAGGCATCCAGGCCGGAGGTAGCGCCGCTCACTTCCGGCACCAGCGGAAAAATAGGACGGCTTGCTGTACCCAGGGTTCCCAGATACTGCATTTTGTTACCTAACTGCTCTACCCTGCTGTAGCGATGGGCAAATTGTATCAGCGTATCCAGCGTATCGTAGACAACCCGGTTGTATTTGAAGGCATCCTGGTAGATAAAGCGTGTGGTTTCGGCACCATACTTGGCCGAATCTTCTTTACTTACCTCCTTATCGTCCCGGGTAGGCACTTTGACCCTGCCCTGGGCATCAGCCTCAGCAGACAGCAAGAGGGCAGCAAGCAGCATAAACAAGTAAGCAGTAGATGTGCGCAAAATTTCCGGGTTAAACTTTTTCGGAAGACCGAATTCTGTTGATAATAAATTGCTGAAATTCAGCCTCATGCTCTATAAACGTTACACAAATGGGTAGGTAAAAAAGCGGTATTTTCCTCCACGCCTCACTCATTAGTTTCACCATGTCTTTTTCGGTCGTCAGGACCGCTTTTGCGCCGGTAACTGTCATACTCTCTGCCACTCTACCGGCATCTGACTCTGTATAACGATGATGGTCTCCCCATCTTATATGGTCCGTTACCTTAAATTGTTGCCGGGCGTATGCGTCAAAAAGATCGGCATTGGCCAGGCCGGATATCAGCAGCACTGGCTCCGGCATGGGGTTTTCTCCCTCAAAAGCTGATAGCGCCTTTCCATAGCGAATACCGCTAAAGTACACCGGCACTTTGTCGCCCGCGTAGCGCTGCGCCTTCTGCCTGCTTGTGTTCATGTGGGCTTCCGCCTTTTCCGGACATTTGGTTACCACGACCATATCCGCGCGACTGGCACCTTTGCGGCTTTCGCGGAGCAAGCCCAGCGGCAGTATCCTGTCGTGGAAAAACGGCCGCTGACAGGTAGTCAGCAGTAGTTGCAGGTCAGCTTTCACCTGCCGATGCTGAAAGGCATCATCCAGCAGTATGAGCTGTACTTCGGGATGCTGGTGCAGAATTTCGGGAATAGCCAGTGCCCGCTCCTCTCCTACCGCTACTACTATTTTCTGCTGATTTTTGCCGCTGCGGCCAAATTTCCTGTAAAACTGATAAGGTTCATCGCCCAGCGTATCAGCATTGTCTGAGGGGCCAGCCAGCCTTACACCACTGGTCTTCCGGCGATAGCCCCGGCTCAGGATCGCCAGGGAATAGTGCCGACCAAGCATCTCTGCCAGGTACTCTATCATCGGAGACTTACCGGTCCCTCCCACGCTCAGGTTGCCTACACTGATGATGAAAGGCGTAAACTCCAGCGATTTTTTATATTCTATGTCAAACAAATGGTTGCGGAAAGCCGTCAACATCCAGTACAGTCCCGCTAATGGCGACAGTATCCAGCGCAAAAGGCTGAGAAACGAACCGGTTCCGCTGTTGTTTCTTTGCGACAAATTCTCTATATCTTTTGCAGAAATTAATGCGAAATAACATAAAACGAACTTCCTATCAAATACCTGATAAGCCATGACCAAGATTAATGAAGTAATTGCGCACCTGGAGCGTATCGCACCCCCTGCCTACCAGGAAAGTTACGACAACTCAGGTTTGATTACCGGAAATCCCGGAGAAGCAGTAAAAGGGGTGATGATCAGCCTGGATGCCACCGAAGCAGTAGTGGAAGAATCGATTCAACGTAATTGTAACCTGGTCATTGCCCATCATCCCATTGTTTTTCGTGGACTTAAAAGCCTTACCGGCCGCAACTACATTGAACGTACCGTCATCAAGGCAATTAAGCATGATATTGCCATCTATGCCATCCACACCAATCTGGATAATGTGACGCAGGGTGTCAGCCGCAGGATCTGCGACATGATCGGTATCCAAAACCCCCGGATACTATTGCCCAAAAGCCAGACCCTGAACAAACTGGTGGTATTTGTTCCTAATGAACATGCTAACCAACTGCTCAATGCGCTCAGCGAAGCAGGAGCTGGCAACATAGGTAATTATAAGAACTGCAGCTTTCAGGTAGGCGGAACCGGCACATTTCAGCCCAACGAATTTGCCAACCCAGCGATAGGTGAAAGGGGCAAACTGGAAAAAGTGGAGGAGCAGCGGATAGAGGTGCTCTTCCCGGCACACCAGGCTGGCAGGGTGCTGGCCGCCATGCGTGCAGCCCACCCTTATGAAGAAGTGGCCTACTACCTGCATGCCCTGGAAAATGAAAACCAGGAAGTAGGCTCCGGGATGATCGGCCAACTACCTGAAGCGATGGAGGCGGAGCAGTTCCTGGCCCACCTGAAAGAAAGCATGCGCCTGAACTGTATTCGCTATACCAGCCCGCCTGCCCGTAAAATACAGCAGGTGGCAGTATGCGGCGGGGCCGGGAGCTTTTTACTACCACAGGCAATAAGCCGTAAGGCAGATGCACTGGTAACAGCTGATTTTAAGTACCATGAGTTCTTTGATGCAGAAGATCATCTGATGATTGCCGATATCGGCCACTACGAGAGCGAAGTTTACACAAAAGAGCTGATTATGGAATTATTGTCCCGGAAATTTGTTAGTTTTGCAGTTCATTTGGCCAAGACCAATACAAACCCAGTTTTTTACTACTAGTAATATGGAAAGTTCAACAGCGCACGTAAAATCCGTAGGAGATAAGTTAGACATCCTTCTGAAACTGCAAAATATAGACCTGGAACTGGACGATATTAAGAAAATCCGCGGTGCTCTGCCCGAAGAGGTAAGCGACCTGGAAGATGAAATCGCCGGTTATCAAACGCGTCTGGAAAAATTTGAGAAGGACGTAGAAGGTATGGAGCAGGAGATAGCCGCTAACCGTGCAGCGATCAAAAAAGCTGAAGAGCTCATCAGAAAGTATGAGGAGCAGCAGATGAATGTGCGTAATAACCGTGAGTACGATGCCATTACCAAAGAAATAGAGCTTCAGAACCTGGAAATACAGATCTCTGAAAAACGCATCAAGGAAGGCTATGCCAAAATAGAGGCTAAGAAAGAAGAAGTGCAAAGCACCAAAGACCTGATAGACCATCGTGCCAAAGACCTGGACACTAAGCGTGTGGAGTTGGAAACCATCATCGCCGACAGTCAGGAGGATGAGGACAAACTGATGCAGGAGCGCGAGCAGGTGGTGAATGAAATACTGGATGCCGACGAAAAACTGTACCGCTACTACGAAAAACTCAGAACCAGCCTCTCCAATGGCCTCGCCGTAGTAAAAGTGAAAAGAGGTGCTGCCGAAGGCTGTAACATCATCATCCCTCCGCAGCGACTGGTAGAGATCAAGGAAAAGAAAAGAATCATCTTTGACGAATATTCCGGACGCATCCTGGCTGATGTGGAAGAGGAAGAAATAGAAGAAGAGCCCAAAGGAAGAAGGGGCAAAAGAAAATAAGCCAAGGCTTCAACTACAGAGTAATGAGGAGTAGTGATTTGATAATCACTACTTTTTTTTGTCCGAATACGGACGTTCCTGCTCGTAAATGGACATTCCTCCCAGTACAAACGCGCTGTTTTCGTCTTTTTCCTGCATTATGCCCTTGGCACACATGTTGGTAACCCCCTACACGACTAGCATAAAATTACCAGTATTCTGACCTTACTTTACGCATGACCTCATTGAATCCAGCCATTCATGTGCCTATCCTGCTGCTTTACCGGCAGGCAAGTTATCTTGCCGCGGTATTCAGTAAGTTCAGACCTAAGGCCTACCAGCCTCAGGCCGAACAGGATGCCGCCTTTTTGCAAAAGCTCAAAGCCGATAATGAAGAGAAATTCATGGAGCACCTGTTTCGCACCTACTATACACCTCTCTGCAAAGCTGTGTATAACATCACCCGTGATACTGATGCTGCAGAAGACATTGTGCAGGATGTATTCATGAAGGTATGGAAAAAGAAAGACCAACTGGACCTAAGCCAGTCGGTGCGAGCTTACCTCTTTCGTTCTTCCGTAAATACGGCCTTGAATTACCTGGAGAAAAACCGCCGCAATACCAGCATGGACCATACCGAGGCTGACAGCCTGCGCTTTAGCGCCAACACCACTGAAAACGAACTGGGTTACCGTGAAGTCAGCCAGCGTATTGACCTAGTAATGGAAAAACTCCCCCCCAAGTGCCGCACCGTATTTGCGCTGAGCCGCTACGAGGAACTCAGCTATGCCCAGATCGCCGAGCAGCTGGGTGTATCCGTCAAAGCAGTAGAAAAGCACATGGGCAAAGCCCTCAAGCTGATGCGGGAACACCTGCAGACATTTATTAACCATTCCGCCTGAAAATATTTCATGTTCAAGGTAGGGTACATCCAAGTTCACCTGTATTCATAATAGTTGGTTAAATCTATGGGAAATGCGCAAGAAGATATCTGGACGCTGGTAGCCAAACAACTCAGTGAAGAGCTTTCTGAAAAGGAAGCCCAAAAACTGGATGCCTGGAAAAATAGTAATCCGGAAAATGCACTTGCTTTTGACCAGATGCAGCAGTTGTGGAAACAGGCGAATCCACCGGCTGATCAGTATCAGCCCGATGTGGAAAAAGGCTGGAAGCGATTCCAGTTCCAGATGGACAGCGAACGCGGTATGTATGATACCGATGCCGAAGAAGCAAAGAACACGCTAACACGTGGGCTTCCGCTCTCCGGCTATCAACTCCTGTCAGTGGCCGCATCTTTTACCCTGCTGCTGCTTGCGGGTATCTGGTGGTGGAATACTGCCAGCCCGGCTATGGTTGAAATCGCTACCGCTGAAAATGAAAAGCAGCTAATCTGGCTGCCCGACAGCAGTCAGGTGTGGCTCAATGAAAACAGTAAACTCGCTTACGCGGCTGATTTTGACGAGCACCACCGGGTAGTACAACTGACAGGTGAAGCATTCTTTGAAGTAAGAGAAGCAGAGGGAAGAAGGTTTACCATCTTCAGCGAAGGCGCCAAGACTGAAGTAATTGGTACATCTTTTAACCTGAGCGCTTACCCGAACGAGCCGGTGAAAGTGCAGGTAGTGAGCGGAAAAGTAGCTTTTTCTCCGGCAGGTGAAGACAATGCGGTGTTCCTGGAAGCTGGCATGCAGGCAGTCATGCAAGGCCGTGCCTTCTTAGAAGAAAAAGCACCTATTGATGATCCGAATTTCAGAGCCTGGCAGAACCAGCAGATACTTTTCAGCAATACACGACTGCAGGAGGTAATCGTGCTGCTGGAAGATATTTACGATCAGCGTATTGAGCTTAGCCATCCCGATTTAGCCAACTGCCGTTATACGGCGACTTTTGAAGGCGCGAGCCTGGAGGAAATACTGTATGTACTATCCGTCACCGGTGACCTATCTTATGAGTTGCAGGGCGGTACCTACATGATCTCCGGGCAAGCCTGCCGGTAAATTTTAAAAGCAAAAAACAACAAAGACATGAAATTGGCTAAAATCATCAGTATGGCCTGGATATTCCTGGCGATATATACACCCGACCAGGACGCGATCCTGAACCAAAAAGTCAGCCTGCAGTATAAAAATGTGGGCATAGAACAAATCCTGCAGGATCTGGGAAAATCGTATGCTATCCGCTTTTCGTACATGAACCATGAAATTCCGGCAGATGTCAGGGTTAACATTAGTATACAGGACCAGCCGCTACATACTGCACTGGACCAGGTACTTAGCGGAACCATGCTCACTTATACGGTGGTGAACGGACAGATCATTCTCAAAAAGGACCTGACCAAAGCAAAAAAGCAGGCCAGTTCTTCCCCCCGGCAGGCATTACCATCACCTGCACCTGAAACCTCTGGTACTGTAAGCAAAGCATTAGAGGTTGAAGAAGAAAAGCCTGAAAGTAGTGAGGATGCCCCATCAGACCAGTTGGCAACAGCTACGGTAAGCAGCCAGCAGCAGGCCCTTCCACCCCTGGCCGAAAAGGAGGTTTCTTCTACAGATGATACCCAGGAAATGCTTCCCCAAACAAAACCTGCACCGGCCAACAATAAAAGACCCTACATACCGACCAATAATCAGGAGGAAGAAAAAAACAGGCTGGGAAAAAGTGTGCAGAAACTGGGCATAGGGCTAAAAAACATGTTTAAGCACTTACCAGGAGACGAGGATGACGACTACGAAAGGAGGAGCTTCCACCTTGGTATCATCTACCCATTAAGTACCAATGGTACCGAAGCAGGTAAATATGTGAATGAAATTTCTGTACACTGGCTGGTAGGCTATGCGGCCGGGCTTGACGGAGTGGAGTTTTCCGGTTTTGGCAATATTGAAAATGATTTTGTGGAAGGTGCTCAGTTCGCAGGTTTTTTCAACCTGGTAAAGCATGATGTAAGGGGAGCACAGTTTGCCGGCTTCATGAACCTCAACGGTGGCAATATGCAGGGAGGGCAGTTTTCCGGATTCCTGAATACCGCCGCCGGTGAGGTGCGGGGAATACAGGGCGCAGGCTTTGCCAACCTGGCCACCGGCTATACCGAAGGCGTACAGTTATCCGGCTTTATCAACCTGGTGGCCAATGATGCCCGGGCAATACAGGCAGCTGGCTTTGGCAATTTTACTTCCGGAGATATGGAAGGTGCCCAATTTGCCAGTTTTATGAATTATAGCGGCGATGTAAATGTACAAATAGCGGGATTTATGAATGTATCCTGCGGTGACGTACAGGGTCTGCAGGCTTCCGGCTTTCTCAATGTAGCCCGCAATGTGCAGGGTGCCCAACTTGGGGTGTTCAATGTGGCCGATAGCGTAAGTGGTGTCCCTATAGGATTGCTGAGCATCGTGCGGAAGAACGGCTACCGTAAACTGGAAGTCTGGGGCAGTGAAACACTGCATGCCAATATTGCCTTGAAAATCGGTGTAGAAAAATTTTATAACATTTTCGCTTTCGGCTCACAGTTTGCGGATAATGATATTCGCTGGGGACTGGGTTATGGTGCCGGTACGCAGATCAATTTGACTTCTTCGGATCATCTTAATCTAGACCTGATCAGCATGCAGATACAGGAAGACGGAAACTACTGGTTTGAGGAAGATAAACTGAATCTGCTGAATACTTTCCGGGTGGCTTACCACCATCAGTTTGGTGAGTACTTTGGCTTATTCATAGCACCGACATTTAACGTGATGGTTTCACAGAGACAAAACACGCTTGATGGTGAGATAGGCTCTGGCATAGCTCCCTGGACAATTTCTGATAAGACTTATGATAATACCAATGTACAGATGTGGCCAGGTTTCCATGCCGGCTTAAGATTTTGATACGTAATCAATTTTAACCCAATTTAACCGCTTTGACATGAAAAGATCCACCGTTCGCAACTACCTGTTGATGGTCAACATGAGCTATGCCCGTGGCTGGGAAGAGTCCTTACGCCTGTTTGAAGAATTTGAAAAAGATTTCGGAAAAAGGAAAAGGAGCAGACTGCAGATGAATTAGTTGTACAATCTGTCAGCCACTATCTAAAGATCAGAAGCACTAACATACTTCTGATCTTTTTTTTGCCTTGGTAAAACAGCCGCCGACACTGGAGGTTAGACCATCATGAACACATTTGCCAACAAAGTTGCCATCATCACCGGAGCCGGACAGGGCATAGGAAAAGCCATAGCCCAGGCTTTTTCGCATCATGAAGTACATGTGATCATCGCCGAAAAAGACAAAGAAGCCGGGCAGGAGGCTGCGCAATGGATAAACGAAAAAGGAGGCGAAGCCACTTTTGTTCACTGTGATGTTGGTAGTGAAGACTCGGTCGTGAAGGCGATCAGGCAGGTTGCTGAAAAAGCCGGCAGGATAGATTTTCTGGTAAATAATGCAGGTATCAGCCGTTTCAAGCCCATGGCTGATCTCTCGGTAGCAGAATTTGACGAAGTGATCAACATCAACCTGCGCAGCGCCTTTGTATGTAGTAAATATGCCGCTCCTTATTTGCAAAAACACGGCAAGGGAGCCATTGTCAATATTGCCTCTACGCGCGCCCTGATGTCAGAACCGGACTCGGAGGCCTACGCCGCCAGCAAAGGAGGTATACTTGCCCTTACCCATGCCATGGCAGTAAGCCTGGGGCCCTCCGTACGGGTAAATGCCATCAGCCCCGGTTGGATAGAAGTTCGCGACTGGAAAAAAGCATCTGAAAGACAGGAGGCACAGCATCGTGCCGTGGATAAAGAGCAGCATCCGGCAGGCAGGGTAGGCACCCCCGAGGATATCGGTCGCGCAGCTGTTTTTCTGTGCTCCGGAGAATCAACCTTCATGACCGGACAGAACCTGGTAATAGACGGCGGCATGACAGTGAAGATGATTTACGAAGAGTAGGGACAATAACAATTGGCTGATTGGTATGTTCTTTTAGTGAACAAAATCTTAACTTTTTTAACTGAATACACCATGAATAATTATATTATCATTTCGAACTTTGAGGAAGATGAAAACCAGAAGTCATTTGAAAAGAAAATAAAGGACAACTATCCCCGTCACCTGGAGGAAGATCACGACGACATCCGCTACCTGGCCTTTGCTGCCAGAAATCAGGCCGGAGTTGAAGATAAAATAAAAGAGATACTGAACGAGTATGGTATCGGAACCCAGGAATATGTAGCCCTCTACTATAGCCGTCCGGACGATGCCGACGAAATCCAGAGAGCTATGCTACTCGGACATGATAACCTGATAGAAGCTGACATGGAGAAGACTAACCCGGAAGACCATGTGGATACGCTAAGCCGGCTGCTGAATTTTGATTTTGTCAAAGAGATGCAGGATAAATAAATGACTACAAATAGCCCGTGCCAACAGCATGGGCTTTTTTTTGTCTTTTTTTTACAAGGCAATCGGCACATAGCTTACAACCGTACCAAAGGTAGTCCTAAATCCACTTTGCCACTTGCTATTTAACACCCGATGATTATTGGGCAGCCTCAATATCCTCATTCTGAAGAGTTTCACCCAATGTGCAGCTTTTTTTCCCTCCCTATAAATACCTTTGAAATATTGAACTAATCCGCTTTTTCGTAGAAACATTTTTATTTTAAAGTGTATTCATTGCATTTATCCTGAAATTATTACAAAGTATCCGGCTCCAGTATCCTTTCTTGTCATCATTTTCCGGCCTTGAGGTACAGAAATTGAAACACTCCGCCTGTAAGTCATGGCCGAGAGTGCATGCGGAAAATAGTTATCACCAGAAAATTTTTACTCAATGAGCAAGGAATACAAAACCACAGAGTTCAGCGCACATCTATCAAGATCCAGAATGCGCAAATACCTACATGATCAGCTTAAGCCCCAGGAAATGGCAGAAGTAGAGACCCATCTGAAGCATTGTGCCCACTGCTCAGAGGCCATGATCAGTTATATACAAACTGACGAACCTGAAAACTATAAGCTGTTGATCAAAAAGCTCAAAGGTAAGCTTACCGAAAGTGTAAAGCCCAAAGAACCCCGGTTCAGTGCTGCTCAGATCAAGATTTTCCGTGCCGCCGCAGCTGTAACAGTTTTGTTTCTTTTTTCATTCTTCGCCTTTGACAAACTGATTGACAAAGATTTCAACCTGGTATCCAAATTTGAAAAAGAGGGAAACGAGCAAACACGCAGAAGCGTCTTCAAAGAGGACAAACCACAGACGCCCGCAAAAGTAAGTACCAAAGACCAGAACGAAGCAAAGACATCTGAGCCTGACAGCGCTGTTGATCAGCAGGAAGAGATGGAGCAGGAAAGTATGGTAGCTGAGAACCGTGAGATTAAAAAGGAAGAAAAGAAAGAAGTACTTCCGGTAAGCACTACTCAAACGGCTAAAGTCGTCCAGAAGAAACCGGAAAACCAGCCAGTTCCCCAGACTGCTACCGTAGCTGAAGCCCAGGAGGAAGAAGTAGAAGATGTTGCAGAAGAAGCTCCTGTACAGAAAGCAAGCCCTGTTGCACAGGTGGAAAAAGAAGAGGCAGAAGTCGTAAAGCCTGAGCCTGTAGCCCCTATTCAAAAAATTGAAAAAGTAAACAGCACTGAGGATCAGGAACAAAAGTCAGCGACCGAAAGAGGCCAGAAATTACCCAGTGCTACTATTGGTCAGCTTCCCTTAAAGTAGTTTATGAAGTGACATGGTATATACGAAAAACGGGGCTCAAATGAGCCCCGTTTTTTTATCCTCCGTAGTGGAGGTTAGTCTCCCACTCTACCAGGGGTACAGCGTCTGCATCTCGGGTACCACCGCCGGTAACTTCTGCTACAAAGATACTATGATCCCCAAGGGTTACGTCTTTTTGCACTTTACACTCCAGGTAGGCAGGTACATCATCCAGTACCGGTACGCCGTTTTCCCCTTCGCTGAAGTTGTATCCGTTTAGCTTACTGCCCTCTATTGTAGTATCCTTGGCAAATTTAGACAGCATATCTTTGTCATTCTTGCCTACAATATTGATGTTAAAGACACGGCTTTTCTCAATGGTTTCGTGCAAGTCAGACTGTTTTTTAATAGCCGCTGTGATCAGGGGTGGTTCAAAAGAACCCTGGCTGATCCAGCTAACAGTACCTGCAGCAATAAAGTCCTTGTCCCGGGTGGACATCTCTGCACTATCTTTTTTGGAGGAGACTATATAAAATCCGTAGGTTATTTTTTTCAGTGCCTGAGAAATTTCGTTGTTCTTAGTCACTTTTCTGTCTTTATGATCCATGTTCTATATTTTTCAGTTAAAAAAATTTCAGTTACACTTATAGAACAGCCTAGCCGTAGACTTGTTTATATGCCGCTCCTACTCGCTTCAGAATACAGTCTGCGCGTAGTCAAACAGCCATTCTACCAGTTCCCAGGTTCCCCAGATGATCAGCCCGATGAAAGTGAAGATCAGCACACCGATGAGTATCAGGGTACCGGTACCACTACCCTGGTGCTTACCCTGCTGGTAGTGCTCTTTCATGATGCGGATGTTACGATCGTTGGCTTTATAAGCAAAGTCAAAGATGTTACCCAATATCGGAATACTGCCTATGATGGCATCCAGGAGTACATTACCAATCATTTTGATCAGGGCTTTACGGCTGGCACCCTGACGGTACATATAGCTGATCAGGAGTCCGGAGATAGCCAGACTCACAGCATCACCTACACCCGGAATCAAGCCTAGTATAGGGTCAAGGCCAAAACGGAATCTGGTGCCCGGAAGGCTGAAACGGCTGTCCATCAGATCGGCCAGTTGGTCTACCCATCTGAGATCAGGTGTAGGCTGGGTGGTGTATCCATCACTACCTTGTCTTGTTCGCTGCATAGTTGAAAAAATTAAGTTTATATCTTGTTTAAGAAGTGAATTAACTTCCCATTGTTTACGCAAAACAGAACAAAACAGCTATACCTGTCCTACAAAAATGCTTCTTAAGCCCTTTAAAGAAAGATATCAGCGACTTCTTTCCAGTTGTTCACTCTTCTGAAACGCTCATCTTTCATGTTGTGCGGAGAGGTGTACATAATAGGTTCTCCTGAAAACGGAAGCAGGTTTTTAGCATGGTCATCTATAAGATAATCAGCATGGATAATACTTTTGTCACCGCAGAAGACGAAGTTTTTCCAGTGAAGGAAAGGGAAATGCTCCTGCAGCCAGCGGTATTTGTGTGCCAACGAATCAGGAAATTCCATCGCAGCAGTCACGATGAAAATCTCATAGCGGTCATGCATCGCCCGGATGACTTCCTGGCTGTCGGGCATTACCTCCAGGTCTTTGAAGAAATCTTCCCGGAAGAGAAATTCCCGGATACAGCCTTTGTGTGCTTCGGGCAGTATTTCTTCCAGGTAGCAGCCTGGCAGTCGCTCCCGGTCTACTTTCTGCTGGTATTCGGTCTCATAAAGGCGGATGAGCTTACTGATGGCATCGGCCATCACTTCATCCATGTCAATAGCTACTCTTTTTTTCATCTTGGTTTGGTTGGTGAACTTTGGCAAAGTTTTACTGCATTGAGTTTAAGAATTAGCGGAAATAAATTTTACCAAAGTTTTCGTTCTAAAATAACAAGCCGCAAAGATGGCTACTATCTGTAGCTTTTCCTGAGCAGCTTTGTTAAATGATCATGAAAAATGCTACTTCCTGCTACAATCTGGCCTGAGCGGCCTTAGGATTAGGTGAAGGCAGTTTGCCATCCACCTCTCTGAGCCAGTTTTCCAGCGCTGCGCTCATTGACTCTACCCGCTCAGGATATTGCTCTGCCACATTGACCTGCTCCCCGATATCTTCGGCCAGGTTAAACAACTCATAGCGATCATCCTCATACCAGTGGATAAGTTTCCATTCGCCCTGCCGCATGGCGGAGCCGGGGGAGCCCCCCTGATTACCATAGTGCGGGTAGTGCCAGAAGATCGCTTCGTGCACCTGCTCCGTACTGCCCTGTAGTACGGCAGTCATACTTTTTCCATCCATATGCTGCTGCGGCTGCATGGGAAGGCCGGCCATTTCCAGCATACTGGGATAAAAATCAGTGCTCACTACCGCTACTTCACTCACACTGCCCGGCTGTGTTTTGCCTGGCCAGCGGACGATCAGCGGCTCGCGGATACCCCCCTCGTACAACCAGCCTTTACCACCACGTAAAGGTAAATTAGAGGTGGGATGCCCCTCTGAGGTAGACAGTCCCCCGTTATCCGACATAAAAATTACCACTGTATTATCAGCGACTCCGGAAGCTTCCAACTGATCCAGTACTTTACCTACTGCCTGGTCCATCGCTTCTATCATACCGGCATAGACGGGATGGCACTGTACCAGCCGCACTTCACGCTCACCTTCCGTTCCCCACTGATCTTCAAGACCTAGGCTGTCCTTTTTAGCCTGGTACTTCTGCTCCAGGTCCGGCCGTGACTGCAAAGGGGTATGCACAGAGTAAAAGGAAAGATAAGCGAGAAAGGCCGTATCCTTGTGCTGTTCAATAAAGTTAGCCGTTTCCATCGCCAGTCGATCGGGCAGGTGCTCACCCTCCGGACCGTTCTCCATTTTAGGATTGTCGTAGGGTGAGAAATACTGGTTTCCGGTGTAAGGGCCGCCCCGGTGGTATCCACCGATGTTGATGTCAAAGCCCTGCTGCTTGGGGTAGTAAGGCTCATCTGGCCCCAGGTGCCACTTGCCAGCGAAAAACGTAGCGTAGCCGTGCTCTTTGAGCGTTTCGGCAATAGTCTTTTCCTCCGGTTCCATATATTCCTTGTAAGGAGCGGGCAGCAGCGGCTTATCGCGCGTCCAGTGTTTCTCCACACTATCAGGCTGGGGTGCGCCGAACCAGTCAGTAGCATCTATGCGAGCGGGATACTTGCCCGTCATGATGCTGGCCCGGGTAGGTGAGCATACCGGGCAGGCTGCGTAGCCATTGGTGAATTTCATGCCGCTATCCGCCAGCCGGTCGATATTGGGCGTTTCATAAAAAATGCTGCCGAAGGCGCCAATATCCGTCCAACCCAGGTCATCTACCAGGATAAAAACAAAGTTAGTAGGTTTGGTATCTTCTTCAGGCTCAGTAGCAGAGGTACAGTGCATCAGCCCGAGAGGAAGTAAGACTAGTAGGCAAAATCTGATGAGAGAATTGTAGGTCATCTGGATAGTAATTTGAAAGTAATGCAGCTTACGGAAAATTCTAATTTACTAAAACTAGCAATTATTACTAATTTACGCCGACAGATGCGTCCTTATGCTTCTGCCAGTTTGTTCAATTTCACCTGGTTCATGGCAATTCAAACATCACATAGTTACAGCTAATATGACCCAATCTAACCAAAATTTACGCTATCCCATTGGCACATTTCAGCTGCCTCAGGACATCAAGGGGGAGCACCTTCAGCAGTGGATAGCGGATATCGCCGCTTTTCCGCAACTGCTGATTGCTGAAGTACAGGGACTCTCGGACCTGCAACTTGCCTGGCCCTACCGCCCGGAGGGTTGGAATATCAGGCAGGTAGTACATCACTGCGCCGACAGCCACATGAACTGTTTCATCAGGTTTAAGCTGGCGCTGACGGAAGAAAACCCTACCATTCGCCCGTATTTTGAGGATCGCTGGGCAAAGCTTCCTGATATGCAGGCACCCATCCAATGGTCACTGCACCTGCTGGAAGGCCTGCACCAGAAATGGGCTTACCTGCTCCGGCAAATGAGCCAAGAAGACTATACGCGTACTTTTGTACATCCCGAGCACGGCAAGGCATTTACTCTCCAGGAAGCCCTGGGCATGTATGCCTGGCACAGTAATCACCACCTCGCTCATGTGAAAAAGGCCAAGCAGTACCGTGGCGCATTTAACCTGGCCTGAGAAAAACCTGGTTTAACTTCTAATTTCAGCACACTTATGCCGATCAGAATAGAACACCTGGCCCTATGGACGCAGGACCTGGAACGAAGCCGAGACTTTTACATCAAATACTTTGGCGCCCGCAGTAACGAAAAGTACCATAACCCGACCAAGCAGTTGGAAACGTATTTCCTGAGTTTTGAAGGAGGTGCACGCCTGGAAATCATGAAGAGACCTGAGGTGTACGATGAGGGAGAACGGGTATTTCAGCGGGGCTTCACCCACCTGGCATTCAGCCTGGGCAGCAGGGAAGCGGTAGACGAACTCACCCGGCAGCTGGTAGCAGATGGCTACCCTAAGCTGGATGGCCCCCGCACTACCGGCGATGGCTACTACGAAAGTCAGGTCATGGACCCGGACGGAAACCTGCTGGAGCTGACCGTCTGATTGCCCAGAAGTGTACTCGTTAGTGCTGCCCATAGGCAGGATTCGCCTCCTGCAGGTGCCGGGCTTGCTCAGCCTTTTACGCCAGTCTTCCAGCAACTTGTACATTTCCTGTGTTTTTTCGGGGATTTCTTCGCTGAGCTTGATTTTTTTCCAATGTTGTGGGCTTCCCATTTTAGGGCAGCGAATTATTAGAATCTAACTTTCGGACGACTAGTTTTTATACCGTTCATCTCCTTATTTTCGCCAGATGATCTCAATTCAGCATGTTACGGCCATCAAATATGGACAGCAACTCTTCCAGGATTTTAACTGGACGATTCGTGCCGGCGAACACTGGGTTATCAGTGGAGAAAATGGCAGCGGGAAAAGCCTGCTCCTGGAACTGCTGGCCGGAAAACTACAGCGCTCTCAGGGTAAGGTAACGTATGATTTTATTCGCGAGCAAGACTGGGATGGGTATTTTAAGGCTTTGCACGAAAAGATACAATATGTTCCGGCGCATGCAGGCCATCAGCTGCTTCGCCGGCATGAAGGTGTATTTTACCAGCAACGCTACTATGGTTCGTTCAATGAAGACATCCCCAATGTAGAAGAGGTCTTTGGCCCACGATTACCTCAACTAAAAAAACTGAAACTGCCCGAAAGCCTGAGTATAGACGCTTTGTTGGCATTACCACTTACCCGTCTCTCCAACGGGCAGATCAAAAAGGTACTGATTATCAAACATCTACTGGAAAAGTCTCCCCGGCTATTGTTACTGGACTACCCCTTTGAAGGCCTGGATGATCAAAGCCGTATTGATTTTAGCCACTTTCTGGACTATGTAGTAAAGTACCATGGCCTGGTACTGGTGCTTACCGACCACTATCACGATTTACCCAAAGTCATCAATCGCCGGTTGACCCTGAAAAATTTCCGCATCCTAAGCCAGGAAGCAATACAGCATCCTGACCAAGCCCCAGGCACTGCTCATGAGCCAAAGCCCTTGCAGGATAGCCCTCTCATGGACTCCGCTCCCCCTGTGATAGAGATTAACAAGCTATGCATACAATACGGAGAAAAAATTATATTCAATGATTTTAACTGGACGGTGAGACAGGGTGAACGCTGGGCGCTTACCGGCCCGAACGGATCAGGAAAAACTACGCTCTTTAGCCTGATCAATGCCGACCATCCGATGGCCTACAGCCAGGAGGTTAGTCTGTTCGGCAAACGCCGGGGAAGCGGCGAATCCATCTGGGATATCAAGGAGAGAATACACTACCTGGGACCTGAAGTCCTCAGTTATCTCAATCCTAAATATATCAGGGAAAAAGCGATTGATTTTATCCGGGACAAACAGCCCCAGCTTGATGAAGAAGCTATGCAGCAGCTGTTGGATTTTTTTCAGGCTGGGAACTGGGTCAACTTACCGGTGCGACAACTATCTTCCGGTCAGCTACAGCTGGTGCTGCTACTCAAATGCTTCCTGACGAAAAAGGAGCTGATCTTACTGGATGAGCCTTTTCAATTTCTGGATCCGCAACACAAGGCGAAGGTCAGCGAATACCTGCAAAACTACCTGGACAAAGACAAGACCCTGCTGCTCATCACGCATTACTCCGAAGATATTGAACGCTGGACACAACAGCATATGCAGTTAGGATAGAATCCGGATAAGGTATTTCCATTTTTGCATTGGCGCATATATGGCAGCCACAGTTCTCATCATCACACATAAAAACAAGCTGGTAAACGTAGAAGGTGAATCAGCCTAAACTGATTTACTCGCCACCCATATAAGCGGGATTCGGCTCAATTGGTACTGGTGCCTGCGTACTTTCACGCCATTCTTCCAGTATCCTGTACATTTCCTGCGTTTTTTCAGGCATTTCTTCGGCGAGATTGTTTCTTTCTCCGATGTCTTCTTCCAGGTTGTAGAGTTCCAGGCCTCCATCCTCAAAGTATTCATGCAACTTCCACTTGCCCTGTCGTACTACCGAGCCGGGACGGGTACGGAAGAGTGGATCACGGCCATCATCTTGGAGGGTATCATAAGCCTGCAGATAAATGGGAAAGTGCCAGAAAAGCGGCCTTTCGGTAAAGTCTCCCTCCTGCTTCAGGATGGGTAGCAGGCTCTGTCCATCCAGGGCCTCATCAGCATCGGCAGCAGTCATTATTTCCTGAAAGGTGGGAAAAAAATCCAGATTACTAACCGGTACTGCGGACTGGGTACCAGCCGCTACCTGTCCGGGCCAGCGTACGATTAGCGGCACGCGTATGCCTCCTTCGTAGTAAGAGCCTTTTCCCGCTCGTAGCGGCTCCTGCGAAGAGACTGCCCGTATCCCACCGTTGTCAGAGGTAAAGACCACCAGCGTATTTTCCGCCAGGCCCAGACTGTCCAGGGCAGAGAGCAACCTGCCTATGTTCTGATCCATCGCTTCCACCATAGCGGCATATACGGCATTGTTTTGCAGGGAATCACCTCCTTTTTCCCGGTATTTCCTGATCAGGGCTTCCTTTCCCTGCAGCGGCGTATGCACAGTGTAGTAGGGCATGTAGAGGAAAAAAGAAGAGTCCTGCTTTGCCTGCAAGAAACGTATCGCTTCATCAGTGAGCCGGTCGGTAAGGTACTCCCCTGCCGGTCCATCCTCCAGGGGTTCTACATTGTAGGGACTGAAGTAGCCATCTCTGCCGGGATTTCCCCTGTGGCTGCCCGCTACATTGACATCAAAGCCCTGGGTCCGTGGGTCTTCGCCCAGGTGCCATTTGCCAAAGTGGGCGGTACGGTAGTCCTGCTCCCGGAAAAACTCTGCCAGCGTAAACAAAGAATCAGCCAGCGTCTCGGTATTGGGGGTTGGGATGATCTTCCGGTCTTTAGCCGCCCCCCGCTCTGAAGAGGCTACCGTATAAATCCCATGCCAGGGATGGTAAAGGCCGCTCATAAAGGTAGCCCGGCTGGGCGCACAGTTGGCTGCCGAAGCGTAGGCCTGGGTAAAAAGCATGCCCTGCGAAGCCAGTTGGTCTATATTGGGTGTTTCGTAATAATTGCTGCCATATACGCCGGTATCTTTGTAGCCCAGATCATCAATCATGATGAACAGCACATTGGGAGGAGATTTCCTGAACCACTCGCAGGAGGAGAAAGCCAGGGCAAATAAAGCAATCAAGAGGTAACGGCCGATGTGTTTCATAGCTGAAAAGGAGTCAGAACTGCTGCACGGAAGAAGTGCTTACCAATAAAAAAAAGCCACCTCCCGCTAAGGAAATGGCTCAATTTAAAAAAACATCGCTTCGTTTAGTAAGCCCTTATTACTTTTCCTTCCATAAAGTTTACAAAAGCTTTATTGACTACCTTATTTCCTCCCGGAGTAGGAAAATTACCGGTAAAATACCAGTCTCCTTTATGATCAGGACAGGCCTTGTGCAGGTTGTCTACGGTCTGGTACACAATCTCCATATCGGCTTTCAGGTCAGAAGGACGAACAATTTTGCCAATCATCTCAGAAACCTGTTCATAGCTGAAAGGCTCGTACAACTCCTGGACGAAATTGGGAGCCCCCACTACCTGCCCTTCTTTTACGCACTTTTCGTACACATCATCAATAAGGTTCTCCATTTTTGCCTCCTTGAGTAATTCCAGTACTGCACGGAAGGCAACAAAGTCATACATCTTGGACATGTCAATACCATAACAGTCAGGAAAACGGATCTGTGGCGCTGATGAAGCGATAACGATCTTTTTTGGCTCCAGGCGATCCAGCATACGCAGGATACTCTTTTCCAGCGTAGTCCCTCTCACGATGGAGTCGTCCACCACCACAATATTATCCACGCCTTTTTTGATCACCTCATAAGTGGTATCATACACATGTGCTACCAGGTCGTTGCGATGCGCATCATCCGTGATAAAAGTCCGAAGTTTGGCATCTTTGACCACCAGTTTTTCTACCCTTGGGCGGAAAGACAGCAGGCGGGTGATGTAAGCCTCATCTATATCCGCACCTTTCTTTTTGGCATCCCGGATGGCCATGATACGCTCATTGCTGAGGTGGTCTTCCAGCCCCTGCAGTATGCCCAGGAAGGAAGTTTCTGCGCTATTGGGGATGTAGGAAAATACAGTATTCTGCAGGTCGTAATCTATACTTTTCAGTATCTGGGGAATCAGCAACTGACCGAGCTTCTTGCGCTCATGGTAGATATTGGGGTCAGAGCCGCGTGAGAAGTAGATGCGTTCAAAGCTGCAGGAGCGCTTTTCCAGCTTCTCAATAAACTGTTTCTCGCTGTAGTTACCCTGCTTGTCAATGATCAGCGCATGCGCCGGTTCAATTTCTTTGATACTATCGTAGGGAACGTTGAAGGCTGTTTTGATCGCTGGTTTTTCTGAGGCTACCACTACTACCTCATCGTCGGCATAGTAGTAGGCAGGACGAATACCTGCCGGATCGCGGGCGACAAAAGAAGAACCGCTGCCGATCAGTCCGGCCATGGCATAGCCACCGTCAAAATCCTTGCAGGAGCGCTGCAATACCCGCTGCAGGTTGAGCGTATTTTCAATGATCTCGGTGACCTGCTGGTTGGTATGGGTAAACTTGTACTGGTCAAAGAGCTCCTGGTTTTCCTGGTCCAGGAAGTGCCCGATCTTCTCCATTACCGTGATGGTATCTGCTTTTTCTTTGGGGTGCTGGCCCAGTTTGACGAGTATGTCAAACAGTTCATCCACGTTGGTCATGTTAAAATTACCGGCTACTACCAGGTTACGGCTGCGCCAGTTATTTTGCCGAAGCATAGGATGGCAGTATTCTATGGCATTCTTGCCATGGGTACCGTAGCGCAGGTGACCAAGCCACAGCTCTCCGGTAAACGCTACGTTTTTCTGCAGCCATTTCGCGTCCTTCAGCTTTTCGCTGCCGTACTGCTTTTTGGCCTTCTTAAATTTTTTGTTGATTTTCTTAAAAATATCAGCGATAGGCCTTTCTGAAACTGAGCGGTAACGGCTGATATAACGCGAGCCTGCGTCTACATCAATCTTGATATTTGCCACACCTACCCCGTCCTGTCCACGATTGTGCTGCTTTTCCATCAGTAAATACAGCTTATTGACGCCGTAGAGCGGGGTGCCATACTTGTCAATATAATACTGAAGGGGCTTGCGCAGCCGAATCATCGCAATTCCACACTCGTGTTTGATAATATCAGTCATAACAGACGATTTTGAGCTTTATGTTAAAATACGAAACCTACGGTCAAAAATGAATTAAATTTATCAGTTCCAGTAACCAGTCTGCTTTGAAGAACAGCAATATCAGGGGCAGAACCAGTACAGTAGCCAGTATGGTTTCGCCTGTTCCGACCTCTACCGCCACATTTTTCAACCTGTTATCTGGCGCTTTCATTAAATCAGTATCATCACTTTTTTCTTTGAAGAACATATAATAAGGTATCTTCAGATAGTAGAATAATGATACTACAGTATTGAGCAAACCTATCAACAAAAGCAAAGCCATAATAGTGCTACCCGATGCCTGATATGTTTCCCAGAGTGCAGAAAATATCAGGAACTTAGCAGTAAAGCCAGCCGTTGGTGGCAGCCCCGTAAGGGCAAGCATCACCAACAGCATCAGCACACCGATCAGGGGATATTGCTGCCCCAGTCCTTTATATTCTGCAATATATTCACGACCGGTCTCCCGGCTGACCATTTTGATCAACAGAAAGGCAGCAAAATTCATTATCAGGTAGATTCCCGCATAAAACATGACGCTGCCTGTACCATAATCTGAGTAAGCTACCACTCCTATCAGCAGGAAACCGGAATGCGCGATTGAAGAATAGGCCATCATGCGCTTGGCATTGCGCTGCGAAATCGCCGCGAAGTTACCTACCACAATGGTGACAATGGCGATAGCGGATACTACCCACTGCCAGTCCAGCCAGGGTAGCTGCAGACTCAGCGTCTGTAGAAAAAGTACAAAACGGAGCGTAATTGAAATGCCAGCTATCTTGGGTACTACCGAGAAAACTGCTACGATGGGCGTAGGGGCTCCTTCATAAATATCCGGTGCCCAGATGTGAAAAGGGACTGCAGATAGTTTGAACAGCAGGCCAACTGCCAGCAGAACCAGGGCTACAATGACTGCCACCTGGGGAACCTGCCCCACACCAGCAGCCATGGTGCTGTCCAGCAGCAGCGTACCGCTGAAACCGTAGAGCAATGACATACCGTACAACATCAGTCCTGAAGCTACACCGCCAAACAGAAGGTATTTGATACCTGCTTCAGCACTTTTTTTATCAAAATTGAAGTTGGTCAGGATATAAGCACTGATGGATACGATTTCAATAGCCAGGTACAGCATCAGCAGGTTGACCGACATGGCCATCAGCGATGCGCCCAGCAGCAGGCCGCAGAGAATCACATAAAACTCACCCAGCCCACGGAAAGCTACACCACCGAGCATGCCTCCTGCACTTCGGTAGCGTATGCCCATCAGCACTGCCAGCAGCCCTCCCAGTGAGAACAGCGCCCTGAAAAAGACAGAAGGGCCATCCACCCGCAGCATACCCAGGAGCAAAGGAGGCTGTTGCGTCAGTGCCAGTTTAACAGCCTGGTCTGCTAAAGCCAGCAGGTGCAGCAGCAAGCCGATCACAGCAATGCTGACCAGCCAGTAAGCGCCTCTCTTCCCGGCGATCAGGTCGGTAAGTAGCAGCAGGATCAGCAGGCCGGCCAGTACTGCTTCAGGCAGTAGCCAGCGGAGGCTACCGGTGATTTCCGCAAGTTTCTGCCCCAGTATGTCAGTATCTATCGTTGGCTGCACAGGTCAAGGTTATCTGAAGATAAGTTGCAGGTTTTCCTGCCCGTTTGTGTTCACGAAGTAAACAAAGCTGCTGACAGTTGTATCCACCATGCTGATAAAAGCCTGGGGATGGATGCCAAAAGCCAGCGTGGCCAGTGCCAGCGGCACCAGCATCAGGTATTCTCTGATGCTCAGATCTTTGAGTTTGGCTGTCCAGTCGGTATTGCGGACGTAATAGGTGCCAAAAAACATACGCTGCAATGTCCAGAGATAGTAGGCTGCTGCCAGTATAAGGCCGAGCGTCGCCAGGATAGGCATCCACCGGGGTAGCAGTTCATTCAGGGTAGCCGAATTGAAAGCTCCCAGAAAGACCATTACTTCTGCCACAAAACCGGAAAAACCGGGTAGCCCCAGTGAGGCGAAAAAGGCGATCACGACCAGACCGGTAAAATACGGCATACGAGCAGTGAGGCCCCCGTAGTGGGCGATCATCCGGTCGTGGGTACGGTCGTAGATGACACCAGCGATCAGGAAGAGCATGGCAGAGATCAGACCGTGGCTGAACATCTGGAAAAGGCTACCACTCACTCCTTCGGAGGTGAGCGAGGCCAGCCCCAGTAGTACGAAGCCCATATGCGATACCGAGGAATAGGCGATCAGTTTCTTAAGATCTTTCATGGCCAGGGCATTCATGGCACCGTAAATGATGGCAATGACTCCAAACAGGCCTATCCACCAGGCATAGTAAATGGCCCCTTCGGGAAAAATACTGTAAGCGGTACGTAGAATGCCGTAGCCACCAATCTTCAGCAGTATGCCTGCCAGGATGACGGATATGGGCGTAGGCGCTTCTACGTGGGCATCGGGCAGCCAGGTATGCAGTGGCACTGCCGGCAGCTTCACGGCAAATCCGATAAGCAGCCCCAGGAAGGCCAGCAACCGCGCGGATACCCCCATCAGGCTGGCCTGGCTCAGGATATCAAGCACAGTACCCGGTATAAAATTGCCGCTATCAGTCATGGCTAGCATACTGAAGGTCCGGACTATATTTTGGGGATCTATCAGTCCGTCCTGAAGCATCTGCTGTACCTGTGCGATGATCTCAGGGGTAAGCGAGGAGGGGCTGGCAGCCAGCCCCAGGGATAGTGCCGTCTCTACAGGATCAATGACGCTGACGTAGAGGGCGATCATTACGATCAGGATAAAAATAGAACCGAGCAGGGTATAGAGAAAAAACTTGATGGAGGCATACTCTCTGCGTGGCCCACCCCACATCCCGATCAGGAAATACATGGGCAGCAGCATAAACTCAAAGAAGAGGTAGAAAAGGAAAAAGTCCAGGGCGATAAAACAGCCAACTACCGAGGCGCTTAGCAGTAGATACAGCAAAAAGTAGCCTTTGACATTGTGGTGAATCGTCCAGGAAGAGATAGCGCCTATCGTCATGATAAATACTGCCAGCAATACCAGGCTGATACTCAGACCGTCTACACCCAACAGGTAATCTATGGACATCTGCCCCATGCTTCCCAGCTTCAGTTGTATCCATTCTGCTTCCTCCACTAGCTGCATCGCTACCAGTTGTGGCTTATCCTCCATTGCTGCGGTAGAGGGGCTATTCTCAAACAGCGTGTAGGCGTATATGCCCACGCTTAATTGAAGCATGGTGGCCAGTAGTGTGACGATCTTGAATACCTTATGGTACTTTGCAGGCACTAAGAGGAGAAGTAGTGCTGCTGCCAGCGGTATGAAAATCAAAAGGGAAAGAAGATAATTTTCCATGAAATCAAGCTAACTCAGTTTGTACCGCTTGCTGAACAAGGTCCAAAATTAGCTATTCTATTGGAAAGATAAATTGGAGGGCCGTTTTTTTATGAAATGAGCTGCCGCTAAACAAAAAAATAGCAGCTGGAAAATGCATTAAAGTACGTTTAGCCTGTATTAAGGAACTTCAGAAAAGCTTTTACTTATCCTTTTTGAAATCTCCCCGCTTCAGTGATTTGATAAATTCTGCCCAGGCAAAGGGGTTCAGCAGGGGGTTGGGCCGGGGACCGGAACCATACTGCAACTGGTTGAAGCGCTGGTCCATGAACCAGCGGTGGTTCATGCTGCCATCCATCGGCATGGCTTCAAACATACGGGCCAGCAGGTCTTCGTTCAGGTTTTCGTACATATTATCATACTGCCCCTGGTCAGGTAGCTGCAGTGCCAGTACAGCCTCTTTGAAAATCTCTTCGGTAGGAAAAGGAAAAACCGTCACGCCGGGCAGGTAAGTGGTATCCATCTGTAACTCTACCACGATGGTCAGACCTTCACGCTGTCTTTCAGGTACCATGAAGTACTGCTTTTTGTATCCGATAGAGCTGATCACCACACTATCGCCAGCCAGTACCGGTAATGAAAAGTAGCCATACTGATTGGTAGAAGTACCCCTTCCCGCGGCAGGCACGTAGATATTGGCTCCGGCCAGCGCAGCGGTACTGTCTTCGCCGAGTACCAGACCCGAAAGTTGTATCACACTGCTGCTGCCCTGCGCCCTGACTTCCCCGCTTGCAAAAGACAGGAGGAAAAACGCACAAGCCATTACCACTAATATTTTACCTGTATCCTTCAAACCAGCTTAGATTTCAATTTGTATGCTCAACGATAGTTTTACTAAAATAGTCACAGAAAATCAATATTAATAGTTCAGATGCAGAAAATACTCGTTCTGTGTCTTTATTTTGTAATAGAGAACAGTCAAATAAAGCAATGCTCAACCTGAAATTCCTGACATGCGCGTAAAAAACTTCAGCCTGGCCTTCGGCCTGGAACTTTTCAAAGCCTTTTCTGATGAGGCAAGGGTCAGAATCCTTTTCCTGCTGCACATGGAAGAAGAAATGTGTATCACAGATCTGGAACATATCCTTGACTTTACCCAGACCAAAACCTCCCGGCACCTGCGTTACCTCAAGAACGCCAACCTGGTTACGCCCCGTAAGGTAGACCAGTTTGTATATTACTATATCAAACCACAGGCTCGGGATATTATAGCCCAGATTTTCCAGTACATGAACAAGGACGCAATCTTACTGAAAGACCTGGAAACCTTCAGGATACTTTATTCCAACCGGGAACTGGCGATCTGGAAACTGCATCAGCAGCAGCGACTCAACGCCCGCTAGCATTTTCCATTTGCTCTTTTTCTACGCTTCCCTTGCTGATCAGCAGCAGACCCAGGAAGGTCAGCGCCCCGTTGACGATCAGGATAAAGAAACCAAACTGAAAGCCGTTAAACCAGGCGGCTGAATTAATATCCAGGAGAAAACTGACCAGCGGAGCCGCTATACATACGAAAGGCACAAATCGGTCGGTCGCCTTGAACTGGGTGTATAATCCGTAGGAATACAAGCCCAGCAGCGGACCGTAGGTATAGCCGGCCACTTTGAATACCGCCACGATCACACTCTGATCGTTGATGGCATTGAAGATCAGGATGACCAGAAAGAGCAGAAAAGAGAACATGACGTGAACCCGCATTCTTACAGCTTTGTCAATGTCCTTCCCTATTTCGACGCGGGTTTCTGCCCGGTCGTTACCCAGGCCCAGAAAGTCTACACAAAAGGAAGTGGTGAGGGCAGTAAGGGCTGAATCCGCACTGGAATAGGCAGCGGCTACGATGCCCAGCAGGAAGATAATACCGGCATAGGTAGCAAAATGGTTGACAGCCAGCATGGGATAGAGATCATCGGTACGCTCAGGAATAGCGATACCCTTGGCATCGGCGTACAGAAACAAAAGTGCGCCCATGGTCAGGAACATTAGGTTAACGAACACCAGGGTGATGGTAAACCACTTCATGTTTTTCTGCGCCTCACCCAGGTTCTTACAGGTCAGGTTCTTCTGCATCATATCCTGGTCCAGGCCGGTCATTACGATGGCAATGAAAGCACCGGAGAGGAACTGCTTAAAGAAGTTATTGGCACTATCCAGATCCCAGAAAAACATTTTGGAGATCTGCCTTTGCTCCACCGTGGCGATCATTTCTCCCAGCGACAGGTCCAGTTCCTGCCCGATCAGAAAAATACTGATGGCGACCGAAAGCAGCATAAAAGCCGTCTGCAGGGTATCCGTCCAGACAATAGTCTTGATCCCTCCCCGGAAAGTGTACAGCCAGATCAGGACGATAGTAACCGCAACGGTAGCCCAGAAGGGAAAGCCAAAACTATCAAAAAGAGCGATCTGCAGTACTCCAGCCACCAGAAAGAGCCGGAAAGCCGAACCGATCAGGCGGGATAACAGGAAGAAAAAAGCGCCTGTTTTGTACGACCAGAAGCCAAACCGCCGCTCCAGATAACCGTAAATAGACACCAGGTTGAGGCGATAGTATAGCGGCATGAGCACCAGCGCGATAAAGGCATATCCCGGTACATAGCCCAGTACTACCTGGAAGTAGGAAAACTGTGAATTGCCGACCTCACCGGGTACGGAGATAAAGGTAACGCCCGAAAGCGAAGCCCCGATCATGCCGAAAGCTACCAGATACCAGGGCGAGGAGCGGTTGGCAGTAAAAAATGTCTGCGTGGTGGCCCCTCGAGAAGTAAAGTAGGATATCAGTAGCAAAACCACGAAATATCCCCCGATGACGCTTAAAACTAATACTGGTGACATGAGTTATAGTTGAGTAAGTGGGGCTCAAAGTTGAGCTTTTTTTTTAAATTTGCTAAATGGATACGTTCAAAACTATGAAATACGCATACGAAGAAGAAGTCGAGGTACTGGAGCAGGTCATCGAAGAGGAGAAGGAAGAAATCGTTGGCGCAAAAGACCTCATAGTACTGAATGACGATTATAATACTTTTGACCATGTAATCAATACCCTGATCAAGGTTTGTGAACATACACCTGAACAGGCTGAGCAGTGTACCATGATCATCCATTATAAAGGAAAATGCTCAGTAAAGAAAGGAACCTATGAAGAGCTTAAGCCTATGCGCGATGCCATCTGCGATGCCGGCATAGGGGCAGTTATCCGATAGACTTTATTTTCCAAATTTATTTTACTGCTTTAGCCCGCATGGAATATCCTTCCAAATTAATTGAAGACGCAGTCAATGAGATCGCCAAGCTACCGGGGATAGGGAAGAAAACTGCCCTGCGCCTCGCGCTGTACCTCCTCCGTGAAGACGAAGAATCTACCCGCAGCCTGGCCGATGCGCTGGTCGACCTGCGGACCAAAACGCAGTATTGCCGGGTCTGTCACAATATTTCCGATGCCGAAAAATGTGCTATCTGCGCCAACGAGCGCCGCGACCGTAGTATCATCTGCGTAGTGGAAGATGCCAATGACCTCATCGCTATCGAGAATACTTCTCAGTACCGAGGGCTTTACCATGTGCTGGGAGGCGTCATATCTCCGATTGAAGGTATCGGCCCGGGCGATTTGCATGTACAATCGCTGATAGACAGGGTGAAAGCTGCCGACTCCGTGGTAAAAGAGATCATCCTGGCCCTTAGTTCTACCATGGAAGGTGATACCACTTCCTTCTTTATCACCAAAAAACTTAAAGGTGAAGATGTGAAGATCACGAGCATTGCCCGCGGCGTACCCATCGGCAGCGAACTGGAATATACCGATGAGATCACCCTCGGTAGAAGCATCCTGGGGCGTAAGGCTTATGAGCAGGGGTAATCAGAGCGATCTCGCCACTGCCCAGAACAGCAAAGCCCAGCCAATGATCATCAACACCCCACCAATCG
>CAZFFW010000007.1:0-73336 GCA_964518125.1 uncultured Porifericola sp.
AAGAAATTGATGCATTACCTTCCTTCTTCCGTCACTGATTCCTGCGGCCCTCCCGCCAGATTAAATTGTAAAGACACCCTTAACGTTTCCTGCAGGGGATGATTTCTGCCGGCTCCGCCCTGGGGCAACAGGTAAGCAAAATCTACACCGAACACCTGGTAACGAAGTCCCAGACCAGCGGTGAAGTAGCGGCGGTCACCTTTATCCTGGTGTTCGTAATAGTAGCCGCCCCTTACCGCAAACAGATCATTGTACCAGTACTCCATTCCAAAAGAGAGCATTATTTCGCTCAACTCTTCGCTGAAGCCATCGGGAGCATCCCCAAATGAACCAAACATACCGGCTAGTAAGCCACGGTTAGGGTCTTTACCTGAGGCAATGACCGGAGCACTGTTAGGATCATCTGGGTCTTGTCTTACTATTTGATCATTTTCATCAACCTCGTAAATTGGAGGCGTAGGTACCATTAGTTTGCTTACATCCAGGGCAAAAGTCAGCTTGTTATAAGGATCAAGTGCGGTCGTATAGGCCGTACCCAGGCGAAGCGTGGTAGGAAGGAAGTCGGCCTGGTCTTCATCCAGGTAGGTGATCTTAGGGCCAATATTGGCGATCACTGCTCCAAAAGAGATATTACTCTGCCTTCCGGCCAGAACCGCGTCTTTGGTGTAATACGCGCCTACATCCACTCCGGCACTGATGCCAGGCTTGCCATCACCGGCACCACCACCTGAGGTAGTCCCCGCGAAAAGATTGGAATGAATAAACCTACCGGTGAGGCCCATGCTAAACCCTTCGCCCAGTTGCATGGCGTAAGTCGCGGCCAGCGAAAACTCGCGGGGACTCACCAGCTGCAACAGGTCTCCCTGTTCGTTGGTGAGTTGAATATCGCCCAGGTCAAAATAACGCATGGAAAGCGCCAGCGCCTGCTCTTCATTGAGTTTTTTGTAGCCGGTAAGGTATGAAATAGACATATCACTCACCACCTTGGATAGCCAGGGAGTATAAGAACCGGCAATGCCAAAATCAGAATCCAGAAAGGCCAGCTTGGCGGCATTCCAGTAGGTAGCATTAGCATCGGGGCGGGTTGCCACTCCGGCATCACCCATAGCACCAGCCCGGGCATCAGGCGTGATGGCCAGAAAAGGGACCCCGGTGGTAATCACCCGGTTTCCTTCCTGCCCCAGGATTACCGTAGATTGGCCATAGGTTTGAATACCGCTAAAGAGTACGGCAGATAGTAGCAGTGTGGCTTTGAATAACTTTAACATGAATAGTTTTTGTTACTATTGCTAAATATAATTAATTAGTTAGAATAATTCTCAGGTTTTGCTGAGCTTCCTGCCCGCTTTCCTTTGCTTTCAAACGAATTTTTGCCAGGTAGACCCCTGGTCCCCAGGTTCCGGATGCCTGATTTTCCGGCTGCCAGCGCAGGATTTCCAACCGGCCGGCCGCGTTTTCAAAAAACAAATCTTTAGAAATTACTTCCTTTCCCAAAATGTTAAATAAGCTGAATGTAACATGCAGTGGCTCGCCAGCCAGGTTATGTTCCAGGACAAAGGTAGTAGATTGATTAAAGGGATTGGGAAAATTGTAAAAATTTTGAACGAGTAATTCTTCATTACTGCTCACGACAAACTCAATGGAGGCGCTTGCCGGGTTGTTATGGGTATCCGAGGCTTTTAGTGTAAGCCGGTATTTGCCATTTTCTATATTACCCAGTGGATATTCTATCAAGCCCCGCTGATGATCATCTTTCGCCGTCACAAAAAAATCATTTAGTATTAATTCTCTACTCATTCCTCCGCCTGCATCTACCCGGCTGAGCTCAGCCCTGATTTCCTGCCCCAGCTGCTGCCGGCTAAGGTTGATTCCCTGCTCGTCCCACAACCGTGCCAGCATAATTGGCTGATTTCCGCTCAGACCACCGTTTACAAAAGTGGTATCATTGATAAAAAGACTGATCTCCGGTGGAACATCATCCTCAGGCAGCGGACTCAGGCTGCCGCCGATATAAATGCTGTCCGTACCGCCAAAGGCGTCGGTAAGCTGATCGTTAGCCCTGGCATACAGGCTGATCCTGCCGGCTGCAGTCTGGTAATTAATGTTTTTAGGTACCACTAGTTCAATCTGGAAAAGGCCATGGTTCACACTGGCCTTTCCCCGGTGGATAACGTTGTTCAGCTCCTTAAATTGCATCACCGTTCCCTCATTACCACGCGTCTGCACTGATACCGCTTTGTCATGCAATACCAAAGTCAGCTCTCCATCAAAATCCTCCTTCACCGATTGACCGATACCTTCAAGTACGCTGCCGTACAACCTCAGATGGCTTAGAGCAGCTACGGTATCCAGCTTCTGTTGCCGGTCTACTGACAATATACTGTCAATCCTTAGCTGGTGGCGAGGGTAAGACAGGCGCATTGAGGGATCGGCCAGTAATGCAAAATTGCGGTTATCCCTCCCATTGAGGGCTGCATTTTTCGTTTTCCGGAAAATATCCCCTATCCGCAAAAAATCATTGTCCTGCTGCTCAAAGACAAAGCGGTAAAAAGCCTGGTTGAGGAGGTAATTGGTGTTGGAAAAAACAGGCCGGGCAGTAGTCACCATGCCTACTGCTCCTCCCCGGGGGTTGAGTACCAGGCGCTCTGCACCCGAAATACGCTCCGGGTCATCATGCCGCCCAAACTCACAGGTAGCCGTCACGAAAAATGGCAGGCGGTCCAGGTTTGTCCAGTCTTCTATCATGCCCACATTGAGGACATTTTCATCAGCCAGGCGCTGTTCGTTCCCATGCCCTACATAATTAAAGAGTAGCGTTCCGGCTTCAATCGCGTCTTCCACGGCCTCATTTACCGAAGGTGCAATTTCCTGGTTGGGAAATTTTTGCTGGGGAAAGGCATCCAGGTAAATCTTGTTGCTGTTGAAAGCAGCAGATTTTTCCTGCACATCAGCAGAAAGCAACTCACTGTCGCGCTGGTAACGGTCGTTATCCCCATCATCAGCCAGAAATGTGACTTTGGTTCTCCAGTCACCCAGGCTGCGCTCGCTCAAAGCATAATGAATAAGCTTGTCTATTACCTGATTTGCTTCCTGCAGATTTTTTACCGGCAAACGTCCAACGCCGATGTCCAGGCTATGGTCCCCCCGAAAGGACTCTTCCCAATAACCTTCCTCATCTTCCATAAAGGCATAATAATCATCAGATGGATAGCTGTATATCGGGTGAACGGAATTACGCGACTGATAGGTAGGCACCAGGTTAGTGTTGTCTTCAACCCTGTCTTTATAGTCATAGGAGGCTTTGCCCAGCAAGAGCAGGTATTTGAATTTGTCAGGATCACGATCATAGAGCGTTTTGACAAAATTCCGGATTGCGCTGACATCCTGCCTGCCGGAAGCAAATTGATTATAAATCTCAACAGTGGTAGCGACTTCAACGTCCAGCCTGTCGTGTTCCCGTCGGAGAGTGGCCAGCCTTCTCGCTGCTTCGCTCAACTGGGGTGGGCAAACAATCAGGAGGTCAGGGACCTGGAGCGAATTCAGGTCCTGGTTTGCTACTGTTCCCAGCCATTCCGGTTCTTCCAGCTTTTCCCGGTCAAACACCACAAATTCCTTTAACTGACCAGCGGTAGGGCAGGAAAACCGTAGCGACCCGTTCAGGAAGGTGGTTTCTTGCACCAGTGGTTTGATTGGATCAGTCACATCCCAGACGATCAGATCTTCTTTGGAGGATGCAATGACAAAGTCGCTACTAGCGGTGGAAAGACTTTGCAGGCTTCGGAAATGCGTTTGGCCTCCGTATAGCCTAAGTTGTCGTGGGTAGTGCAGTAGCAGCCGGTTCAGGTAGGCCTGTCCCCTGCCTTCGGATGCCCGGTACCTGAGTTGTAGATTCAGCAGATCATCGCTAAGCGCATTAGCAGGAAAGTTAAAGCTGGAAACGGCTTCCTTGCCCTTGTCGGTATATGTACCACCCAGAATAGGCGTTATACTGATTTCTCCCAGCGATTGGCGGTTGAGAAGTACCTCAAAAACGGAGGATGCAGTAGTGCTGCCTAGTACCTCTACCGACAGCTGTAGCGTGCCCTGGGGTGACAGTCCTTCTGCATCAATATCAAAAGTGAGTTGATCACCGCTAAAAAAATTTTCTCCGTACCATTCCCGTCCTGAACCGGGTTTTAACAGATTGGTCTCGTCCAGTTCGTGTATCCAGAAGTCATCAAATGTATTCATGACAGCCCCGGACGGGGGCAGCGACTCCCTGCTTTCGGGCATCTGATAGCTTCCTTTCTCCAGGGTCAGAAAATAAAAGGCAGTATCGGCGTAAAGGTTTTTCTGGTAATTAAGCGCATACTGACCATCCGCTCTTACTTCAAATCCCTGCCGGTCAGGTCCCTGAGCATAAAAAATGATTTGATCTGCGGCATCAAAGCTGCCATCCTCTGCTCCGGTAATCCACAAGCCGATCTCAGGAAGATCTGCATAACGTGGTTCAGCTAAAGGCTGGGGCAGCATGCCACCACCGTAGCCAAAAATTCCCACATTTTCAGGTTTAAGCCCACTGAGGCTGATTCCCTGCTCCTGCAGGAAATCTCCGCTGAGACGGTAAACCCCATCGCTTGTAACCGCTATTTTATACCAAGTGCCATCAGACAACACAGCAGGGGCCTGGGCAACGGCTGGGGAGTGCACAAGAGTAGCATAAAGCCACAGGCAGAAAATAAAGACAATATGAGAGGGCTTAAGCATTTCGCTTATGGCTATTTATAAGTTCATTACGAAGAAACAAGCCCCATATTTTATGGTTCAATCAGCATTTTCCAGCTGATAGTCATAATTCTCCATAATCAGGTTGGCCAGCAGCTTCTGGCAGGCCAGTTCAACTTTTTCGGCAGCTTCCTCCCGGCTATCGGCTACCACTTCCAGTGTGATGTGTTTGCCCACTCTTACCTCCTGTATCTGGTTCAGACCCAGGTTACCAAGCCCAAGACGGACCGCTTTTCCCTGAGGGTCAAGAATTTCCTGTTTGGGCATGATATTGATTTTGGCGATGAAATTCATGGTGAAAGATAATAGGTAGAAATTTGTTAAGTCCTGCAAAAATAATAATCAGGATGATTTGGCAGCCCTGCGAGCCTGGGTATTTTTAAAAACTGACAGTAAAATGTAAAGCACAATGACAATGGGTATCGCCAGAATGTTGAGCGCAAATACCAGTGCCAGTGAAATCAGCATGAAGCTGTATTTGTAACGGTTGTCGTGCCAACCAAAATTTTTAAACTTGAAAGCCATCAGCTCTATCCTGGAAACCAGCAGGTAAGAGATCAGAATGGTCAGCAGCACAAGGAATATTGCATTATTCAGCAATGCAGTGACAAAAGGCACTTCAGACAAGGGCAGTGCACTAAACAAAAGGGCACTGGCCGGTGTAGGTAAGCCGATAAAACTGCTGGTCTGCCTGGTATCCACATTGAAAATCGCCAGTCGGATGGCAGAAAAGGCCGCGATAATGAAGGCTGTAAATGATAGGTAAAACAGTTCCGGCGGCAGGGATAGCTTAAGCAACTCGTAAACGATGAAAGACGGCAAAACACCGAAACTTACCATGTCGGCCAGTGAATCCAGTTCGCCGCCAATATTGGAATGGGCTTTCAGCGCTCGGGCAGACAGTCCGTCAAAAAAATCCAGTACTGCAGCCAACCAAATCATGTAGGCGCCTGTACTGAGATTGCCTTCTGAGACAAAGACAATGCCCAGACAGCCACTCAACAGATTACAGATGGTTAAAAAATTTGGAATATATCTCACAATGGTTCGGTTAAAAAGTATGGTTGTTATAAGAATAAAATATTTGCGCCCTATTTGTTGGGGTATTTTATGATAACAGCAAATTTGTACATTATTTTACACAATTCCACCTAAGCTTTCATATGCTTTTAGATTTTCTGATCATAGGACAAGGTATAGCAGGCACCACGCTGGCATGGCACCTTCTGGACAAAGGTGCTAAGTTCAGGATCATAGACCAGGAAAAAAAGCATACATCTTCCTGGGCGGCAGCCGGGCTCTATAATCCGGTTACCGGGCGGCAGATGGTCAAAACCTGGCAGGCTGAAAACCTTTTTCCTTATTTACAAAATTTTTATCGGGATATAGAAAACAGAACCGGTCAAAGCTTTCTGCACCCCAAGCCTATATACCGTCCATTTATCTCGCAGGAGGAGCAAAATGACTGGCTGACCAAGGCTGACAATAAAGCATTTGCTCCTTTCGTTGAAAAAGTGGCGTCAAAAAGCCTGTTTCCGGATGCATTGCACGACCCCTGGGGCGGTATCCTGCTAAAGCAGTCAGGTTACCTGGATGTACCGCTTTACCTGGAAGCGAGCAGAAATTTTTTCCGGCAACAGGATCTGTATCTGTCCCAGGCTGTGGAAGGCATTGATATTCAGCTAGGTCAGGATGCAGTGAGCCTGTATGGTCTCCGGGCACGAACGCTGATCTACTGCGACGGCCCGGATGCAACACAGAACCCCTATTTCAACTGGCTTCCCTTTAGTCCGGTGAAAGGGGAAATATTACTGATCAAACCAGAGATTACCCATGATGTGGTATTTAACCGGGGTATATTTGTACTTCCCACGGGAGCTTACAGCAAAGTGGGTTCAACCTATGACCACGATGACCTGAGTTATCAGACTACCGAAAAAGGTAAAAAATATTTGGAGGAAAAAATCGGTAAATTGTGTAAGTTTCGTTATGAGGTGGTAGACCAGATCGCTGGTGTCAGACCTGCCACCCGGGACAGAAAGCCTTTTATTGGCCTACATCCCACACATAAACCATTGGCAATATTTAATGGTTTAGGAACGAAAGGTGTGTCGCTCGCTCCTTATTTTGCCAGTCAGTTCACTGAGCATCTACTAGAGCAAAAGCCTCTTGAAGAAGCTATTGACGTAAAAAGATTTTATCATCTGTATAATACAGTATAGACCTAAATGAACAGATTTACATTCGTCCCTCTGCTTGTCCTGTGGGTTTTCATCGTATTGCCGGCTTTTGCACAGTCAGATCAGTCTCAGTTTGGTAAAAACAGGGTGCAGTACAAGAATTTTAACTGGCGCTATTACAGCTCAGACAATTTTGATATTTATTTCTATGAGGAAGGGCAGGAGAATGCGCTTATCGCCGCTAAATTCCTGGAAAAAGAGTTTGAAAGAATCACTGATATTATTGGATATGCCCCTTACTCCAAGACCAAAATATTCCTGTATAACTCCAACAAAGACCTGCTGCAGAGTAATGTAGGTGTCGGTGGAAAGAAATATACCGTTGGTGGACAAACAGATTTTGTCAAATCCCAGGTGGAGCTAGCCTATCCGGGCACAATGAGCGAGTTCAAAGACGAACTGGTCAAGAAAATCTCAGAAATGCTCATCAGCGACATGATGTTTGGCGGCAGCCTTACCGACATGTTTCAGAGCGCTTACCTGCTTAGCCTGCCGGAGTGGTTTATTCAGGGTGCGGCGCGCTATATCGCCGAAGGCTGGAGTATAGAGATGGATGACTTTATCAGGGAGCAGTTCCAGGAAGATAATAACGTAAAGCTCAGTAAGCTTACCGGAGAAGAGGCCGCCCTGGCCGGACAGTCAGTATGGAACTTTATCGCTGTTCGCTACGGAAAAAGCAGTATCTCCAACATCCTCAACCTGACCCGTATTATCCGCAACGAAGAAAGCAGTATTGTCAATACCCTGGGTATTCCCTACCGCCTTTTTCTACGGCAGTGGGCCTCTTACTATGGTGAGATGGCGGCCCAGGTGAGTGAATCTTATCAGTTCCCGCAGGAAGAAAACCGGGTGAGAAGGAAAAACAGAAGATCGTACAGCTACAACCAGGTCGCCTTCAGCCCTGATGGCAATTACCTCGCTTATTCAGAAAATTATAAGGGCCGCTACCACGTCAAGATCAAAAACACCAAAACTGGTAAGATCAGAACCATCCATTCTTCAGGCTACAAGGTCATTGACCAGGATTATGACCCGGAAGTCCCCCTGCTCAGCTGGAATAATAACCAGACACTGGGCATCGTAGGTTTTGACAAAGGCAGAAACTATCTGTGGTTATATAATATTGGTGCCAAGAGTAAGCGGGCGATCAGCCTCAACCGCTTCAACCAGGTCAAATCCATGGATTTCAATAATAATGGGCGTCTGGCGGTCATGAGTGCTGATGTAAACGGGCAGAATGATCTGTTTCTTTATAACCCAAACCGGAATACCTTCCAGAGAATTACCAATGATATTTATGACGATCTCCACCCCCGTTTTATTCCTAACAGCGATCAGATCGTTTTCAGTAGTAATCGTCCGGAAGATTCCCTTTACTATGCCAACATACCAGCCAAGGAAGTACAGCTGAACAATGAAATAGATGATAATTTTAACATATTCATCTATTCCGGTGATGATACTGATTCGCTACTCAACAGGGTGACCAACACCATTAGTAAGGATATCATGCCCATACCGCTGGACGAAAATACCATTTACTATCTGAGTGATCAGCGGGGAATTTTCAATCTTTATAAGTACGCGCTGCAGGATAGCCTCTTTAACCAGGTCAGTAATTTTGCGCTGAGCATTGAGGACTATGACATTAATTTTGCCAATAATTCACTGGCATTCATCATGCTGTCTGATGAGGAGGATTATGTTTACCTGGAAGAAGATTTCAGCCTTGACAATAATATTTTTACTCCCAAGACCCAAAGGCAGGAAACCATCCAGGCACGGCTCATCTCCCAGAGGATGCAGAATAACCGCACTAAACTCCGAGAGCAGGGACTGGCCGACTCTTCTGCCATCGTACGACCCCAGGGATTTGAAATGGATGAAATGCTGCAGGATACCCTGATTGTAGATGTGCCAGATTCTTTGGGGGCTGATAACCAGATTCTGCTGCCCATTCCTGACAGTCTACAGGTCTCTGACGATGTGGTGGATACCGATAATTATAGTTTTGAAAGCCCCGTCCAGGATACTCTGAAGGTAGAAGGCTATATTGATACGGACAATTATGCATTTGAAACCCCAGCCGACATTCCCCAGGATAATGTATCAACCGATAATTTCCGCTTTGAGGATGGGAACACTGATTCTGGTATCGGAAATTCATTCCTGGCCCGTTATCGTAAACTCCAGCGGGAAACCAGGATCAATGGTCCATTTCCGTACGAAACTCGCTTCAGTGCTGACAATATCGTCACTTCACTAACTGTAGACCCGCTGCGCCGCTTTGGTTTCAACATACAGGTGCAGATGAATGATATGCTGGAAAACCACCGCTTCTATGGGGGCATTGTCCAATATACTGACCTGCAGAGCGGTAATATTTACGCAGAATATGAGTACCTCAAAAACCGCGTAGATTTGAAAGCGCGTTATGAGCGAGACGGGTATCTTTTCAATGGAGAAAGGGATATTCAAAAGTACACTAAAAATATCTTCCAGGTAGGTGCCGCACTTCCTTTCAACGTCACCAGCCGCTTTGAGCTCAACCCATTCTATGCCAACACCTACTTCATTGATCTTTCTCAGATCAGCACCAGCATGGAAAGCACCTTTCATTACGGTGGTATCAATGCCGGATTTGTATTTGACAATACCCTGGTCACCGGGCTCAAAAACTTTGAGGGTACCCGACTGAGAGCTTTTTTCACCCACTACCAGGGTCTCAACGATCCCGGTAAGTCATTCAGTAACATTGAACTGGATTTCCGTCATTACCAGAAGATCTACCGGGATATTACTTTTGCCACCAGGGTATTTTACGGTAACTTTTTCGGCAGCAATCCACAGCAGTACCTGCTGGGTGGTATGGGCAACTGGCTGTTCTTCCAGACAGACCAGCAAGAGGAAAATGATCCCCTGCAAATCACCAGAAATGTGGATAATAGCGACATTGTTTTCACCCAGTTTGCTGATCTGCGTGGCTTCAACTACAACAAATTTAATGGAACTGATGTCCTTACCTTTACTGCAGAATTACGCCTGCCTATTGTCCGCTTTTTCTACCGGGGACCGATTGCTTCCAACTTCTTCCGTAACCTGGAGTTTGTAGGCTTCTATGATGTAGGTTCTTCCTGGACCGGCAACAGCCCCTTCAGTGAAGAAAACAGCCTGAACACAGAAGTAATTGAAGATGGAGGCCCCTTCAGGGCAGAGATCAAAAACTTCAAGAACCCCTGGCTGCAAAGCTATGGTGCTGGTGTCAGAACAGTACTGCTTGGCTACTACCTCAAATTTGACCTGGCCTATCCCATTGAAGACAATATCGTGGCTGACCGTCCCCGATTATTCCTCACATTAGGGTATGATTTTTGACAATCTTAGAGGAACTTAAATTAGTTTCCACCAAACACATTTTTTTATGAAACGTATTTTAGTAATTGCCACAGCATTAATCCTGGTCTCATTTAGCACCTACGCACAGTTGTTTACCTTGGGTCCGAAGATTGGGATAAGCAGTTCCAAGATTAACGTAGCTGATGACATTGATGGAATTGTTTCCGGAGACGCAGCGGTAGGATTTCACGCCGGCTTATTTGCCCGTGTATCCGTTTTAGGATTTTACGTTCAGCCTGAAGCATTATTTACTTCTACCAGTGGGAATATAGTGCTTGAGCAGAGTGTAACCCAAAATGCGAGGTCTATACAGGAGTTAACCTACAACAAAATAGATGTGCCGGTGATGGTTGGCGTAAAGATAGGCCCAGTTCTCAGGGTATTTGCCGGTCCTACTTTTAGCTACATTCTTAGCCAGGATATTCGGGAAGAAGGCACCAGCGTTATCGCTGACCTTGAGCAAAATTTCAATGAAGCCAATGTTGGGTTTCAGGCCGGTTTAGGGTTGGATATCTCCAAACTGGTCATTGACCTCAAGTACGAAAACAACCTGAGTGTGCTGGGAGAAAGCGTTACGTTTATGAACCAGACTTTCCCTACCGATATGCGCAACAGATTATTCCAGCTAACCGTAGGTTGGAAGTTACTTTGATCCATTACAAATTCAATTGAAAAGCCGCTCTTAAAAGCGGCTTTTTTTATGCACTTGCCAGCCTGTGGCGGGGTATAAAGAACAGGTACACGAAAGCCAATAAGGCCAGCACTCCTCCCAGGCCATAGGCAAAAATGAATCGGGATGGATCGTTCGCATAAATCCAGCCTGATAACAAAGCACCCAAACCAATCCCTGCCTCCAGGGCAATGTACATCGTAGCCATTCCCCTACCCCGATGTTTCTCGTGGCTCAGATCAATAGTCCAGGCAAATACTGTAGGCGTATTCATACCTGCGGCCAGGCCAAATACGACTGCTGATAAAAGAAACATATTTACAGTATCAGACACTGCCAGTAGTAGCATACTGATGGTCAGCATGGTCGTGGAAACCTTGAGCACACTAACTCTGCCGTATTTGTCCGAAGCTTTGCCGGCAAAGAAACGCACTGCTACAGAGGCGATGGTGAAAAATGTATAAAATAGGCCTCTGTTTTTGATTCCCAGGTCGTCACTCATGTCCGGCGTAATCGTCAGGACAATACCAAACGAAAAAGATGTCAGCAGTAATACCACACAGGGCGCAATCACCCTGGGTTCAAAAATTTCGTCTTTATTCAGCTTAAGAAAAGAAAGCCGGAAAGCTTGTTTATCCTCCAGCGTTTCTTTCATTCCGGCCAAAATAATGATGGAGAGGATAGCCGCCACGGAAGACGCATAAAACATCATGTCCAGTGAGTAGTGCATCGCTACATAGCTACCAATAGCAGGACCGCCGGCCATACCCAGGCTACCGCAGAGCCCGAGAATTCCCATTGCTTCACCTCTTCTGAGAGCAGGAACCACATCAGCCACATAGGCAGAAGTACCGGTTGGTTTGAAGCCCGTAGAAAAACCATGAAAAAATCGGAGTAGCAGAAACAGGAAAACACTGCCTGCCAGCGGATAGAGAAAGCCACAGATAAAACAGACCACAGCTCCAAAAATCATCACCGGAATTCTACCAATTCTATCAGTCAGCTTACCGCTGAAGGGGCGCGACAGGCCGGCGGTAAGGGTAAATAAGGCAATGATATAGCCTTTGTAATCTCCTCCTCCCAGAGATTCCAGGTAAGAGGGTAACTCAGGAATAATCATGTTGAAACTAGAAAAGAAGAGAAAGGAGCTCAGGCAAAGAAGTCCAAACTGCAGATTGTAGATAGAGGAGACTTGTGACATGAATTTGAGCTTCAGCCTTTCTTTACTGGCAAATACAATATATCCTGCGAATATAGCAGAAAAGGATGTACAAAAATGAAGGCATACTTATAAGAACAATAGTGTCATGGTAGATATCTGATAAAGTATTTACATAATCATTTTTTGATCATCGTTTATTTAATGAAAATGAAATCAGTAATAATTTTTCAGATCATAGATCATTACCAATAACATATTTTTTTTACTACTGTTAAGAGAGTGAATACTTTTTGAACTCAAAACAGATTTTTTAATATGGCACAATTAGAAGGAAAAAAAATAGCACTATTAGTAGCAAATGGATTTGAGCAGGTAGAACTTACCGGCCCGAAAGAAGCGCTTGAAAAAGCTGGGGCAGAGGCACTGATCGTATCCATTGAAAAGGAAAAAGTAAAAGCATGGGATCAAACCGATTGGGGAGATGAATTTAGGGTGGATATGCCTATAGAGGAGGCCTCCGCGCAGGATTTTGACGGAATTGTACTGCCTGGGGGGCAGCTGAATCCTGATTTTCTCCGTGTTAATGAAAAAGCAGTTCAGTTTGTCAAAGATTTTGCCGGACAGGACAAGCCTATCGCTGCCATTTGCCATGGTCCCTGGACGCTCATTGAGGCGAACCTGGTAAAGAACAAAAGAATGACCTCCTACCCTTCCATACAGACCGACCTCAAAAACGCCGGTGCAAATTGGGTAGATGAAGAAGTCGTTATTGATAACGGACTGATCACCAGCAGAAAGCCTGATGATATTCCGGCATTCAACCAAGCAATCATAGAAGCCTTTGCCAGTGTAGAGGCATCATAAAAAGCAAAGCCCGGTTAGAACCGGGCTTTTACATTTTATACCTGCTCCATCAGATATGCTTTGATGAAGTCATCTAAATCTCCATCAAGGACGGCATTTATATCAGTTCTTTCTACCCCAGTACGGGTATCTTTGACAAGTTTATAAGGATGCAATACATAATTACGAATTTGTGAGCCAAAGTCAATCTTGTCCTTGTTACTTTCAATTTCGGCCCTTTCCGCATTACGCCTTTCTATCTCCCGCTGGTACAGCCTGGATTTTAACATTTTCAGTGCTTTTTCCTTGTTCTGCAACTGAGAGCGTTCCTGCTGACATTCCACAATGATTCCCGAAGGAGCATGCCTTAAGCGAACGGCGGTTTCTACTTTATTCACGTTCTGTCCTCCTGCACCTCCTGAACGAAATGTTTCCCAGGTGATATCTGCCTGATTGATATCAATCTCAATGGTATCATCCACCACCGGATAGGTAAAAACTGAGGCAAATGAAGTCTGCCTTTTTCCGTTGGCGTTAAATGGTGAAATTCGCACCAGGCGATGGACGCCGTTTTCAGACTTCAGGTTGCCATAGGCAAACTCCCCTTCAAATTCCAGGGTGACACCTTTGATACCGGCTGTTTCACCGGGCTGATAACTTACCTGCCTGACTTTATAGCCGTGGCTTTCGCCCCACATGATGTACATTCGCATCAGCATTTCAGACCAGTCCTGACTTTCAGTTCCTCCTGCACCGGGGTTTATCTCAATCATGGCACTGAGCTGATCTTCTTCACCTGAAAGCATTTTGCGGAACTCCAGGTCTTCCACCACTTTCAGGGCTTTTTTGTATTCCTTTTCAAGGTCCTTTTCGCTCACTTCATCCATTTCATAGAATTCGTACAGCGTTTCCAGATCTTCGTAGGCAGTCTGGGATTTCTCAAAACTTCCCGTCCATATTTTTTTGCTCTGAATGGACTTCATCATAGCTTCCGCAGCTTTGGGGTCGTTCCAGAAGTCGGGTTGCATGCTGATGGCTTCTTCGTCTTCTATTTCGGCTCTCTTCTTATCGTAGTCAAAGATACCTCCTCAAGGCATCAATTCTTGCCTTTAAATCCTTCAATTGATCTTTCGTCATGATGATCAGTTTTAATGGTTAAACAATATTTAGTTATGCTATGCAGACACAAAAAATCCACTCTGACAACCAAAGTGGATTCCTTTATCAATACTTGTCAGACTTTCAGTATCCAGCCAAAGCGGTCCTCCTGATGTCCCCTTTTGATAGCTTCCATTTCCTTCAGCACTTTATTGGAAAACTCCCTGTTTTCAACAGCCGGCAGTTCGTAATCTAAGCCTTCATAACCTATTGCTGCAATATGGGCTACGGTAGCAGCAGTACCGGCACCAAAAGCTTCCTGCAGCCTATTTTCTTTGATAGCAGCAACGATTTCATTGACGGTAACTTTGCGTTCTTCCACGGAAAATCCCCAGTCACGTGCCAGTTCCAGGATGCTGTCACGCGTGATACCTTCCAGGATGGTTCCGCTGGTCGGTGGGGTCACCAATTTGTTATCAATCACCAGCATGATATTCATCGTGCCGGCTTCCTCTATCAGGCTATGGGTCTTACTGTCGGTCCAGATCAGCTGGTCATATCCCTGCCGTGCGGCCAGTTGCGCAGGATACAGGGAGGCGGCATAGTTTCCGGCAGTCTTGGCGGCACCAGTACCTCCTTCAGCGGCCCGGACAAACTTGGTTTCAATTTTGACCCTCACCGGCTTGCTGTAGTAGCCACCCACCGGACAGGTGAAAATCATAAATTTGTAGGTCAGTGAGGGACGTACCCCAATATATTCGTCAGCCGCAAACATGAAGGGCCTCAGGTACAATGAATTGCCTTCTTTATCAGGTATCCATGAGCGGTCAAGCTTTACCAGTTCAGAAAGCGCCCCGATAAATATTTCTTCCGGAATCTCAGGCATGCACATGCGTACCGCTGAACGATTAAAACGCTGTGCATTTTTTTCGGGTCTGAAGATAAGCGCATCTCCGTCAGGTCCTTTATGCGCCTTCATTCCCTCAAAAATAGACTGGCCATAGTGAAGCGCAGCATTGGCTGGGCTCATACGCAGATGTTCAAAAGGAACAATGCGCAGGTCAGTCCAGCGACCATCCTGGTAATCGGCTACGAACATATGGTCTGAATAGACCTTCCCGAAAGGAATATTATCAAAATCTACCTCACTCAAACGAGAGTTATCGGTTTTGCGAATGGCTATATCCAAGGTTCCTGTCATGGCGCTCTTTGAAAAAATTGTCAACAAGCATTAATTATTTGATAGAACAAATCTATTGAATTTGGAGGATTTTTAAACGGCTTTTTAAAAGAATCCTCTCAGTTAAAACTAATTACGGCAAATAGAAATTACAGTTGGCACCTTTGCTCAATTCTGTCTACCCACTGCTGATACTGTAATCCAGAAGGATGTAATTGGTCTTCTACCAGTAAATCATTCTGTGTGGCTGCTTTTAGAGAAAGATCGGTTATATATACATACTGAAAACCCCTTTCCCGGGCGAAGGCTTCTTTGACCTGATTATAGAGAAAAATTTCCTCAGCGATCTTTTCAGCTTGCTTTTCACGGGCAAAAGGCGTTACACTGTAGTCCGGTATGGAAAGTAAAAAAATGTGCTGCGCTTTACCGTTTACGATCGGCAGCATGCGTTCTGCCAGCTTTTCCAGATCATCACGATAGGCTTGCACAGCCAAACCCCGGTATTGGTTATTCACGCCAATCAGCAACGAAATCCTGTCATAGGATTTGGCAAGTGTAGCATGATCAATAGCATCCAATAATTCAAAAGTAGTCCAACCAGTGGTAGCGATGATGTGCGGTTGAACCCATCCCCTGCGTTGCGCAAGTTGAACCGGCCATCTTTGTGAAGCATCTACCCCCTCACCTATGGTATAAGAATCGCCCAGCGCCAGATAGGTCAGTTTCTCCTGTTGCATCTATTAGTCGGTGATCAATGAAGACTGAAGTTTTTTCGGCAGGCCGGCAACGACCATGTCATACGAATGGTCTATCAAAGATCTGAGCAGTTGATCTCCCAGGCTACCATGCACCTCCACTGTGTTCCAGTGTTTCTTGTTCATATGGTAACCCGGCAAAATCTCAGGGTACTGTTCTCTTAGCGCTACTGCTTTTTCTGGATCGCACTTGAGGTTTACTGTTTCAAATACCTCAATGTTAGTAAGGGCAAAAATTTTACCCATCACCTTAAACACCAGGGTATTTTCATCAAAAGGAAAAGATTCACTAACGCCCTTCCTGGATAAACAGTAGATGCGAAAACTTTCTATGTCCAATCAGAAAAGATGTTTAATAACCATAAAGATAACTCCCATGAGAAAAATAACGATAGAGATCTTGTTGATCCCGTGCATCATTCTCAAATTAATGTTCTCGGTCTTGTTTTTTTCCTTACCACGAAAGAAGTATCCAAATACTTCTCCCATTGAGAAGAACTCTTTGAGCCCTCCCTTTTTTTTATCTTCACTCATAGTTTTGTATATCAGAATGTGTAATGATAAAGCAGAAAATCTAGACAAAATGTTCCAATATCAGGCAGATTCTACCTGTTTTGGTTCCAGCCAGCGGCCATCGTCTTTGATCAGTTGAATCAGTTCGTCAACGGCTTTGGCAGAGGGCACACTTTTTTTCACCACATTCTGTCCACGATAAAGGGTAATTTTTCCTTTTCCAGAGCCCACATATCCATAATCTGCATCGGCCATCTCCCCGGGACCGTTGACAATACAACCCATGATGCCAATTTTTACTCCTTTAAGGTGATCGGTTCTTCTCCGGATCATGGCAGTAGTTTCCTGCAGGTCAAAGAGAGTACGCCCGCACGATGGGCAGGAGATGTATTCTGTTTTGGACATCCTTGTGCGACATGCCTGCAGGATACCAAAGGAGATATTATTGTTTCGCCCGATCAAATTTAGCTGCTGCTCTTTGGGTTTGGGCGCTACCAGCTCAGTACTGATCAGTACGCCATCTCCAAAACCATCTATGAGCAGCCCGCCCATATCGGTGGCTGCGTAGAGTTGTATCTTTTCATCTTCCAGGTCGGCAAACTTACGTTTGATGATCACCGGTACATCAATGTTTCGGTCAATGAGTTCGTAGAAAAAACGCCGTTGAGCCGGCATGGCATGCTGGTTCTCGGTATCCAATACTACTACCAGGCTTTTGTCTTCTGCCAAGGCCTGCCACATATCAGCATCGTCGTCTTCCAGGCTTAGCTGAAGAAAATTTACGCGGGGATGCGCTTCTTGTCTATTGCTATAGGATTCCCAGTTAAAGAGCGGAAGTTTGTTGACTTTATCTTCACTTTGCAGCCATTGGGGATAATCACGAATTTCTTTGAGGCCATTGGGCAGCATAAAATCCACTGGCTGGCTACCCGAATAAATGTAATCACATCCCATCTCGTTCATGGTCCACTTATCCGGTTCAGGCAGGTAAAAGTGGCCAGTAGGCTTAAAATCTCTGTACTGCCAGTCGCTGACATTGCGTACATCCGTGATGACCCTTGGCACCTGATCGCCCCCGATATTGTCTACTTCCCGGCTGTTTCTGCGTCCATAACTGTAGGGGTCTTTGGGAATTCGCTCTAATGCTTTGATCGGCTGGTGTGCAGCACGCGCATCATACCTTCTGACCAGGTTATACGCCACCGGCACTTCGTATTCAGGCTCTTCGGTAAGGGAAACCCGGACTGTATCGCCCAGGCCATCTTCCAGCAGCGTACCTATGCCTACTGCGGACTTGATACGACCATCCTCACCATCACCTGCCTCAGTTACACCCAGGTGTAGCGGATATGGCTGCAGTCCTTCTTCGTCCAGCTTCTGTACCAGCAGGCGGTATGCCTGTACCATCACCTGGGTATTACTGGCTTTCATGGAAATGACGATATCATAATAATCCATCTCCTCACAAATGCGGATAAATTCCAGGGCCGATTCCACCATGCCCAGCGGCGTATCTCCGTAGCGGCTCATGATACGGTCAGACAGTGAGCCATGGTTGGTACCTATTCGCATGGCAGTACCATACTCTTTGCAAATCCTGACCAGCGGCTCAAATTTTTCCCGTATCCTGTCAATTTCGGTCTGATAGGTCTCATCCGTATACTCAATCACCTCAAACTTCTTCTTATCTGCGTAGTTTCCGGGATTGATCCGAACTTTTTCCACTATTCTGGCAGCCAGTTCGGCAGCGTTTGGAGTGAAATGTATATCGGCAATCAGGGGAACATGATAGCCCCTTTTTCTGAGTTCCTGCTTTATATTCTCCAGGTTCTGCGCTTCTTTGATACTGGGTGCTGTGATGCGCACATATTCGCAACCGGCATCTACCATTCGGATTACCTGTTCTACTGAACCCATCGTATCCATCGTATCCACGGTGGTCATGGATTGTACCCTGATCGGATTACTTCCTCCCAGTGGAACATCACCAATAAATACTTCTCGTGTCTGACGACGATGATAACTGGTGAGACTGTTACAATAATGCTTAAAGGACTGAACTTCAGAAGCTAAAAGGGTCATATGTAGTAAGCTGTATCTTGATCCTGGTACAAAGTAAAGAAGAAAGCTACAATAATGTATTAAAACTTGGTCAAAGCGGAAATGTTGCGAAAAATGACGCTACAAATCGCCTAGTTGAGGACGGAGCAAAATCTCCTCCATCACGGCTCTGTCAGAGAGTTTGTAAGCCGCCATTACCGCATCAGCCACATCTTCTGATTTCATAAAGCGCTCTTCGGGCAAATCAGTTCCCGCCCAGCTGGCGGTAAGCGTAGCACCTGGCAACACCGAGGTAACCCTGATGTTATAGGATTTCATCTCTTCACGAAGGACTTTGCTCATGCCCAGCATGGCAAATTTTGAGATACAGTAAGATCCTCCGTTGGTATACGGAATAATACTGGCGGTAGAGCAGATGTTAAAAATATGGCCTTTCTTCCTCTCCATCATCGGGCTGATCAGGGCGCGGGTAAGGTGGTACGCACTGTAGAGGTTGGTTTCCATCATACTTTCCATGGCACCCTCTTCTTCAGCGTGTATCTGTCCGGGTATAAACAACCCGCTATTGTTGATCAGCACTGCTACTGCTATCTGCGTCTGTTGAACCATCCGGGCAAAAGACTGTACCTGTACCTTATCAGACATATCCGCCTGCTGGTAAAAAAAGTCTATGTCTGAATGGGCAGCCTGAATGTCTTTTTTCAGGGCAGCAAGCTCTTCATCATTCCTGGAACAAGTTGCAATAGAAAACCCCTCAGAAGCGAAACTTTCAATCAGGGCTTTGCCTATGCCTTTGGTACCTCCGGTAATCACGGCTAGTTTTTTCATAAAAACTGGTTATTTGTCAACAAAAATATCTATTTACGTTATTTGATAATGGGTTAGTGCTGATAAATTAATAACTATGCATTGACGATACCTAATCAATTTTTATGAAAAGCATTGGAATTTACCTAATTTTTGTTGGATCACTTTTCCGAAAAATGGAATCTTTTGGCACTTATGTCAAAAGAACCCTGGATGAGGCGATTGTTATCGGTATCAATTCCCTGGTACTGGTCACGATCGTATCCACCTTTATCGGGATGGTAACAACTGTACAAACAGCGGCTAACCTGGTAAGTCCTTTTATTCAGGATTTTGTAATCAGCACGGTGGTCCGCGATATGACTGTTTTTGAACTTGCGCCCACCATCACTTCTATTGTACTGGCCGGTAAGGTTGGCTCCAATATCGCCGGGGAGCTGGGCACCATGCGTATCACCGAGCAGGTAGATGCACTGGAGGTAATGGGAATCAATTCTTCTTCCTACCTGGTATTACCCAAGATTCTGGCGGCAATGCTGATGTTTCCCATGCTGGTGGTTCTGGCCGGGTTTCTGGCTATTTACGGTGGTTTCTTAATAGGAACTATGACCAACATCATTTCCGGTGAGGATTATATCTACGGCCTTCGTTTTGATTTTAAGCAGTACAATATTTTTGTAGCCCTGGTAAAATCACTGGTATTTGCTTTCCTGATTTCCACAATCTCTGCCTACAAAGGCTTTTATACCAAAGGTGGCGCCCTGGAAGTAGGACAGGCCAGTACCAGCGCTGTAACCAATAGCTGTATTGCGATACTGCTGGCAGATTACCTGGTAGTAGAATTATTGGTTTGAAAGAAAATTGCATGATAAGTATCAAGAATATATCAAAGTCCTTTAATGGTGCAGTAGTACTGGATGAGATCAGCGGAGAGTTTGAACAGGGTAAGACCAACCTGATCATCGGGGCCAGCGGTACCGGCAAAAGCGTACTGCTGAAATGTATCGTCGGCCTGATCCCTCCGGATAAGGGTACCGTATTTTATAACGGGCGTGACTTTACCCATGCCAATAAGGATGTTAAAACGGAGATACGCAGGGAAATCGGTATGCTTTTCCAGGGTGTAGCACTGTTTGATTCGCTTAATGTGGAGGACAATGTGAAATTTCCGCTCAATATCCTCACCGACATGCAGGAGGATGAAAAACTGGAGCGTGTGAATTTCTGTCTCAAAAGAGTGGGGCTGGAAAATATCAACAAGCGCATGCCTTCGGAAATTAGTGGAGGGATGAAAAAAAGAGTAGGCATCGCCCGAGCGATAGTCAATAAACCACAGTATCTCTTTTGCGATGAGCCTAACTCCGGCCTTGATCCGCAGACATCTATCCTTATAGACGAGTTGATCCAGGAAATTACTTATGAGTCCAACATCACTACTACGGTAGTTACCCACGACATGAATTCTGTAGTAGGCATCGGTGATCACGTGATGTTCCTGTATAAAGGCAACAAACTGTGGGAAGGCAGTAACAAGGTAATACTGGAAACAGAGGTCCAGGAACTAAGAGATTTTATCTTTGCGAATAAGCTGATAAAATCTTAACATTCTCAGAATCATTTTTTTGAATATCAAAGCTATTTCATGGAACCACTACGTATAGAAGCAAGTGCGAAAAGCCCTCAGGTAATGCTTGATGGGGAAAAAGGACGTATAGAAATCAAAGGGATTTCGGATGAAGAGGATGCATTGGGATTTTATTTTCCTGTTCTGCAATGGATTGATAATTATGTAGCACACCCACAGGAAAAAACGCATGTGGAACTTGACTTTAAATACTACAATACTGCCTCCGCCAAATCAATATTTGAGGTACTAAAAAGGCTTTCCCAGCTTAGCAAAGCAGGGAAGGAAGTAACAACGCTTTGGTTTTATCCGGAAGGCGATGACAACTTCCTCAGTGAGATTGAAAATTTCAGTGACATTGCGCAACTGCCGATTAAGCCCATTGAAAAATAAATCTCATCCCGCCGGCAAACTCAGCCGTTTTCACTCAATACTTGGCATGGCAGTGCTGGCGGCCTTACTGATCCCATTTATTTTACAGCAAACTGTGTATCCTTTTTTCCGCTTTGGAATGTTTGCCGAACCGGTAAAGTCAGAGATACAAAGTGAATATTTCAGGTTGATTGGTAAGAACAGCAAATCGGTAAAGGGAGTAGCGGTTAGTCCGCTAACCGGCATCAAGTCAAGTACCATGGATTACCTGCTGCGCAACTACTACTACAGGGGAGAAGCTGCGGTGTTCCTGCAGAAAATTCCAGCTACACTGCCTGAAAATGTCTCTTTTGATACTTTGCTGCTGGTCAGGCACCTGGGGGTAGACAGCAGCATAGTTGCCCGCTATCCACCATGGTAAAAAGCCGCCATAGCATCGCAGTCGTCCTGGCGGTACTAGCCGCCTTCATCGCCCTTCTTTATTTTTTTTTATTCCGGCCTTATGTTGCCCTTGCTTATGATGGTGAAGCGCCCGGCTGGTTTCAATCTGTACTGCAGGCTTTGTATCCTCGTTTTGAGGTAGAAAAACAGCGTTTTGACTTGTCTTTCTTTCAGTACAAAGCTGACCAGGTATTGATCAGAACCCTCCTTTCGGCTGCTGCGCTGATATTTTTACTGTTGAGGTATTCTATCGCCACCATAACCCGGCACTACAGCATTATTCAAGAAGAACCGCATTTCCGGATGCTGGGAAAGATATTTTATGCAGGCTTATTCCTCTACAGTTGGAATTGGTATATGGATTTTAGCCAGGTCATCAAAATGGAGGAATTTTACAAAGGCGTACATCTCTACAGTTTGTTCGGGATAAGTCTACTGCCACTGGAAGCTTACTATTGGCTTTTTGTGGTATACCTGCTTAGTATAGCGCTGACTTTTGTGGGATTTAGGCCGGTGATTTTTTCCTCTGTTGCTGCCTTACTGCTGGTGTTCTTCCAGGGATATTTTTATTCATTTGAAAAAATAGATCACGGATATACCACCCTCACCTATGCCGCCATGCTCATGCCTTTTCTGTATTATGAGCTAAAACAACAAGGCGGTCAATCGGGCAGCAAAAGATCATTTGTGTTATTTCTAATCCAGTTTACCATTGCATCCTGCTATTTTCTGGCCGGAGTGGAAAAATTACTTACCAGTGGATTTCAATGGGCTAGTGCCGAGACTTTTACCACATATATAAAGCTACACCAACAAGGCCTGGGATTATGGATTATCCAATATGAAATCCTTACTCTTTTGCTACCGTTGATGGCACTCATTTTCCAGCTCTCTTTTATCCTTATTTTGTTTATTCCCAGATACCGGTATCTGTTTCTTCTGGGAGGTATTGGATTTCACTGGGGAACCCGGCTCTTGCTAGGGGTAGGCTCCTTTTTTTCAAGCTGGATTTTTGTTTACATTTTTTTTCTGCCCTGGAATAGTTTTTTTAAAAAACTAAGATCAAGCAGTATCAACATCAGCAGAAGCCAGAAAGGTGCATAAGCTACTCTGTAGCGGATCAGGCTTCCAAAATTAGGCGAAGCCAATGCCATCATGGAAGAAAGCGTCAGTATGTACACAGCGCAGCTTACCCAAAGGAATGGCTGCTGCATCAAGCTTTGTGGTCTATTCACCAAACATAAAAAGGCAGTTGCGGTAATGAACAGCAGTAAGCTGTTTTCTATACCGGCCAGCAAATGGAGCAGGCTGCTACCCTCCCAGGGCAAAGGACGGAAAAGCCCGCTAAAGACAGCTTCAGGAAAATGGCCAACAAAACTCAGCAGGTTGGCCTCAAGGCCCTTAAAAAGGATATAGTTGCCCGGAACAGATGCGGCTATCGTCAGATCATGGTTTTTAACCAATGCAGCCAGAACCAGTTGCGGATGAAGATTATCATGCAAATGTGCCACACCAAAGACGACAAGTATGCCTATCAACAAAGAGGATAATACCATCCAAAAAGTGGTCTTTCCGGTAAAACCAATTTTTCTGAAAGCGGCAGTGGAAAGTATCAGTACCAGCAAAGGAATCAGTACTGCTGCAATATAGTATTTCAGTTGCCAAAGCAACACAGAAGCGATCAAGATCATCAGAAGGTGCAGCACAAGTTTGTTTAGCCCCTGCCTGCCATAAATCAGCTGAAGGGAAAAAGCTATTAACAGGAAAATCAGGCCTGTGGAAAAGCTTTCTTTTAAAATTCCGGAACTCCAGAATACTACAGATGGGTAAATAATAAATGGAATAAAAACCTGCCAGTTATCTAACTGAAAAAACAGCTTAAGCCTGCTTACTAACCACCAGCTTGCCAAAAAGCAAAATATCGAAAAGCTCAAGGATATGAGCCAGTAATTATCCAGTGAAAAAATGCTTACCAGGCTTGCTAATCTGGCAAAGTACAGAGCCCGGGGCTGCATGAGGTATATCAGACCATCAGGAAAACGCTCACCGGTCAATGCATGAAGATAAAGCTGCGGTTCCTGCCAGAATGTTGCTGCCAGTAGGCTTGCATCATGGTAATACACAAAGGTATCCCCTCCATCGTAGTAATACACGTACAGTAGACCAAGGGACCAGCCGAGCAGGATTTTATAGCAAAGTGCGGCAAAAAAGTAACTTTTGGGAAGAATGTGTCGCGTCTGCCGCAGCATCCATCTTGAAAGAAAGATCCAGCAACTGAGCTGGAGTAAAAAAAAGACTAATGACAATTTTTTTTTATGTCAAGTAACGACTAAATCATGATTTTTCATAATACTAGCCCCTACTGGACATTGCAGGCATTGATGCTTTTCACAAAGACTTTGGTATTGTTGAATACAGGCCTGGGAGTCAAACGCTGATTTTATCTGAAAATGGTTTTCGGTAAATAACCTGGTGTAGCGATTCTGCTCAGCAGGAATCTTCTGCCAGAGTTCAAGGGCACTTTCCTGCAGCCCTTCATCCGAAAGATGCTTACCGTATGCATAACGAAAGGGAATCACCGAGTTGATCAGAAGACTGTAAATACTGTCCTTACCAATTGCGGAGACCTTTCGGTTAAGCCACTGGTGCTTTTTGATAAAACTATTTATTTCAGCAAAATAAGAAGCAAATTCCTCAATACTGTTTGTTTCCAGTAAGAAAGAAGTCAGCTGTTGCCGGTGAAAAAGCAAAACGGCCAGTTGGAATAGCCTTACATCCGGAAAATTGGCGGGCCGTAGCGGTGCCCACTTGAAAGATCGTTTTTCCATTCTTGAGTGTTGCAACCGGTATTTTCTCATCAGGTGTTCTGCATGGCCCAGGTTCAGCTTTTCTGCTTTAACTATTTTTTCATCCAGCATTCCACCCAAGTTAAAAAGCAGGCTGAATACTGAGTCAAAAAATGAATGTTCTTTCTGAATTGCCACAAAGGGCAGCATGGCACCCAGGTGATCCATTGCCTGCGCATTAGCTTTAAATCCAAATGATCTACAAATCGTATGAAATGCAGTCTGCTGCCAGTCCTGCTCATGCGCTTTATGGCGCAGCACTATCTCCTGACATTTTTTATCAAGTCTGGAGACAGCAGATTTTTCCATGGCCATCATTTTCTGTATTTCCGGTACAGAGCTGAGATACCTGCCACAAGCAAGTTTTTTGTGCCTGAATCCCTCCAGCAGCGTGGTATAGCGGGATAATATAAGAGGATTTACCCGCTCACTTAGTTTAAGCGTAGGAAGAGGACTACCGTCCTTCCGGTAAACTTGCCTCTTGCTGCTCCATACAACGTGTAAGATCACATTGTCATAAGCATCGTCATACTGATGGTGGTGAGTATTCCAGTCGGAAGCCTCTAGATGGATTTCTACTGCGCCAAACCACATCATTTCATCAATCTTGATCTGAGCCTGCAGGAAATCAGGCCCTGACTCTCTGTTGAGGTTACCTACTCTGATGATATTCAAGGCTTTACCTTCTTCAGTAAAGAGCTTGCTTTTGTCAAACAGCTGAAACTGCCAGATATAATGCAGCAATTCTTCTTTCATAAATCGCGGTATTCTATGGCTAATGATAGCCGGATACCGGTTAAAAAACCACCTACTTTTTAGTGCGAAAGGTCAGAAGTAAGAAAAAATAAAAAAGCCAGCAGATGTTCTCTGCTGGCTAGTAAGTCTTATGAAAATGCCGATTACCACTTATTGGCATTATCAAGGTAGAGTTTCACCAGTTCCACGGTATTATTGACCTTACATTTTTGGAGCATATTGGCCCTATGGTTGGAAACAGTCCTTTCACTGAGATAAAGTTTTTCAGCAATCTGCTTGGAATTGTAGCCTTCAATTAACAGCATCAAAACTTCTTTTTCTCGCTTTGACAGCACATTGATGGGGTTCTGATCATCAGTATCAGCATGCTTACGATTTTTAAAACCTTTAACGATAATCTGGGTAATGGGCTGACTGTAGTATTCACTGCCGGAAGCGACTGTCTCAATGGCTTTAATAAGTTCTTCCTTCTCAGCATTTTTGGTCAGATAACCCGAAATATGGCTGTTAAGGGCTTTATACACATAATCCGGAGAATCATGCATGGTAAAAATGAGAATTTTTGTCTTAAGCCCTTTCTTCTTTATATCATCTGCGATATCAAAAATAGATTTGCCCGGCATGGAAATATCAGAAACCAATACATCAGGAACTTCACTCTCTACGATAGTATTAGCCTGTTCTCCATCTGAGGCTACACCTACTAGCTCTATATGATCATACTCAGAAAGAATGGAAGAAGTACCTTCAGTCAATATCGCGTGATCATCGGCAAGTACAACTTTGAATTTATTCATTAGGTAGTATAGGTTGAAAATTTATGTTTGTAGTCAAAAGAAGATTTATATCAATTTTGGTCAATCAAGATGTCAGTATCAAAATTAGCTGAGCAATCTTGATTAATCAATTTAATTAAAAATGATTATATAGCGAACATGTTCTGGTAAAAAAAACACATATCGGCATCAAATATACAGCAATAAATTATTTAGAACGTATAATAAAAGTAATTCTACCAATGGAAGTGGGTGCAGGCCTCACATTATCCGCAGTACGGCTAAAAGTCACTCTTTCTACTGCTTGCTTGTATATTCTTTCTATTTCAGGACTCACGGTTTTCTCAATAGTTCTTACGCCTATAACCTCACCCTGATCATCTATGGTAATCTGAAAAACTATTTTCCCACTTTCATCGGATGAATCATCCGGTCTTGGTATATAATCCCAGTTCCAACCTTCCATTTGTAAGGAAGCTCCCTGGCTTGAACCCTGAGCACCATAGATCGCCCTGGCATCTATAGTACCTTCTTCTTTTCCTTTATCTCCGGTTTTACTATCATCATTCCCCTGATTAGAAGCACTGCTGGTAGTGGCAGGATTAGGATCAGGTTGCTGTTTGGGCTTGACCGTTTCTTTCTGGGTTTCTTTCACTACCTCAGGAGTACTCTGAGGCACTTCCTTTACCACATCAGGGCTGGGCTCAGGCTGGGTGACCACTTCCGCTGGTGTAACCTCCTCAACCACCTCGGCGGGTGTAGTCTCTGTCATCTCTTCTAGGGGCTCTTCCTGCATTTCTTCCTGTTGGACTTCTTCCACCACAGGAGAGGGTTTGGGTTGGGGGGTTTCTCCGCTACCTGTATTGTCCAGCCCAAAATTCAGTTCAATACCATATTCAGGAATGGGAGGGTCAGGTTCCCGCCATGCGAGCATAAAAAAGAACAGCACAAAAAACAGGGCATGGACAGACAAACTTACTATCAACCCTATTTTCTGATTCTTTTTTTCCTGTTCTTCTGACATACAAAACTTAATTATTTCACCCTAAAAGCCTAACAAGGATAGCAGAAATATAATTCTATTCAGGCTTAGTAGCAATAGAAACCCTGGCATTCAACGCAGTGGCGATACCGGCTACGTTTACCAGATGTTCCACAGGTACCGATTTATCCACATTGAGCACGACCACCCCTTCGTCAGCTCCTGATAAACTTGCTGATAAAGCTGCCTCTAGCTCTGCTTTTGGCACCAGTTGATCGTTTACGTAATAGCGCAGGTCAGGCGTAATGGTAACACTCACGCGCTGCATCACAATGTTGGAAGTCTTACTGGAAGGAAGATTAACCGGCAAGCCGGAAGGAGTGACAAAAGATGAGGTCAGCATAAAAAAAATCAATAGCAGAAAAATGATATCTGCTATGGATGAAAAGTTGAAGGATGTCTCAACTTTATGTTTTGATTCCAAATTCATAAGGCAAAAATTATCTGGGTTCCTGTAAAAGATCAATAAAGTCAATGGACGTATATTCCATTTGATGCACCACCTTACTCACCTGGGACACCAGGTAATTATAACCCAGGTAAGCAATGATACCCACCGCCAGGCCGGCAGCGGTCGTAATCATCGCTTCGTATATACCGGTGGATAGCAGGCGTGGACTGACATTGCCTTCTTCCTGTGCTATCGCTATGAATGCCTGTATCATACCGGTTACAGTACCCAGAAAGCCAATCATGGGCGCAGCACCACTGATGGTTGCCAGCAGGTTCAGGTTTTTTTCCAGGCGGTACAATTCTATTTTTCCGACGTTTTCTATAGATGCCTCTATGGTTTTCAGCGGACTTCCAATCCGGCTGATGCCTTTCTCAATCATGCGGGCAATGGGCGAATCAGTCTGAGAGCAGATCAGGCGGGCGCTATTGATATCACCGCTAGCCACGAAGTTCTTGATTTTGTCAGTAAACTGATCGGGTACCTTAGAGGCTTTTTTGATGGTCAGTACTCTTTCCACAAAAATATAAATTGCCAGGGCGGAAAGTATAATGAGCGGTATCATCACATAACCACCCTTGAGTAAAAGTTCACCTACAGTAAGAGCCTCCGTAGTGGTATCAACTGTAGCGGTATCTAATTCGGTTTGAATCTGAAGTAATAACATATTAGTATTTAAGAACCCAGGTTTGATCTCCATATTTGTCACGGAAAAGCGCTACCTCGTTCATGGCCTGCTCAAAGTTTTCAAAATCAGCCACAGCAACCCTGTGCATGAGTGGTGCCCTGTCCGTCGGGGCCAGGATTCGGCTGCCTATCCCCTGCTGTAACAGTTCCTGACTATAGTCCATCGCCAGGTCCTGATCGACAAAGCTACCGATGACCACAAAGGAACGACCACTGGGCGCAGAAATTGTACTGATATCACTATATGGAGCAAGGGGGTCAACTTGCGGCTCTGGTTCCGGCTCAGGCTCGGGTTCAGGCTCGGGTTCTGGCTCGGGGATAACCTGGGTAACGGGCTGTGGCTCAGGTTCATCAGCAAACCATCCACTGATCTGCTCCACGCCACCAAAAAGGAAAAGGTAAATACTAAGGCCAGCCAGTAACAATACAGTGATTATCCCGATGACGATCCACTTTTTTGAAGCAGGCTTTTCTTCCTCTTCTTCATAATATTGGGTTCTTTCAAACTCGGGTGGGGATTCTTCATCCCTTTCAAGAGGCTGATACTTTACTTCAGGCAGACCAAAATCGTCTTCACTTTCCTGACCAAAAGGCTGCTCATCTTTGTCCTCTAACATGCGATTGTACTTTGTGATTGTTAATATTTCCTGCGATTTACGGCAGCGTTTTCAGAATCACACGCAAATAATAATAAATTAATTACGCAGGTAGAATTAATGAGAATAAATTAAGGGTAATTCAGGCTTAAAAGCTGTATGTAATTCCTGCCAGAACCATTATTCCTCGAGAGGGATAGTTGAGATATCGCTCATAATTCTGGGCAAATATATTTTTAAATTGTAAAAAAGTGGAAAATCTGGGAGAAAATATATAATCCGCCTTCATACTAAGGTCGGCGATGACCGGAAGTTCTTCTGATTGCGCTGTTGCCATATTCAGGCCCTCCAGCCCGTTTATCAGCATAAATTCGGCATTCAGTAGCAATTTATCATATACGTTGTAAGAGCTCAGAATACTCATTTTCAGGTTTGGCCTGTGCCACGGGCTTTCCAGTTCATCCATGCTGTAAGCAAAGTAATCAGCCCTTAAGGTAGTGCGAAAACGATCCTGGCTATTGATATTCAACTCTCCAAAGAAATTAAAGACAAAGACATTTCCCTGATCATACAGGATGTCAAATTTGGTAGAATCTTCTGCACTATTTACAAAAAAATACATGTTTTTGTAGTTAGAAGCCGATAAACCTGCATTAAATCCTAAAAAACTATTAACGCTTCCGGTAATTCCACCCCCAAAAGAAAGGCTTTTATTGGTGTGATACACCGGCACATTGGGCATCAGCCAGGGATTCTCATCGGTCAGGTCCAGCAGACTTACCCGCTGAATATCGCCCTCAAGACTGGCATATACACTGATCGTATTGGCCAGATAGTAGCGAGCGGTGGCATATGGATAAAAATGAAGGCGGTCAGCATTAGACAGCGTATCATTCTCATAGACCAGGTTAATACCGGCCCTGACATCCAGCCCCTGCTGTGCTTCTTCGCTGGTCCTGAAACGAAAATATGGCTTAAAGCGGAAAAGATTACGGCTGATACTATTGGCTATTTCGGGTGCTTCCAGGGGTGAATCCTGCAATGTAGATGACCAGATATCCGTCTGTAACTGAAACGAAAGGAGATCAGAAATATCATAAGAAGCATGGAAGTTTACTTCAAACTGATTTTCAGATGCATTGTAAGCATCATCCAGGTGACGATAGTTCAGTTTTAGCCGATAGTCAAGCAGGGCGTCTACATCATTACGTTCCAACCCTCCGCTAAGCGTAACAGTATTGAATATCTGCCGGATAGAATCTCTATCTATCTCCAGGCCTGGCGCATAACCAAAGAAATGATACCTCTCCCGCTGGTAGGAAGCCTCACCAAAGAAGGTGTGACCGGCGGCAAAGTAGTTTCCATGCAGGCCCAGGCGGGTATTGCTATTGCCGGAGTTAGCACCGTCAACCGGTCCCCTTCTGGAAGAAAGATGGTTAAAGTGAACACCGTAGCTATAATCTTCACTTCTGGCACTATTGGCATATACTTCCAGATAGGGGGTAATATAATTACCAAATCCAGCTTTGAGATAATTAGGATAAAGCTTGGGTAAGGGCGGCTCTTTTACTTTCAGTACCCTGATGGGTGGTTTGAGTGGCTGAAGCCGGGGGCTAATGTCAACAAATTGATAATTGAGCTCAATGGAGGGAGGCTGTACGGGCAAGGGAGGCACCCGCTCAAACTTACGGTTGGCGCGTGGCAGTTCTATTTCTCTGTCTTTCTCAATCACTACCTCCGCTTCTTCAATTTCTCCTTCTTCTTCCCAGTCAGTCTGCTGCGCCAGCAGGGGAAAGGCTGTAAATGAAAAAAATAGAGCGTAAAGAAAAAAGGTATATTTCATATAAGTTCGGTTGACAGTAAGCTGCTAAACTAACGGCCATAGTTACTAAAACGTATGCATACTGGCAAGAAAGCCTTAAAACAAAAAAGGTATTCCCTCAGATGGAAATACCCTTCATATACTGATTCTGCTGTTAAAATATATCTTCCTCACGTTCCAGCATCAGGATTGCTGCCTGAGAAACCACATAATATTTTTCTCCTTCGTAAATGATTTCGTAAGCGCCTTTCTGCAGAAAAATGGCCAGGTCGCCTTCTTTGGCCTGCAGGGGTATATATCTAATTTGTTCATCTTTATCCTTCCAGACTTCATCCTCTTCAGTTGGCATAGGAATAGGGTAACCAGGGCCGGTTTTCATCACATATCCGTACTGTACCTTTTCCTGTTCCTGTACACCCGGAGGAAGAAAAAGTCCGCTTTTTGTCTTCTCAGAAGGTTGCTTGGGCTTTATCAGGATCCGGTCGCCAACGATGATCAGCTTTCTAAGTTTGTTTTCTGCTGTCAACTCCATATTTTTTTGATTTCTAGAAAGTAATGCCAAATAATTTGACAATTTCTATGCCTTTCAATTTTGTCCTGACAAAGTGACATAAAAAAAGCGAAGTACTTCCGCACTCCGCTCATGCAATCTATTCTTTACCAGCGGAAAACTGCCGCCATTTCTGCTTCGTCTACGTTTTCAGGTAGTTCTTCTTTATCTACAAAAAAAGCATGCCCACCGTTGAGTACAGTTTCTACCGCAGCTTTACTGACCAGATCCTGAGAACTAGCATTGGATTGATCATTGAGGCTGACAGTGTTGTCTTCACGGTTGATATATCCCCATTTGTGAACGCCTTTTACCACAAAAAGCGTATCAATCCTACCGTCAATGGCAGCCGGGGCAATATCACCGATATCATACGATGCCTTGCCTGTTCCTGCCAGTTCCTGGTACATTTCAGACTGCTTACTTCTGAGTGAAGTCAGATAAGGCTGCATGATCTTCTGGCTCATAGCGTGCAGATCTTCTGGCTTTGCCTGTTCATAGTTACCCATAATCCCCTCTTCATAAATATTAAAGGATTTATTCGTTTCCTTGAACAGCGGGTGAAGCCTGTCTACCCCGGCAAGGACTACCGGCACCTGATCGTTAGGAATCAATTCGTTTAACTCATCCTGTACATTGCGGAAATATTCTTCTACCAGTTGGTCGTTATCATTTCCATCGGTACCGCCACCGTGTCCGTGCCAGGTAGCGCCACCTTTATTACCGCTGGGGTTTGGACCGCCGCCACCCTTGGGCACTGTTCCCGGTCCGGGGTATCCTCCCCCCTGGCTACTGGACTGGTTCATCATCCCTTTTTCAAAGTCGTACTCCTTATATACTTCCTCTATGCCTTTACGCATATAATCTCCTCCTTTGATGGGGCGAATCTGATGACTATTGGCTTCCATCAGCTTAACACCATTCAGGCTAAGCGAAAGCACATAATATCTCTCATCATCACTGAAAAAAGATATTAGTGGCAGTAAATAAAAAGAACTGCCCAGCATTTGGTACTCCTCTACAGGATAGGGTAAACGGTAGTATTTGAAAAAATCATCGCCGAGGAATACAGCCAGCCCTTCATCCTGGTGGCGCCAGAACTCCCCGTCATCAATGAGGTCACTGATAGGTTGCAGATAGGAAAGCACCTCGTTTTCAGGAATACCTTTTTCGTTCTTAATCTGGTTTTTGATATCCTGAAAATGATTTTTCAGTACCCTGGCATCCTTTGACTCATTTACTTCTTTGCCTTTTCTGTGGGTGGGAAGGTATATACTTACGCAGTTATTTCCCTGAAAATTAGCCAGTTGTTGCAGGTCTTCTTTCGTTAGCTTATCCATATAAAAAAATTGATTTAATTAGTCTCAAAAAGTAGTTACAATAATAAAACGCCTAAGCCAGCTACTTGTTTGTAATTAGCGCCTCTCATACACTGAAGTCATCTTTTATTCAATAATTAAACTTTTTCAGTCTTACCTTTGAAGATATTTCAATTCCTGGAAAACCATAGACAAAAGCTCTGGCTCTAAGGCCCTGAACTAATTCTCAAATTTCTACTTCCCTTAGATTGGAATAGGTGCAGTGGCTTATTAATTTGCAGCTTTATGGAGACCTTCTTGATATTCCTTCCGCTGCTGCTCACCTATACCGTTTTTGCAGTTTATGCTGAGCGAAAGATTTCTGCATTCATACAGGACCGGCTGGGGCCGATGGAGGTTGGCTATTACGGCATCTTTCAAACCATTGCCGACCTGCTGAAATTATTACAGAAAGAAGATATTAAACCCAAGGCTGCGGACCGGAAGCTCTTTCTCCTGGCTCCCGCCGTAATTTTCACCGCTATATTTGCAGGTTTTGCCGTAATTCCTCTCAACTCTTCGCTTAGTGGCTCTCTGGCCACCGTTGGGATATTTTATCTGCTGGCCATCATTTCACTGGATGTGATCGGCATACTGATGGCCGGCTGGGGCTCCAACAGCAAGTTCTCGCTTTTCGGGGCAATTCGGGCTGTCGCACAGATCATTTCCTACGAAATTCCGCTGGGGCTCTCGGTACTCTGCGTTGTCATGATCTCCCAAAGCCTCAACCTGCAGGAAATTTCCTTTCAGCAGGGCATCTGGCTTAAAGAAATTAATCCAGAAGCCTCTAATTATCTTTTTGGTATCAAATCTATGGGTATAGATATTACCCGGATCGGAGGTTTCCTCAGCTGGAATATTTTTAGGGTTCCCATACTTTTCCCCGCATTTATCATCTTTTTTATCGCATCCCTGGCTGAAGCCAATCGTGCACCCTTTGACCTGCCAGAGTCTGAGTCAGAACTGGTGGGAGGCTATCACACCGAGTATTCTGGTTTTCGCTGGGCCCTGATCATGCTATCCGAATACGGTATGATGCTGCTGGTCAGTATGCTGAGCGCTATCCTTTTTCTGGGTAGCTGGAATACGCCCCTGCCCAATATAGAAAACGTTCTCCTGGCCGACTGGACGAGCGGTACGCTGGGCTCCTGGTCAGCCCAACTCTGGGGAACATTCTGGCTCCTCAGCAAAGCGCTGCTACTGGTGATGATACAAATGTGGGTACGCTGGACCTATCCGCGCCTGAGAGTAGATCAACTGATGGCCCTATGCTGGAAATATCTTATTCCGGCTTCTCTCCTGCTGGTAATGCTGAGCGGTATCTGGCGATTACAGATGATTTGAGGCTGATGAAAGCCAACCCATTCCTGGAGGTTATCCTGGCAGTCATGATCATGGGATCTTCCGGAGTATTCATCAAATGGATGCAACTCCCACCGCTTACCCTTTCTTTTTTCCGGCTGGCGGTACCTGCTTCCTTGCTCTTCATCTACTTCAGCATGAAGGGCGTAAATCTCTTTCGTTATCCGATCAAACTGATGATGACCGGCTCGGTACTGAATGCGCTCAGGATTTTTCTTTTTATTACAGCTTTTTCCCTGACCAGTATAAGCAATGCCGTGATCATTTTATACTCCTGGCCGGTATTCGCTACGATTTTCAGTATGTTATTTCTTAAGGAAGAAGTGCCCCGGCGAAACCTGCTGTTATTAATATTACCCATCATCGGAATCTTACTGTTGTTCATTAAACAACCCTTCAGCACCGAAAACGATGATTTTGTGGGCATGACGGCCATGCTCTTTTCCGGTATTGTTTATTCGCTGACCATCATCATTTTCAAGAAAGAGTCACATAAGTACAATGGTTTTGAAGTCACTTTTTTTCAGAACCTGGCAGGTGCCTTTATTTTTCTGCCGTTTTTTCTGCTACATGATTTTGACTATACCGCTTATCAGTGGAGCATGGGCATATTTTATTCCTTTCTGATCGGTATCATCGCATTCGGCCTGTTTTTTTCAGCCTTAGGCAAAATCAAAGCTTCTACCGTTTCCTTTATGACCTACCTGGAAGTATTGGTAGCCATATCTTATGGCATCTTACTTTTTGACGAAAAACTCAGCTGGAATGTCATCCTGGGAGGCAGCCTGATTATCATTTCTGTCCTGCTGCTGAAAAAGAAATAGCTTAGTGGGTTTCAAACACTATCTCCGGCTCTTCCACCTCCACCAGCCCTTCCTGATTGATGCTGCTTAATTTTACATTTTTCAGCTCATTGATCAGCAGTGGGTCGTATTTGGCAATCACCCTGACATAGTTTTCGGTAAAACCCTGCATCTGACCATTGCTGATGTCTTCTTCAAACAGTACTACTCCCTCTCGGCCGATGTTTTCTTCATAAAACTGCCTTTTCTTCTTTTCTGACAGTATCCTCAGCATTTTGGAGCGGCGGTTTCTTTCTTTGCGGGGCACTACCGCTTCCATATCGGCTGCCGGTGTATTGGCCCTTTCTGAATACGTGAAGACATGCAGGTAAGAGACCGGAAGTTCATTGAGAAAGTGATAGGTATCCAGAAAGTCCTCTTCTGTTTCCCCCGGAAAGCCTACGATAACATCCACCCCAATACAACAATGGGGCATCAGTTGCTTGATCTTTTCCACCCGGTCTACATATAGTTCGCGTAAATAGCGACGGCGCATCAGGCGGAGTATTTTGTTGGAACCGGATTGTAGGGGAATATGAAAATGCGGCACAAAGCGCCGGGATTGGGCAACAAAAGTAATGATTTCGTTGGTCAGCAGGTTCGGCTCAATGGAAGAGATGCGTATTCTATCAATTCCTTCCACAGCATCCAACTGCTGCACCAGGTCACTGAATCTTTCTTTCCTCTTACCTTCTACAATACCAAAATCGCCGATATTTACGCCTGTCAGTACTACCTCCCTGACGTCGGTAGTGGCAATTTCTCTGGCGGAAGTAACTACTTCTGCTATGCTGCTGCTCCGGCTTTTGCCCCGAGCCAGGGGTATGGTACAGAAAGCGCAATGGTAGTTGCAGCCATCCTGCACCTTAAGGAAGGTCCGGGTACGGTCGTGGATAGAGAAAGCCTGCTGAAAAGTATTGGCTTCACTTACCTGGGAAGCCAGTACCTGGGTTGTGCCGGTATGGCGAAAATCATCCAGCAGGTCCAGCAAACGAAACTTCTCAGCCGCCCCCAGCACCGCATCTACGCCAGGAATCTCCGCGATTTCCTGAGGCTTAAGCTGGGCATAGCAACCAATGATACAGACATAAGCGTCGGGAGAAATGCTGCGGGCTTCTCTGACTACCTTACGGCATTTTTTGTCGGCATTGTCGGTCACTGAACAGGTATTGATAATATAGATATCCGCCTGCTCATGAAAGGCTACTTTTCGGTAGCCTCGCTGTTCAAACATGCGTCCGATCGTAGAAGTCTCAGAAAAATTGAGCTTACAGCCTAGTGTGTAAAACGCTACAGTACGGGGGTGCTTTTCCATGCCGCAAATTTATATAAATTGATGCTAGGTTAAAACAACCCGCACTTAAGTAGCAAAGTTTCACCAAAGTATTAGGTAATCGGCCATTGATACTTCAAAAAAGAGCAAACGTCATCATCAGGATGTTCACCATCAGTGCAAACCAGAGAACGAGGCTTTTTTTAAGTATTTTAAAGAAGTCAGTTTTCATCATCAATGCTGTTTTGTTGATGCTTTGATCTTTTGCGTTTACAGAGGTTTAATTCTTCAGAAAAAATCTTTCTATTCTGCTTGAATGTAGCTTATCATGAGCCATCGCACTCCCTCTGGCCAAAGCTTCAGCAATTGACCATACAGAAGAAAAAAATGCATTTTAGCTAATTGCGAAAAATTATAATTTAACAAAATTTAATTTTGTTGAAAAAGCTGAAGCAAACGCAATACAAAATTATGTTTTGATATTTTTTTAAATAAAAGGATTGGTTTATTACAAAATATAAAATGTAAATGTACTTTAATTGAGATTTAGCAAAAAATATTATATTAGCACTTTAACCAATCAATCTACTGTAAAATTCACAAACCATGGCACAAACAAAGTTTGAGTACATTTGGCTTGACGGTTACACACCAGAGCCTAACCTTCGCAGCAAAACAAAAATCCTAAACCTGGAAGCATTCGGTGGTGAAATTGAGCAAGTTCCCATGTGGTCATTTGACGGAAGTTCAACCAAGCAGGCAGAGGGCCATTCCTCTGACTGTCTGCTCAAGCCGGTGGCGCTCTACCCGGATTCAGGCAGAAAAAATGCGTGGCTGGTCATGTGCGAAGTACTCAATCCGGATGGTACACCTCATCCTACTAATCAGCGGGCAAAATATGAGGATGACCCAGGTTTCTGGTTTGGTTTTGAACAGGAATATACTTTCGTCGTGGATGGTCGTCCGCTGGGATTTCCCCGTAACGGTTATCCTGCACCTCAGGGCCTTTACTACTGCTCCGTAGGTGATGGCAGAGTAACCGGCCGCCACCTGGTAGAAGAACACCTTGATGCCTGCCTGGACGCGGGGCTTAGCATTACCGGGATCAATGCCGAAGTAATGCTCGGTCAGTGGGAGTACCAGTGTTTTGGTAAAGGTGCCAGGAAGGCAGCAGACGACCTCTGGATTTCCCGTTACCTCTTGTTCAGAATTGCTGAAAAATATAATGTACACATAGAATTTGCTCCCAAGCCGATGAAGGGCGACTGGAACGGGTCGGGGCTACATACCAACTTCTCCTACCCTGCCATGCGTGAGTCTGGTGGAGAGGATTTGTTCAAGAATATTTGTGATGCAATGGGCAAGAAACACCAGGAGCATATTTCCGTGTACGGCTCCAACAATCATGAGCGACTGACAGGACTTCATGAAACCCAGGCCATAGAAAAATTCTCCTATGGTATCAGCGACCGGGGTTCTTCTATCCGTATTCCTATCGCGGTGATTGAGGATAAATGGAAAGGTTACCTGGAGGACAGAAGACCTGCTTCCAATGCTGATCCTTACCAGATTGCCTGTAAGATTATCACCACCCTGAAAGAAGCAAATGTCGCATAAATCATTGATGACTGATTATTTGCTAAGCATAAAAAAGGCTGCCATCAGGCAGCCTTTTTGGTTTATATGTGCGAATCAATTTCATCAATCCTCATATTTGAGGAATACGGCTCCCAGGGGAGGCAGCGTCAGGTTCACAGAACGCTCTTTTCCATGCATCGGTATGGGCAGGGTTTCCAGTGAGCCCGAGTTGAGGACACCACTTCCGTGGAATTCTACATCATCCGTATTAAATACTTCTTTCATGTAGCCTTTTTTGGGCACCCCTATGCGGTAGTTCTCGCGCACAACAGGTGTAAAGTTGATGACTACATACACATTGTTCTGCTCCTGATGCCCCTTTCGCACAAAACTGATGACAGAGTTTTGCCAGTCATTGATGTCTATCCACTCAAAACCTTCAGGCTTGAACTGGTGCTCATAAAAAGCTGGTTCAGAACGATAGAAATCATTGAGTTTTTTCACCATCCACTGCAAAGCACCGTGCGGAGCATACTGATTCAGGTGCCAGTCCAAACTCTGGTCATGACGCCATTCCTGGGTCTGCCCGAATTCACCACCCATAAAGAGTAGTTTGGTACCCGGATGGGCGTACATATAGGCATACAATGCTCGGAGGTTGGCAAATTTCTGCCACTCATCTCCCGGCATTTTATCTACCAAGGGGCCTTTTCCGTGTACCACTTCGTCATGAGAAAGCGGCAGCATAAAGTTTTCGGTGAAAGCATACATCAGGCTGAAAGTAATCTCCCCCTGATGGTGCGCCCGGTGTATCGGCTCATTGGACATATAGTTGAGCGTATCATGCATCCAGCCCATCATCCATTTCATTTCAAAGCCCAGGCCACCGATCTGGGTAGGTTTGGAAACCATTGGCCAGGCAGTAGATTCTTCTGCTATGGTGTGCACATCGGGAAATTCAGCATCCACGGCATCGTTAAACTCCTTCAGGAAATTGATCGCTTCTATATTTTCACGACCACCGTACTGATTGGGAATCCATTCACCTTCCTTACGGGAATAATCAAGGTATAACATGGAAGCTACCGCATCTACCCGGAGCCCGTCAGTGTGGTACTCACCCAGCCAGTAAAGCGCACTACTGATCAGGAATGACCGCACCTCATTTCTGCCATAATTGAATATATAGCTGTTCCAGTCAGGATGATAGCCCTGACGGGGGTCTTCGTGCTCAAAGAGGTGCGTACCGTCAAAATAATGGAGCCCGTGGAGATCATTCGGGAAGTGCGAAGGCACCCAGTCCAGGATTACCCCTATGCCCTCTTCATGCAGACGGTCTACCAGGAACTTATAATCCTGCGGAGAGCCGTAACGGCTTGAGGGGGCAAAATAACCGGTACACTGGTAACCCCATGATCCATAAAAAGGGTGCTCCATAATGGGCAGGAACTCCACATGGGTGTAACCCATCCATTTCAGGTAAGAAGGCAGTTCTTCGGCCAGTTCGCGATAAGTCATAAATTCTTTACCGTCCTCGCCTTTTCGCTTCCATGAACCAATGTGCATTTCATACACTGCCATTGGGCCTTCTTCAGCGGTCTTTTTCTTGCGCTCATCCATCCAGTTAGCATCGTTCCACTGGTAATCCCTGTCCCACACGATAGAGGCGGTCTGTGGAGGCTCTTCCCAGTGTATAGCAAAGGGGTCGCCTTTTTCCACTTCATAGCCATTTGAGCTGGACCGGATAAAATATTTGTAGTGGGTGCCCTTACCAATCCCGGGAACAAACAATTCCCAGATTCCGGAGCCGTCCCAGCGGGCCGACATTGTATGCTGCCCCCTGTTCCAGTCGTTGAAATCACCGACTATGGAAACATGCTCCGCATTAGGAGCCCAGAGCGCAAAATAAGTACCTTCTACGCCATCCTGACTCATCAGATGAGACCCAAGTTTTTCGTGTAGTTTATAGTGTTTACCTTCTCTGAAAAGGTGTACATCATAATCTGTGATACGTGTAACAGGGGTGGCTTCCATAACTGATTGATATTCTAGGTTTTGTAAACTATTAACTCTTTCACTAGGATTTCTTTGTGTTCCTTCGTTCTTCATCTTCATAGTATTTCTTCATGATATACTTGATCCCTTTCATTGGAATGACTGCCCAGGTAGGCCGGTTATTCAATTCGTAGCCTAGTTCGTAGACAGCTTTTTCCAGCAGGAAGGTCTGCAGCAGTATATCAAGATCTTCGTGGTTATCGGGTAAAAAATTACTTCCCTGGCATCGGTCAATATATGCCTTCATAAAAATTCCACTCATATAATGGTACCATTGTTCGGCCCATTCGTCCAGGTATTCCGCTTCGCCTTTGGTAAAGGCCTCTGTACGGAACAGCCCGTTATAAGCAGCATAGTGAGCCGAGCGAATCATGCCGGCCACATCTCTCAGAGGAGAGCGCTTTAACCTTCTCTCACTATATGCCCTGGCAGGTTCACCCTCAAAATCAAGGATTATAAAATCCTTACCAGTAAAGAGTACCTGTCCCAGATGGTAGTCACCGTGGGTACGGATCTTCATGGTACTGATCTTATGCGAATAAATCTGCTGCATACATTTGAGGATGTCCTTTTTCATAGCCCTGACTTCCTCTGCTTCTTTTCTTACCGGCTCATCCAGTTTCTTCATCGTTTTTTCCAGTACCTGGAATGTACCCCGTACCGAAGTCTGTAAAGAAGAGAATACGGAGCGCTGGTAGTGCAGTGAGAATGGCTCAGGAGAAAAATCCTTGTCCTCGTCATCAGAAGCCAGTGCCAGGTGCATTTCTGCAGTGCGTATACCCAGCAGCGCGGCTCTTTCAGTAGCGATACCGCCAAGGTAATGCTTGATCTGGTCAGGGATTTTTTCATATTCTACCGGTCGGGAGAGGCTTCCTTTCATGGCCGGCACGCTCTTCTGGCCTTTATGCTCAATCAGTACCCGCTCAAAATAACGGCGAACCACATCACCCATATAAGTCCATGCGTCGCCCTGATTTTCCACCAGTGTCTGCATCATACCAAGTACCATATTATTGGCCTTGTTGGTGCTGAGTTCCAGTGAGCCTGCGTATTGAGGCACATTCGGGAACTTGGCTTTCTCGGTAAGAAAGCGGGTAATCTCCAGATCAGGGTTCAGGGCTGCATCCAGCTTACGGTATAGCTTAAAGAAAAAGTCTTTTTCGTAGATAATGGATGTATTGCTCTGCTCTGCGCTCAGTACCTTGGAACTCACCTCTTTGGCATTATCTTTCCAGAGTTTGGCAGCGGATTTTACCGCGTCCCCAAATAAGGGAGCACCATTTTCCTGCTTTTTCCTGGACTTCACCATCACCTGGAAAATCGCTTTCCTAAATGCATCATTGTAGACAGCATCGTACAGATAGCCCTTCTGTCCCTGTATGGTAATCGGCGCTATGATTCCCTGGGGGAAATTTCGTTGCAGGAACTCACTGAAGCCTTCGGCAATAAAAGAAACCGGCAGCTGGTAGAATTCATTCAGTCCTTCGTTGTAGCTGACTTCAATGATCATGAATGCAGCAACAGAGCTGGGCATGGGTACATTGGCATGTTGTACCACTTTTACGTTCTGGATGAGTCTGGCTTTACCGCCAAACCAGCGGCATTTGTTCATGTAATCAGGCAGAGCGTTTTCCAGCACAGACAAATTATTTGCCTTGAAGAGATCAGGCCATTCTTTGATACTCAGCAGTGAATCTACCGACATACCGTCGCTACTGAGCTCCATAGTTTCTGGCTTTTTGAGCAGAAACCATTCATAGCCGTGGGGGGATAGCGTAAAGAGATACTCCCTTGCGCCTATCCTGGGGAACTTGTTGCGGCTAAAGATTTCCAGCGGAATATGGTCTTTATACTCAGTCAGGTCAAGTTCTACCGGCTGTGAAAATCGGGAAAGATTAGCCAGTACAAGGATGGTTTCATCTTCATAACTGCGGGTAAAAGCAATTACTTTAGAATTTTCTGCCGGAAGGAAGGTAATATCACCACGGCTAAATGATTTGTGCTTTTTCCGCATCGCCATATGCCGCTTCATCCACCAGAGAAGCGAGTTTGAGTTACGCTGCTGCGTCTCCACATTGACTGCTTCGTACTGGTATTCCGGATCCAGAATGACCGGCAGATACAGCTTCTGGGGATTGGTTTCAGAAAATCCGGCGTTACGGTCAGGGCTCCACTGCATCGGCGTACGTACGCCATCCCTGTCACCCAGGTAATAGTTGTCGCCCATACCAATCTCATCTCCATAATAGATTACCGGCGTACCGGGCAGTGAGAAGAGCAGGTGGTTCATCAACTCTATCTTCTTCCGGTCATTGTCCAGCAAAGGCGCCAGGCGGTGACGGATACCCATATTGATCTTGGCCAGCGGATCTTTGGTATATACCTTATACATATAATCCCGCTCTTCGTCGGTTACCATTTCCAGTGTCAGCTCATCATGGTTGCGCAGGAACATAGCCCACTGGCAGGTTTCAGGAATCTCCGGCGTCTGGTCCAGGATATCGGTAATAGGATAGCGGTCTTCCATCCTCACTGCCATAAACATACGAGGCATGATCGGGAAGTGGTAATTCATCTGACACTCGTCACCATCACCAAAGTAGGCAGCCGAATCTTCAGGCCACATATTGGCTTCGGCGAGCAGCAAAGTACCAGGTTTTTTCTTATCCACATGCGTCCTCAGTTTCTTGAGGAATACATGCGTCTCCGGTAGATTTTCGCAATTGGTGCCATCTCTTTCAAAAAGGTAAGGTACAGCATCCAGTCGGAAGCCATCCACGCCCATATCAATCCAGAAATCAAGCACTTTGAAAATCTCTTCTACCACTGCCGGGTTGTCATAATTTAAATCCGGCTGGTGATGAAAAAAGCGGTGCCAGTAATAAGATTTGGCTTCCGGGTCCCAGCTCCAGTTAGAAGCCTCAAAGTCCTGGAAGATGATCCTGACGTCTTTATATTTGTCTGTGCTATCGCTCCAAACGTAAAAGTCTCTTTCTACCGAACCGGGCTTTGCTTTTCTTGCCCGCTGAAACCATGGGTGCTGGTCAGAGGTGTGGTTGATGACCAGCTCGGTAATCACCCGGAGGCCTCGCTTTTTGGCCTGCTTCATGAATTTTTTAAAATCATTGATACCACCATAATTCGGATTAATATTATAGTAGTCCATGATGTCATAGCCATCATCCCGCAGGGGCGATGGATAAAAGGGCAGCAGCCAGATGGTATTCACGCCCAGGTCCTGCAGGTAATCAAGTTTTTCCAGCAGTCCTTTAAAATCACCTATGCCGTCGCCATTACTGTCTTTAAATGCTTTGATGTGTAGTTCGTAAATGACAGCATCTTTATACCAATGAAGATTGTCATCCAGTTGTATTGTTTTTGACATAAATATTTTGTGTAGTACTATTAATTTTATTGCTCAACTCTAAAAACATGTGCCGGCATCTGGTACGGATTCAGTTCCACATAATTCCACTCACCTTGCCATGAATAGCGACTGTAGCTGATCATATCGTAGACTGTATAGGGTGTATGTGGGTTGATGCCCAGTTCCTGCAGCGGTAGACTAATCATGCTGCCATGAGTATTGTAAGGGTCCATATTTACCGCCACAATTATGGTATTTCCGCTTTTGGGATCGTGTTTACCAAAACATAAAATATTTTCGTTACCTGACTCACCAAAGTGAATATTATAGGTATCCTGTAGGGCGGGGTTTTCTTTCCTGATCCTGTTAATGCGGGTTATCAGCTCTTTAATGCGGGTTTCACGCTTCCAGTCCCAGTGCTTGATCTCGTACTTCTCAGAGTCCAGGTATTCTTCCTTACCGGGGTATGGCGTGTTGTGCCCAAACTCATAGACCGGACCGTAGAGGCCGTAATTGGAAGAGAGGGTCGCTGCCAGAATCAGGCGAGAGACGAATGCCGGTTCCCCACCGTGGATTAATGCCGGGGGTAATATGTCCGGAGTATTCGGCCAGAAATTAGGCCTGAAATAATCGCGCAAGGATGTTTTGGTAAGCTCAAGCATATATTCACGCATCTCCCAGGGATTATTTCTCCAGGTAAAATATGTGTATGACTGGTTGAAACCAATTTTGGCCAGCCTTTCCATCACTCTCGGTCGGGTAAAGGCCTCAGCCAGGAAAAGCACCTCAGGATGACTGGCACGGATTTCACCGATTGCCCATTCCCAGAAGCCAAAAGCTTTGGTATGCGGATTGTCTACCCTGAAAATTTTGACACCGGCATCCACCCAGTACTGTATCACGCTTTTGAGCTCTTTCCAGAGATTCTGCCAGTCATCGTTTTCAAAATTAATAGGCAGGATGTCCTGGTACTTCTTGGGTGGATTTTCAGCATACTGTACTGTTCCGTCAGGTCTCCACTTGAACCATTGGGGATGCTCTTTTACGTAAGGATGATCCGGAGCGCATTGAAAAGCAATGTCCAAAGCGATTTCTATTCCGTTTTTTTCTGCTTCGGAGAGCATATGCTTAAAGTCATCCATCGAACCCAGTTCGGGGTGGATGGCCTTATGCCCACCTTCCTCTGAACCAATGGCCCAGGGCGAACCGGGATCACCAGGATTAGCGGTCAGGGCGTTATTCAATCCCTTGCGAAACTTCTTTCCTATCGGGTGTATGGGCGGCAGGTAAATTACATCAAAGCCCATTTCGGCGATATCCGGCAAAAGCCTTTCGGTATCTCTAAATGTACCATGCTTACCGGGTTCGGGAGAAGTAGAACGGGGAAAAAGCTCGTACCAGGTGCTGAACAGGGCTTTTTTTCGCTCTACCTCAACCTTCAGACTCTCCGGATAGGTGGTAGCATCTGAACGGTCATAATGCTTGGTCATCAGTTGGCTTACTTCTTCGCTCAGCGAAAGCTCTACCGACCTCACAATAAAGTCGTGGTGGTCATTTTTCCGAAGAATTTCAGCCCAATGCCTGAGCTGATCTGCATCTGCTCCGTTGGCCTTCTCTGCTGTCTTCTCCATCATTTCAGCACCAATCAGCATCTCCACGGATACATCCTGCTGTGCTTCAAATTTCTTCCGAAGGCCGTATTGCCAGGAGGCAAAATGGTCAACGTAAGCCATTACTGTAAACTCGTAAATTCCAGTGTCAGCAGGTGTAAAGGTTCCTTTCCAGCGGTCGTTGATGATAAAATCCATGGGACTTTCCTGCCACTTTTTGGCTTTCAGTGGCCGATAAAGCAGCCATGACTTTACAATATCATGGCCGTCAGCAAAAGCATCTGCCTGTACTTCTATATCATCACCTATGGCTCTCTTGGCAGGAAATTTACCATTTTCAACTTGAGGGGAAAGATGTTCAATAATTACTCTTTTTCTTCCTTCTATTTTTTGCAAAGCGATATGGGTTGATTAGTTATGAAAAAATGCTAAAAAATTCTCTGCAACAGATACAAAACAGCAACGAGCAGCTTTTGTTATGTCTGACAGTACAGGCAAAAGAAATCTAAAAATACCAACTGCGCTCTCTGTATGTCGCAGTCAAGTTATGAATCATCCTTATAATTCGCAATAATCATTATCTTTAGTACATATATTTGTGATCTACACCAATTTTTAATAATAGAATCTTTATAATTTTTTAAACATGATCAATAGAGTTGGAGCTTTTTTGAAGGACAATTCCTGCCGTTTTACCGTTTGGGCACCTTTCCGTAAATCAGTATCCCTGAAACTTAACGAACAGAAGTCTGTAGCGCTGGAAGCCCGTGAGCGTGGCTACTGGGTAGCAGAGGTGCAAGGCGTAAAAGCAGGAGACACTTATTTTTTTACTTTGGATGATGAACTGCAACGCCCCGACCCTGCCTCTCTCAGTCAGCCACAGGGTGTACATGGCCCTAGTGCGGTAGTCAGCCGTGATGCTTTTCAGTGGGAAGATCAGGCATGGAAGGGAATTCCCATGCAGCAGATGATTATTTATGAGTTACACGTTGGCACGTTCAGCCAGGAAAGAAATTTTGAGGGAATCATCAGTAAACTGGACCATCTTAGGGATTTAGGGATCAATACGATAGAGATCATGCCTATTTCCCAGTTTCCCGGCAGCCGCAACTGGGGCTATGATGGCGTTTATCCTTTTGCGGTGCAGGATAGCTACGGTGGTCCCGAGGCACTGAAAAAGCTGGTAAATGCCTGCCACCAAAAAGGTATCGCAGTATTGCTGGATGTGGTCTATAATCACATGGGGCCAGAAGGTAATTACCTAAATGACTACGGCCCTTATTTTACCGACAAATACAACACTCCCTGGGGCAAAGCCATCAATTTTGATGATGCTTACTCCGACCAGGTCAGGAGCTATTTCCTGCAGAATGCCCTGATGTGGATGGAGGAGTTCCACATAGATGGGTTAAGGCTTGACGCCATCCATGCCATTAAAGACCTGGGAGCCAGGCACTTCCTGTTGGAGCTTTCTGAGGCGGTAAAGCACCTGGAAGTGCAGCATCTCAGACACCTGACGCTCATCGGTGAGTGCGATCTCAATGATGTGAAATATATCAGTCCATCCGGTACCGGTGGCTACGGACTGAGCGGACAGTGGATAGATGAGTTTCATCATGCAGTACACGCCCTGCTCACCGGAGAGCAGAATGGCTATTATGAGGATTTTGGTGAATTCCACCATCTGCAGAAAGCTTTTGACAAGACCTTCGTCTATGATGGCACTTATTCGCCTCACCGCAAAAAAACCTTTGGCAACAGTGCCGAGCATCACCCTTTTGACCAGTTTGTGGTGTTCAGCCAGAACCATGACCAGGTGGGCAATCGTATGATGGGTGACCGACTGGGATCGCTGGTATCCTATGAAGCCCTTAAGCTCAGTGCAGCTGCCATGCTCCTTTCACCCTACGTTCCTATGCTGTTCATGGGCGAGGAATATGCTGAAGATAAGCCCTTCCAGTATTTTGTCAGCCATACCGACCCCGATCTGGTGGAAGCGGTGAGAAAAGGGAGAAGCCAGGAATTTGCCTATTTTCAGAAAGAAGGACTGACTACTCCAGACCCGCAGTCGGAACAGACCTTTGAGGATTCCAGCCTGAGCTGGGACTTGAAGCAGGATAAAAACCGACAGATGCTTGATTTTTATAAAGAACTGATCAAAATCAGGAAGAAAAACCCGGCCATGCGTTTAGGCACACGGAAAAATACCCGCATTTATTCCGAAAAAAACCAGCTACTGGTGATGCGCCGACATAATTTGAATAACGACCTGGCCATCATCCTGCTGAACTTTGGTGAAACAGTCTGCGAATTTCACTTAAAAGAGAAGGAGTCTTTAAAATTTAATAGATTAGTGGATTCTGCCGATAAACAGTGGCACGGACCGGGAGCAAGCTCAAATGAGACCTACACTTCCGGAGAAACGGTAAAAGTAAGCCCTTTCGCAGCCATTGTACTTAATAAAGTGTAAAATCCTGACCAAGCATATCTCAAATATTTTATGAGTCAAAACAAATTTATCTGTATTCACGGACATTTTTACCAACCTCCTCGCGAAAATCCCTGGCTGAATAATGTAGAAGTACAGGACTCCGCCTATCCCTTCCATGACTGGAACGAGCGTATCACGGCCGAATGCTATTCCCGAAATGCCGCAGCCCGCATCCTGGACGGTGAAGGAAGAATTCTCAGGATCGTAGACAACTACAGCCGTATCAGCTTTAACTTCGGTCCTACCCTGATGCTTTGGATGAAAAACCAGGAGCCTGAGGTATACCAGGCCATACTGGATGCTGACAAAAAAAGTCAGGAAAGGTTTTCTGGTCATGGCTCGGCGATTGCGCAGTCATTTAACCATATCATCATGCCCCTGGCCAATGAAAGGGATTGCGAAACCCAGGTGATCTGGGGTATCAGGGACTTTGAGCATCGTTTTGAACGTAAGCCGGAAGGTATGTGGCTGAGCGAAACTGCCGTGAACACTGAAACCCTGGAAGTACTGGCTAAGCATGATATTAAATACACCATACTGTCACCTTATCAGGCGAAAAATGTACGCAAAATCGGGGAGAAGAACTGGCAGGATGTCACAGGAGCACGCGTAGATCCCAGGAGACCCTACCTGTGCAAATTGCCCTCAGGACGTAGCATCAGCATCTTTTTCTACGACGGACCGGTATCCCAGGGTATTGCTTTTGAAGGCTTGCTCAACAATGGTAAAGTTTTCGCCGACCGCCTGACCGGGCAGTTGGATATGCACGACAATAGCGGCAAACCACAGCTGATGCACATTGCCACTGACGGTGAGACTTACGGGCACCACCACCGTTTTGGAGAAATGGGGCTGGCCTATTGCCTGCACTTTATTGACAACCAACACCAGGCAGACATGACCATTTACGGTGAGTACCTGGAGAAATTTCCGCCCGAATACGAAGCCAGGATCATAGAAAATACCGCCTGGAGCAGTACCCCCCACCTGGAAAGGTGGTCGGATGAAGGTGGTGGTAATACCGGAGGGCACCCTGACTGGCATCAGAAATGGCGCAAGCCTCTCAGGGCAAGTTTTGACTGGCTCAGGGATGAAATGATTCTCCTGTATGAAAAAGAAATGAAAACCCTGGTTAGTGACCCCTGGCAGCTCAGAAATGATTATATAGATGTGATCCTGGACCGCTCTTACGAAAACGTGAAAGGATTTATTGAAAAACACACCCGCCAGGCTCTCAGCCATGAGCAATGTGTTAAAATGCTGAAGCTGCTGGAAATACAGCACCATGCCATGCTGATGTACACCAGTTGCGGCTGGTTTTTTGACGAGGTGACCGGCATTGAAACCATACAGGATATCATGTATGCTGCACGGGCCATTCAACTGGCCCAGGATATCAGCAGTAAGGATTATGAAAGCACTTTCCTGGCGATGTTGGAAAAATGCCCCAGTAATGATCCTGAATACGGCAATGCGGCAGTGGCCTACGAAAAACTGGTCAAACCCTCAGTTGTAGACATGCACCGGGTTGGGGCGCACTACGCAGTTTCCTCCCTATTTTCCGAATATCCGGAAAAGACCAGAATTTACAGCTTTGATGTGGAGTCTCAGCACTATGAGTATTTTGAGGCCGGCAAGTACCCCCTGGCAATTGGCCGGGCCAGGCTTACTTCGGAAGTCACCTGGGAGGAGAATACCATATCCTATGCCATGCTGCACCTGGGAGACCACCACCTTTTTGGGGGCGTACGTGAGTTTAACAGCGAAGAAACTTACCAGGAAATGCGTAAGGAGATCAGGGATGCGTTTCAGAAAAGCCGAGTGCATGAAGTAATCGTGCTGCTGGATAAGCATTTTGGTACGCACAATTATTCTTTCTGGCATCTTTTCAAAGATGATCAGCAGAAAATCCTGGAAAAGGTCATGGGGCATACGATGGAGGAGATTGAGACTTCTTTCAGAAAAATCTACGAAAACAATTATTCCCTCATGCAGGCCATGAATGAACTGAGCATTGAAGCACCCAAACCACTAAAGTACTGCAGTGATTTTGCGGTAAACGCCAGGCTGGAAAAAATCCTCAAAGAGGACGAAATAGACCTCAAAGAGCTGAACAATGTGACCGAAAGTTTTCAGCGCCTGGGAGTTAAAGTAAACAAAGTCGGCCTCAGCTATCTTTCAGAAAAAAGGATCAATGCATTTATGGAAAACCTGAAGGCAAACCCGCACGACAGCCTGCTCATGCACAAAACGGTGCGCTTCCTGGAAGCAAGCAAGAAAGTACAGCTCAAGCCTGACCTCTGGAAGGCCCAGAATATCGCTTTCCGTATACAGCGGTCCTATTTTGAGGAAATTTCAAAAAGGAGTAAAAATGGGGATGAAAAGGCTACGGTGTGGATCACCCTCTTCAACCGCCTTTTTGAGGAGCTCAATATCAGGCTAACCAAGGATTCTCAGCTTATCCACAACTAATCAGGAATACATTTTTTCAACTTTTTAATCAAATAGATATGTTTTTAGGACGGGCTACCTACCGGGTACAACTGCACCGCGATTTTACGTTTAAAGACCTCAGCAAAATCATTCCTTACCTGGACCGCCTGGGTATCTCCACGATTTATGCGGCGCCTTTCTTTAAGGCTACGCCGGGTAGTATGCATGGTTACGATGTGCTGGATCCGCTACAGATCAACCCTGAGATTGGAACACTGGAAGAACTGCAGGAAATTGCGCAGGATCTGAAAGCCAGGAATATGAACTGGCTGCAGGATATTGTGCCCAATCACATGGCTTTTTCTTCCCAAAATCCCTGGATCTACGATGTTATGGAAAAGGGTATCCACTCCCCTTTCTACCGTTTTTTTGATATCAACTGGTTGTACCCGGACGGGCGTTTTTATGGCAAACTGATGGTCCCCACCCTGGGCGCTTCACTGGAGCAAATATTGCAAAACAGAGAGATCAGCTTACAGTTTACCGAAAAGGGTTTTGTTTTCAGCTACTACGACCACATTTTTCCGGCTAGCATGCGCAGTTATGTATACCTGACTAACCAGGCTTCTGACAAAATGATCAAAGCAGGAAAAGAGGATGAGGATAGCCAGAAATTTCTGTCCCTGGCCCAAAGACTGGATGACTTTATTCGTACACTTCCTGATGCGGAAAAAGCAGTGGATGGCTGGGACAGCCTGAAGGATGAACTGCTGGAACTGAGCAGTAAATATGAGCAAATTAAAGCCGCCCTGGAAGATACCGCCAAAGATATAAGCCAGTCGGATGACAAACTCAAGGAACTACTGGAAGGCCAGTACTTTCGGCTGACGCACTGGCAGACCACCGAACATACCATCAGCTATCGTCGCTTTTTTACCGTCAATGACCTTATCTGTCTGAATATGCAGGAAGACAAGGTGTTTGAAACGTACCACCGCTTTATCAAAAAGTTACTGGACGATGACCTGGTACAAGGCTTGCGGGTAGACCATGTAGATGGCTTACTTGACCCCAGCAGCTACCTGGAGAAGCTGCGTCATCTGGCCGGAGATGAGCCTTACCTAACGGTAGAAAAAATCCTGGAAGGAGAAGAAATGATGCCGGATTTCTGGCCCGTAGCGGGTAGCAGTGGCTATGATTTCCTGGCAATGGTCAATAAAATCCTTACTTCTGGTGAAGGTAGTCAGCATCTGCTGGAGTTTTATCGGGAGAAAATCCATGAAGGAGCAGACTACCATGACCTTGTGTATCACAACAAAATTTTTATCCTGAAAAACCGCATGGCTGGCGAGTTGGAAAACCTCTGCCGCCTGATGGAAGAACTGGATATCATACCCCATGCTGATGCTACTCCTGATCGTGAAAAACTTAAAGAAGCACTGGGTCATTTTCTGGTAGCTTTTCCCGTCTACCGTGTGTATTCCAATCGCCTGCCTTTTACAGATGAGGATATGGAGATAATCAGTAAGGCATTTAGCGAAGCTGAAGAAAAAGCGCCTCATCTATCTGAATACTTCCAGCGGCTGAGAGAAATTTTCAACGGTGTGGACGACAAAAGCGAGGAAGAGAACCGTAACAAATTATATTTCAGCCTGCGTTCCCAGCAATTCAGCGGGCCACTGGCTGCAAAAGGCGTAGAAGACACAACTTTTTACCAGTACTTTCCCCTGATATCCCACAATGAAGTAGGCGACTCCCCCGAAAAGCTGGGAGCCGACATCAATATCTTCCATCAGCAACTGCGGCATCGCGCTCTGCATACCATGAACGCTACCGCCACCCATGATACCAAACGAGGGGAAGATGCCCGGTTACGGATTAATCTACTGAGCGAGATTCCTACTCAGTGGACCAGTGCGGTAGTCAAATGGCAGTACCTCAATGAGGCATACCTGACCAAAGAGGAAGGCAGGCAAATGCCGGATGCCAACGATGAATACTTTTTTTATCAGACACTGATTGGCACCTATCCTTTTCATATCAACCCGCAGCAGGAAAATTACCAGCAGCGGATAAAGGATTACCTGATCAAAGCGGTAAGGGAGGCCAAAGTACACAGTAACTGGACAACCCCTAATGAGGCCTACGAAAAAGCATTCATGCATTTTGCCGATCAGGTCATCAACAGCAAAAAGTTTATGGCCGAATTTGAGGCTTTTTTGCGTCCATTGGTTCGTAGCGCCACCGTTTACTCACTGGTGCAGACGCTGGTCAAAATTACAGCACCCGGTATGCCTGATATTTACCAGGGAACAGAATTCTGGGACCTGAGCATGGTTGATCCTGATAATCGGCGTCCGGTAAATTACGAAGACAGGGAAAAAGTGCTGAATGAGATGGAAGCTTCCTGGCAGCAGGATCCTGAAGAACTGCTGGAAAGCCTGAAAAACGACCTGCTTGACCCCAGGATAAAATTATTTACCCTCTACCAGAGCCTGAATGCCCGCAAGCTCTACCGGCCGATCTTTGATGAAGGCACTTATGAGCCAGTAAATACGGAACTTGCTACAGAAAACAGCCTGCTGGCTTTTCGCCGCCAGAGTGCCCACGGGCAGGCGCTGGTAGTCGTTCCTTTAAATCTTTATTCGCTCAATACCGAGAAACATCTGCCGCTTGGAGAGGCTGCATGGCACGACAGTAAAATCCTGCTCGGTGAAGAGGCTGGAGAATGGCATCATGTATTTACCAACAAAAAAATTAAACTAGCGGCAGAAGCCCCGGTCGCAGAAATTCTGGCTGAATTTCCGGTGGCTATGCTGATCAAATCATAAACTATGCTTAAAGAAAGAAGCTGCGGCATACTGCTGCACATCACTTCTCTACCGTCTTCATACGGAATTGGCGACCTTGGTCCTGAAGCGTATAAATTTGCTGATTTCATGCTGCAGTCCGGCCTTACCTACTGGCAGATTTTGCCCCTTAACCCGGTAGAAGGCAAAAGCGGCTACTCGCCCTACAGCGGACTATCGGCCTTTGCCGGTAATCCCATGTTGATCAGCCCGGAACTGCTCCTGGATGAGGGTTATGTACAGGAACAAGACCTGCAGCATACCGCTAAATTCAACGATCAGCAGGTAATGTTTGAACCAGCCATCAGCCTGAAAAAAGAACTACTGGAAAAAGCCTACAAAAGCTTTGAAAAAAAAGCTACCGAGCGTCAGTCAGGACTGTTCAAGAAGTTCTGTCACGAACATCAAGAATGGCTGGATGACTTTGCCGATTATATGGCCCTAAAAAACTATTTTGGCGGCCAGGCCTGGTTTGAGTGGCCTTCTGACTTGCGTGACCGGGAAAAAAACAGCCTCAAAGAATTTCGCAAAAAGCTAAAAAAGAGCATCCGGCAGGAAAAATTTCTGCAGTTCGTATTTTTTCAGCAATGGCAGACCCTGAAATTATACTGCAAAGACCGCGGAATCAGCTTTTTTGGAGATATACCGTTTTATGTTGGCTACGATAGTGCTGATGTATGGGCAAATCCCGAAATCTTTAAGCTGAACGAAGACAAGTCGCTGCAGGCAATAGCCGGGGTACCTCCTGACTACTTCAGCGAAACCGGCCAACTGTGGGGTATGCCGGTCTTTGACTGGAAAAAACTTAAGAAAACCCGCTACGAATGGTGGCTAAGGAGAATATCCCATAACCTGGAAATGTTTGACCTGATACGCCTGGATCATTTCCGGGCATTTGCCGACTACTGGGAAGTACCGGCCGGAGAAACTACCGCGATCAACGGCAGCTGGAAAAAAGGGCCGCGTAACCGTATTTTCAAAAAACTGCTCAAAAGATATCCCGAGCTGCCGATCATTGCCGAAGACCTGGGAGATATTGACCAGCCGGTCTATGACCTGATGGATGATTTCAACCTCCCGGGTATGAAGGTGCTGCTGTTTGCCTTCGGCGAGGGTATGCCGCAAAACAACTACATTCCGCACCACCATACGGAGAACTCAGTGGTCTACACCGGCACCCACGATAATAACACCTGTCTGGGCTGGTACCAGGAGGCTGATGAAGCAGACCGGAAGCGATTAGCTCAGTACCTCAACCGCAGCCTGAAGGAAAACACCGTAGCCAGCCATATGCTAAGGCTGGCCATGTCTTCGGTTTCCAAGCTTTGTGTGATACCGATGCAGGACTTTCTGGGATTGGGTAAAGAAGCGATCATGAACGTACCCTCCACAGCCAATGGTAACTGGCTATGGCGACTTGAACCGGAGAAAGCGGATCAGAAACTCGCCAGAAAGATCAGGGGATTGCTGACGCTGTATGATCGTTGCCTTCCGCCTATTGATCCATCAGAAACTGCTTGATATTATCATAAACCCCTTCCACCAATGCGATCCGGCTTTCCATGGAGGCCCAGGCAATGTGAGGCGTTAACAACAGGCGTTCCGGATGTTTGACCAGCAGATAGGGATGATCTTCGGGCAATGGCTCCTGGCTGAACACATCAATGGCTGCCCCCCTGATAAGGCGGTCATTGACAGCTCTTGCCAGGTCATTTTCTTTTATGATGCCACCCCGGCTGGTATTAATCAGTATGGCCTCCTTTTGCATGATACTGATCTCATGGTAGCTAATCAGGTCCTGGGTTCGCTCATCCAAAGGGGCATGCACAGATACGATATCTGACGTCCTGAGGAGCTCTTCCAGTTCTAATCGCTGGTACACATCATGCCGGTCTTTACCAGAACTGGAATAGTAAACGATCTCACAGCCAAAGACGGCCGCTATTTCGGCTACTTTACTGCCTATATTGCCCAAACCGATGATACCGAATCGTTTACCCTGAAGTTCCCAATAGGGAGCTCCCTCGTAGGTGAAGATATCATGTCGGCTATAGGCACCAGACCTGACGTACTGGTCATGAAAAGCTGGATTGTTCAGCAGGCTAAGCACCAGCGCGAAGGTATGCTGAGCCACGCTGTGGGTAGAATAGTTTACTACATTTTTGACCGGGATATTTCTTTCCCTGGCGGCGTCATGGTCTACATTATTCATGCCGGTAGCGGCAACACAAATCAGCTTCAGATCTGGAGAACTCTCTATGGACTCCCGGCTGATATAGACCTTATTGGAAATCACGATATCCTGGTTATAAATCCTTTCGCTTACCTCTTCGGTACGGGTAGCTAGATAAGGCCGGAAATTCCCGAATTCTTCAAAAATGTTCAGATTGGGGACATTTCCCACAGTTTTGGCATCTAAAAAAGTAATTCTCATAATGAAAATGTCTACTGGAGAAGATGATGAAGCTTTTAGTGATTGTCAGGAGCCCTATAGCTATATACAGCTCCAACTTATATAAATAGTATTTTTTTGTGACAAATGACAATTCCCACAATCATACGCCGCCCGCAACAGTAGTTATGACGGGCTGGTCGTAAGGTTTTTGCATTTTATAATGCTGAATACCAGTTTTTTAATCTAGAAACCAAACTTTTTTATCATGATACCTGCTTCAAAAAAGATCATCCTGATAGATGATGACGAGATCAGTAGTTACATAACCGCTGAACTGATCAGAAAAAGCCAGGCCAATATTATACTTAAAACTTTTATGCGCGTGAGGGATACCCAGTTATTCCTCAATACCTGTGAGGAGTCAGACTTTCCCGACATGATCATCTGCGATATCAAAATGCCCGAAAGGGATGGTTTTGATTTTCTGCACTTTTACCAAAATACCATATTTCCCAAACGACTGCCCATTCCCCTGATCATGATGAGCGGTACCATCAATGATCAGGAAAAACTAATGCTGGAGCAATACAGCTGCTGTACTTCTTTTATTATGAAAAAAGACCTGCAGGATAACTTTTTACAATATTTCAAAGTCTACTTCCCAGCTGAATAGGCCTGGGCAAAATCATTGTACCATTCGTTCAGCTTTTCGCTGGATGGTTTCTCTCCCCCATTATGCAAAAGTATCCGGTAGCTGAAAGTTACCGATTCTTCAGGTGAAAGTGTAAAATTAAGCACCTCTTTTCCGTCGGTATAAGCCGAAGAACCCAGTGGGTTTGCGGCAAAAAGACCATAGCCCCGTGCCATCCAATGAGTGGGATAATTGACATTTTCCGGATGATCCATGATGGTCACTGAGTAATGTATGCTATCCTGGTCTGAGGCCATCATCACCCATTTTGCCCTGCTACCCCATACGGCATCTCCTTCCAGGCCTTCGCTGCTAAAGTAACGGCCCTTTACCAGAAGGGTATCCACAGTTTTTTCAGCCATCGCCTTTCCATCAACTCCCACCAATTCCTGTGGTTCAGGGTAAGGCTGCTCCAGGAAACGGGCCACACGAAAAGCCATCATCCCTTCTTTGGAATCTTCAAAAACCACTTGCTCATCCCGGGCAGTAAGGGTTGTAATCCGGTCTATGGTCCGGGTTTCTCCATCTCCTGAAAAAACGAAAGCAGTAGTTTCCACTAGCAGAGTGTCACCGCGATCACTGATCCAGTCGGCTATGTAGGTAAGCTCGCCTTTCTCACCGCCCTGCAATTCTGCGAAGGTTCGGTGTCTAACCACTCCGTAGGTTTTATCGTCGGTACTCTGGGTTTCACTGGTTGTCGCCCAGAAATCCACCTGGTTTACCACTCCATGGTTCATCCAGTGGCCTACATGATGCAAATGATCCGTTTGTTCGCCTGGACGAGGTTCAAGGGGGTATCCCCGGGTAAGGATGGTTCCATTTGCAGCGCGTATCGGGAACAGCACCGGCTTTTTCAGTGCAGGGTCGTAGCGATACTCGGTAAATGGTCTTCCATCCACCATCACCACTACCTTTTGCTCGTTTTCCTGGTGCTGCAGGCTGACTCCATCAACCGCTACTTCCTCTTCAGCAGCATCCCTGATATCAGGCTCAGTCTGACAGGCCATCAGAAACAAAGCGCAGATAGTGAATAGTAATTTATCCATAGGCTAACAAGAAAAAAGGCCAGACCACCAATACATACAGTATTGGTGATGCAGCCTTCGTTGCTGAAGTCAGTATCAAGAAGCAGGCAGCTCTCTTACTTTAATGTTTTTGTAATGAACCTCGTTGCCGTGGTCCTGGAGTAGCAAATGTCCGCTTTCCCATACACCAAAACCGTCCCAGTCTTTGTATTTACTGTTCTGTATGCGCTGTGCGAATTCATCGCTGAAGCGATCATATTCCAGCACTTTTTCTCCATTCAGCCAGTGTTCTACCTTACCATCCAGGGAGACAATGCGGGCAGTATTCCATTCGCCAACCGGGTTGATCGGCTTATTTTGAGGAGCTGCGATCAGGTCATAAAGAGAAGCTGCGGTACGGGTATCACCGCCATTGTTGCCTAATTTGGCATCGGGATGGTTATCATCATCCAGAACCTGGTATTCAAGTCCGATAGCGGACTTTCCCGAGTTGTATTGTTCGGTCACATAATATTTGATGCCGCTGTTAGCGCCTTCAGTGATCCTGAAGTCCACCATGAACTCAAAATCTTTGTACTCATTGTTGGTTACGATATCTCCGCCATTACCGGATTCGGCGCCGGAAGCTGCTTCCACTACCAGCAACCCATCTTCTACATGCCAGCCTTTTTCAGGAAAGCTTTCCTGGTGAGCACCTCTCCAATTTTCAGTAGATTGGCCGTCAAAAAGGAGCGACCACCCTTCCTGTTGCTCCTGATCGCTGAGTTGGTTATCACCTACCGTTTCTGACGATGCAGTATTGACGCTAGTGGTCTCAGTAGTTTCTGTTTCTTCAGTAGTTTGCTGACCACCGCAGGACCAGGTCAGAGCCGCTAACAGGCTCAGAGAAGTAAGGTTCAAAATTTTCATCATGCTTAGATTTATAAGGTTGTGTGTTAAAAACTAAATTGTCAAAAGGAAACTTCACTCAAAACCATAAAATTCAGGCTTACAAGTTAATGCCTTCGGATTGATTTATCCTACACGAAATAAATTTTTGTAGTGCGTTGATTCCTGAAAAATACCGCCACTCTTTTCATAAAATTCTTTCCCGGTATCAAAAAGCCCATTTCTGGCCTCTACCCAGTCAGCCTCTGCCATCGGATGATAAGACATCATCTGCTTCCAGTCGCGGTAATTCTGGTGCCCGTTATTTTCCATAGCCCCCATTCCGCTGAAACCTGGTAATGCTGGTAAGCGGGCAGCCACATTTTTGTTCCAGTCAACCAGGATGGGATTGACCGTCAGGTCGGCGCAAAGGCAGGGAATATTTTTTTCGTAGGCCAGTTGCGCAATCTTAAAAGTCATACTCAGCGTCTTGGCGATGGGCTTAAGGGCAATACCACCATAGCCCATCTGTATGCGTTCTTCGGCATCTTTATCCGTATGGGCACTTTCATCGGAGACCAGCATCCTGTCAAACTCGCTGACATCCACCCGATAATCTTCGGGGAAAGGCTCTTCCACCACTACGATCTGTTCGTAAGCCCCGATCTTTTCGGCATGACCTAGTAATTTTTTTAGCGTCTCTTTGCTTTCGTAGCGGCCGTTCATGTCAAAATAATAGGGAATTTTACCGTTGGCAGTATGCGTTGTCTCCCGCTGTCCGATCACGCGATGTATTTCGCTGATCTTGGCCATGTCTTTTTCCAGCATTTCCCGTTGATCGCCGGGATGGCCCAGTTTGATCTTCATGAAAAAGTATCCTTCATCAGCCAGCTTTTTCATCTGGCTGACGGGAGTGGCAAACGAAAAGGAAGGCACACTTACCACATGCGGATGGCGCTCCGACATACCCGGCCTATACTTTTCCGGAATCAGTGTGTCAAAGTCAGTAATACCATGGTGATGGGCATACAGCAGCCAGGCAGCATTGTCAAAAGCCACCAGGGCGTTGAGGGCAAATGTTTTTCGCAGATCATCTACACGGCTGATCTTTTTCCCATATGCGTACACTTCATCCAGCACATCCTCCAGCAAAGCCACAGGATCAGTGAACTGCTGCCCACTGACCATCTGCAAAGCCCTTTCGGTCATGGCATACATGATGGCATTGCCGCCATTTTCGGAATGCGAGGCGAAAACCCGGGCATCACTCCAGAGGGTATTCAGGGTTCCCAGTCCAATCCGGGATATTTCATTATCGTCCTGCATCATGGCAACTACCTGCCAGACATTGGTCATATAGCCTCCCTTAAATCCGTAAGGAGTCGCCAGGGGTTCACGCTCAAAATCCGAACTTACTTTCTGTATCCTGATAGGAGTGTTCATATTGCTGGAAGATTGTTGTCCGGCCGGGGCCGCCAAAGTATTATTCCCCAAAAATGTAGCCGATGCCAGTAAAGCAGAGTGCTTCAGGAATTGTCTGCGGGCGCTGCCGTTTTGTTGTTTCATCCGTTGGTCGTTGTGTATAAGGGCAGATGTATACAATCATCCGTAAAAGCTGCCAGTTAACATTTGAAAAATTTTTACCTTTAGGCACTGAATTATTTCAATTCATCAAAATAAAGCTTAATCTGCTAATTACAAAACCGCCCTGCCTGTCAGCTAAGGCGGAAATTTTTTAACCAAACCTAAATAGCTATGATCCGTGTTGCCCTTGCTTCTTATGGTATGTCAGGCGAAGTTTTTCATGCGCCACTGATAGATGCCAGCCCACATTTTGAGCTGTATAAAGTACTGGAAAGAAACCACAGCAAATCAAAAGAACACTATCCGGAAGTACAAATTGTCAGAAGTTTTGACGATATCCTCAACGACGCTCAGGTAGATGTAGTGGTAGTCAATACACCCAATATATACCACTACGAAATGGGCAAGCAGGCGCTGGAGGCCGGTAAGCATGTGGTGATGGAGAAACCCTTCACCAATACCAGCGAGGAAGCCCGCAAACTAATTGCCCTGGCCGAGGAAAAGGGTAAAATCCTGACCGTTTTTCAGAACCGCAGGTTTGACAGTGATTTCATGACGGTGCAGAAAGTGATCAACAGTAACATGCTGGGCTACCTGGTGGAATACGAAGCGCATTATGACCGATACCGGAATTTTATCCAGCAGAATACCTGGAAAGAGGAAAGCGGCCCCGGTTCAGGCATACTCTATAACCTGGGCTCGCATATGATAGACCAGGCCCTGGTCCTTTTCGGCCTTCCGAAAGGGCTGACGGCAAAGCTGTCTATTCAGCGGGAAGGCGGGCAGGCACATGATGCTTACCACCTGATCCTGTCCTACGAAAAATTCCAGGTAGTACTCAAATCCAGTTACCTGGTGAGGGATGAAGGGCCCCGCTACAAGATTCTGGGCAACCTGGGCACTTTCACAAAATATGGGCTGGATACGCAGGAAGACTGCCTCAAAGCAGGTATGTCGCCGCTTAGTAGCGACTGGGGAGCGGAGCCACCGGAGATATGGGGTACACTGGACACCGAAATCAACGGGCTGAACTTCAGGGGAGAAGTAGTTTCTGAAAATGGAGATTACAAGCTCTTTTACGAAAACCTTGCTGATGCTATCAACAAGCAGGCTCCGCTGGCGGTAAAAGCGACAGAAGCCATGCAGGTGATCGCATTGATAGAGCTGGCAATCAGAAGTAACCGGGAGAAAAAAGAACTGGAAGTTAGCTTATAGGTATAGTGGCGAAACGGGCTAATTTCTCGTTTCGCCTCTATTTTCAGCTTACCAGCATGGCAGCGCCAAATACACCGGCACTATCGCCCAGCTTGGGTTTAAAGAAACGGGTATCCAGCCGGTTATTAAATACAAACTTCGCGGCTGATGCGACTCCATCGGTATAAAGCTCATCAATATTACCGACACCACCTCCCAGCACAATCGCGTCAGGGTCCAGTATGTTGATCACCACCGAGATAGCCAAGCCAAAAAAGTGGGTAAGGCGTTTGATGGTTTGTATGGCGGCTTCATTACCTCCCTCCTGGTAGAGCTGGTAAATTTCCTTCAGTGATTTGTTTTCTCCACAAAGGGATGTAAAATATTCTTCCAGGGCTGGCCCAGACAGGACAGTTTCCACCACTCCTTTCCTGCCGGTATATGCCATCCCACCTGACTCATCCAGGAAATTATGCCCCCATTCTCCTCCTATACCCTGCCTTCCCTGCAGTACTTTACCATTGATGACCACGCCACCGCCCACACCGGTACCCATGATCACCCCGAAAACCACATTAGCCTCCGGCATTTCGTCTTTGACCACGCCCAAACGGGCTTCAGCAAGGGCAAAGCAGTTGGCATCATTGGCCATTTCAATGGGTAACTGTAGCGCGCTGCTCAGGTCCTGGTAAAAGCGTCTGCCGTTAAGACAGGTAGTATTGCTGTTTTTGTGAATACCCAGTATCGGGTCGGGTGTACCGGGGGTGCCTATACCAAGCTTTTCGGGCTTGAGGCCTGATTCCTTTTCCATGATACCCAGCAGTCTGCTGATCTGCCCGATGATATGTTCGTAGCCCTTGGGTTGTTCAGTAGGGATACGCCTGCGGAGCAGCACCTCAGGGTCATCTGCACTTTTCAGGATAACCCCTTCAATCTTGGTGCCGCCCAGGTCTATGCCCCATAGTGCTTCTTTGGACATGGTATTGCTTTATATGATCCGATTAAACCAATTCTTTTTCTATCTGCTCCAGTGACTTTCCTTTGGTTTCCGGCACAAAGTACCATACAAAAACAAAGCTGAGGGCAGAAATGACGGCAAATATGCCGAAGGAGAATGCGCCTCCTTTGTTGGCCAGCATCCAGGGAAAAGTCTGCGTCACCAGGTAGGTGGAACTCCAGTGGAGGAACAGGGACACTGACATGGCAGAACCCCGGTATTTATTAGGAAAAATCTCGGAAACGACTACCCACATGACGGCTGCATGGGTAGCCGCGAAGGAAGCGATATAGCCGAGAATGGAAAACAGAACCCCATAACCACCGGGAGTTTCTGACAGGAAGGAGAAAACCAGGAAGGTAAGTGAAACGGTCATACCTACTGAACCGGCCAGTAACAGGGGCCTTCTGCCGAGGCGGTCAACCAGGTTGATGGCCACAAAGGTAAAGGTCAGGTTCACCGCTCCGATGGCCACTGTCTGCGCCAAAGCAGATTCCAGTCCGGCACCGGCACTGGCAAATATATTGGGCGCATAATAGATGATCGCATTAATACCCACCAGCTGCTGCAGCATCGCCAGGACGATCCCGATGGCGGTGATTTTGGCCATTTTACCTTTAAAAAGGTCGCCAAAGGCAACCTTCTCATTATCCCCGCGGAGGGTTTCTTCAATTTCTCTGAGTTCTTCCTGTACATGGCTGTCGCCTTCCAGTTTACGCAATACCGCCCGGGCTTTTTCCGGCTGGTTGTTCTTATAAAGCCAGCGCGGACTCTCAGGAATAAAAAATAACAGGATAAAGAATAAAACTGCCGGGATAGCCTCGCTACCCAGCATCCATCGCCAGCTTTCATCGCCGAAAGAACTGGCAAACAGGAGGTTGGTAAAATACACGATCAATATACCAAGTACAATGGTCAGCTGGTTGATAGATACCAGTCTTCCTCTTCGGTCGGCAGGCGAAATTTCAGCAATATAGGTGGGAGAAAGTGCCGAAGCAGCCCCTACGCCTACTCCTCCCAGGATGCGGAAGATGATAAAAAGGTCAAAATCAGTAGCCAGCGCGGTACCAATGGCAGAAATGGTAAATAACACAGCCGTCACGATCAGCACCTTCTTTCGGCCCAGCAGGTCAGATACAAAGCCAGCAGAAAAGGCACCTACGATACAACCGACTATAACGCTGGAAACCGCCCAGCCGAGTGAAATATCAGTAAGTTGAAAATACTTTTGGATGAAAGGATTGGCGCCGGAGATGACAGCCGTATCAAAGCCAAAAAGGAAGCCTCCGAGCGCAGCTATGAATGTCACCATTATGACATAGGTATTCTTTTTCATGGAGTAGTGTTGCTAGGTTGGTTAGATCGCAATTTTTAAAGATGGCTCAAAATGCAAAAATTCGCTCTTTCTACAAAGTCTCAAAAAATAAATGCGCTTAGCAATTTGTTAACACAGGTAACATAGTTTTAACTCATAGAAAATTAAGTATATTTGCCAGCGCTCTTGCAGCAGTTTAGATGATTATATGATTTACTACATCATTTGTACGCTTCTGCGTTGGTTCATGCGTTTTTTTTACCCCAGGGTCTATATCCTGCAACCTGAACTACTTCCCCGGGAGAAGCCATTTATACTGGTCTGTAATCATCACAATTCGTTCATGGATGCCTTCGTACTGGCCATCCATCTTAATACGCCCCTTTATTTCATCAAGCCGGTTTACGATAGAATCCACCCCCTCAAACGGCTGATCATGGAAAGCCTGCATATTGTACCCCTGCAGCGAGGCTGGCATAAAAGCGGAGAGGAACAACCTGCCAATCCATGGGCTGACCTGAGAGACCTGATCACCCATAATAAACCTTTGGTGTTTTTTTCGGAGACCGAAATAAACCACCTGAAGGTCAGCAAAGGAGCCGCCAAGATTGCCTTTCATACCGAGGAGGTTTTTGACTTTAGCCTGGATATTGAGATTCTCCCCGTTACGATCCACTATGTCAAGAAAGGAGAGGCTATCATTATGCTGGGGCAAAGTATCCCGGTTAATTCTTTTGAAAAAGACTACAAAAAATTTCCTGCCCGTACCATCAAGTATACGACCAACTACCTGGAGGAGGAGTTAGTCAGCAGTTCTGACCCTGAAGCGGCAGAGTACGCCAAACTACTGATGAAATTTCAGCAGATCGCCAGGAGAAAATCTCCGATAGAAAGTAATCTGGCGATGTCAGCTTACCTTTCGCTGCCCATCAGCAGCGCACTTTCTAAAGAGGAACCTATAGCCCTGAAATACCGGCTTTTTCACTTTTTTAAGCTCCTCCGAGAGGAAAAGCTTAACGACTGGTATCCTCTCAGGCCTTCCTTCTTCTCTTTTCTGATCACCTTGTTGGGCTGGCCGCTCTATCTGCTGGGTTTTGGCATTAACCGGTTTCGCTACACGCTGTCCATTATTCTATCCAGGATATTTCTCCCAAAGTTGCAGCATACAGATTCCTCCAAAATGATCATTGGGCTTTTCCTTTTCCCAATGCTTTGGCTGTTAATTATTACGCTGGTTGGCTTTACCTTCAGCCCGCTTACCGCACTTTACTCGCTGCTGGCATTGCCCCTACTGGCCCAGTACAGCTTTTTCTACTGGAAGAAGGCGAATGAAGTAGTACTGTTTCTTCGCTTTTCATACTGCCTACGTTTTCGTTCCGCCTCGGCCAGAAGTATAGAACAGACTTATGATGAAGTAGTCTATCTGCTCAAAAAATCAAGTCCTTCAGCAGTTTTCTCTGCCTGAAATTCCCTTCTTTTTTATCAGTTTCCCAATTTTTTGCGCTTTTTTGAAGAAGATAAAGGCTTCCTCATGAAAAGTAAATTAAATTATTAGATTTGTATGGGACGCAACCTTTTTTAATCAAAGCTTAAAAATGAAGGAGTTTTTAAACGAGAATTTTCTACTCAATACCAAAACAGCACAGGAACTTTATCACGAATATGCCCGGTCAATGCCCATTATTGACTATCACTGTCACCTACCTCCCGACCAGATAGCCGCCGACAAAAAATTCAGAAATCTGACCGAAATATGGCTGTACGGCGATCACTATAAGTGGCGCGCGATGAGAACCAACGGTGTGGATGAAAGATACTGCACCGGTGAGGCAGACGATTATGAGAAGTTTGAGCAATATGCTGCAACCGTCCCCTATACCCTTAGAAATCCTCTTTATCACTGGACACATCTGGAACTGCGCAGGTATTTTGGCATTTATGACCTGCTGAATAAAGATAGCGCCAGGTCTATTTATGAGCAGTGCAATGAGCAACTGAGCATGGACAAAATGAGTTGCCGTAACCTGCTGCGCATGATGAATGTGGAGGTAGTCTGTACCACCGACGATCCTGCTGATACCCTGGAACACCATGCGCGCCTGCGTGAGGATGGTTTTGAAATCAACATTCTGCCTACTTTTCGGGCGGATAAGGCCATGGCGGTAGACAATCCTGAAACCTATAACGCTTACCTCTCTAAACTGGAAAAAGCTTCTAATATCAGCATTGGGAACTATCCACAGTTGCTGGAGGCCCTGCACAAAAGGCACGAATACTTTGCGGAATGTGGCTGCCGTCTGTCTGATCATGGCATTGAAAATTTCTTTGCAGAAGCGTATACTGAGCAGGAAGTGTCAGCTTCCTTTGATCAAATAAGGAGCGGTAAAACGCTGGACCAGCACCAAGTAATGAAGCTGAAGTCTGCGATTCTCTACGAGCTGGCCGTTATGGACCATGCCCGCGGATGGACCCAGCAGTTCCACATTGGTGCCATGCGCAATAACAACACCCGCATGATGCGGCAACTTGGGCCTGATACCGGTTTTGACTCTATTGGCGATTATGCAGTTGGCCAGCCTATGTCGGCCTTTTTTGACAAACTGGACAGTACGGATCAGCTGGCCAAGACCATCATTTACAACCTCAACCCGGCGGATAATTACCTGGTGGGAACCATGATCGGCAATTTTAACGATGGCTCCACTCCCGGAAAGATACAGTTTGGTTCGGGCTGGTGGTTTCTGGACCAGCGGGAAGGAATGGAAATGCAGATGAATGCATTGTCTAACCTTGGACTTCTAAGCCGATTTGTAGGTATGCTGACCGACTCCAGAAGCTTTTTGTCTTATCCCAGGCATGAGTATTTCCGCCGAATCCTCTGCAACCTACTAGGAAATGATGTGGAAAACGGTGAACTACCCGATGACATGGAGTTGCTCGGACAGACAGTCCGCAATATCTGCTACCACAATGCCCGGGAGTTTTTCTCTTTTAAATAAACACTAAAGTTTTATTCAGACAATCCTATAATTCTACTTTTACAATCATGAGCAAAAAAGTTGTGACTTTCGGTGAGATCATGTTAAGACTTGCCACCCCAAACTACCAGAGATTTATACAGGCCACTGAGTTTGAAGCTACCTACGGCGGTGGAGAAGCCAACGTAGCGGTTTCGCTGGCCAATTACGGCTTTTCACCCCAGTTTGTGACACGCCTGCCCAACAACGATATTGGTACAGCTGCCCTTTCAACCCTCCGTAAATTCAATGTCGGCACTGATCATATTACATTTGGCGGAGATCGCCTGGGCATTTATTTCCTGGAGGCGGGTGCGGTGAGCCGCGGCAGTAAGGTAGTATATGATCGGGCCAATTCTGCCCTGGCCGATATACAGCCCGGTATGATTGACTGGGACAAGGCGCTGGACGGAGCAGAGTGGTTTCACTGGACCGGCATTACCCCGGCAGTTTCACAGGGAGCAGCCGATGTGTGCCTGGAGGGAGTAAAGGCGGCCAATGCCAAAGGCATTACCGTTTCCTGCGATCTGAACTACCGCAAAAACCTGTGGAAATACGGCAAAAAACCTGCAGACATCATGCCCGAACTGGTCGCCGGTTGCGAAGTGATCCTCGGAAATGAAGAGGATGCGGAAAAGGTTTTCGGTATCCATCCGGAGGGTGTTGATGTCACCAAAGGACATGTAGAGGCGGCTGCTTACGAGTCAGTTTGCACGCAGTTAATGGAGAAGTTTCCCCGTGCTAAAAAAGCCATCATTACCCTCAGAGGCTCCATCAGTGCCAGCCATAACAGCTGGTCGGGCGTATTGTACAATGGCAAAAAATTATATGAAGCACCTACTTACCAGATTACCCATATCGTAGACCGTGTTGGCGGTGGTGATTCATTTATGGGCGGCCTCATTTACGGACTGCTTTCTTACCCAGACGATGATCAGAAAGCACTGGACTTTGCTGTGGCAGCTTCCTGCCTGAAACATACCATACATGGAGATTTCAACATGGTTACGGTAGATGAAGTAGAAAAGCTCATGGGGGGTGATGCCTCAGGAAGGGTGTCACGTTAATTATTTAAAAAAGGGGTTTAGGCATGAAAAAGGGCCTTTACCCTCTCTTACTAAGCATCTTTATACATCAACCACTAATCATTATCTAATAAGATGGCCAGATTTAGCAGAATTGAAGTAGCATTGAAAATGAAAGAAACTGGTATGGTGCCGGTATTTTTTCATAAAGACCTTGAAATCTGTAAGCAGGTGGTAAAAGCCTGTTATGATGGAGGCGTGAGAGTCTTTGAATTTACCAACCGCGGGGATTTTGCCCATGAGGTTTTCTCTGAGCTTAACAAGTACGCTGAAAAAGAAGCGCCGGAAATGATCATGGGGGTAGGCTCTATTGTAGAACCGGGCACCGCTTCACTTTATATGCAATTAGGCGCAAATTTCATCGTTTCTCCGGTACTGAATGCCGACATGGCAAAAGTCTGTAACCGCAGAAAAGTATCCTGGTCACCCGGCTGCGGATCACTTTCAGAAATTTCCTATGCTGAGGAACTGGGAGCTGAAGTGGTCAAAATTTTCCCTGGTACTGAAGTAGGTGGGCCTGCCTTTGTCAAAGCAGTACGTGCTCCACATCCCTGGACGAGCATTATGCCTACCGGAGGTGTTTCGCCCACTGAGGAAAACCTGGCCGCCTGGATGGATGCTGGTGTTCACTGTGTGGGGATGGGTTCTAAGCTGATCACCAAAGAGATCATTGCCAATAAAGACTTCAGTAGCCTGAAAGAAAAAGTAGAAGAAGCCATGCAGATCATCAAGCGACTTAGAAAGTAGTCGCTTAATGATCCTAAACGAGATAAACATGCTAAAAAACAACTTAACTATTCATTTCAACCTGTTGATTATTTTCCTCTTACTATTTTCTTCATGTAACCAGATAGTAGGCAGTCGTACCCTCAAGATAGCACACTCTAATGATGCTTCGCATCCGGTGCACCAGGGTATGCTCTTCCTGGCAGAAAAAGTAGAAGAAAAATCTGGCGGTCAACTGAAAGTAAATGTCTACCCCAGCGCGCAACTGGGGCAGGAAAGGGAATGTATAGAATTGCTCCAGATTGGAAGCCTCGCTATGACCAAGTCTTCTGCCGCAGTAATGGAAGGTTTCGCGCCTAATTTCAAGGTACTCTCTCTGCCTTACATTTTTAAAGACAAGGATCATCAGTTCAAGGTACTGGATGGAGAGATTGGTAAGGAACTGATGCTGGAAGGAGAACAGTTCTGGCTGAGGGGCCTCACCTTTTACGATGCAGGTAGCCGTAGCTTTTATACCAAAGACGCGCCCGTAGAGGTTCCCGATGACCTGGTGGGGAAAAAAATACGCGTGATGCCCAGCAACACCGCCATCAATATGGTACAGGAACTGGGAGGATCTCCTACACCTATTTCTTACGGTGAATTGTACACCGCCCTTCAGCAGGGAGTAGTGGATGCAGCTGAAAATAACCCGCCCAGCTTTTTCTTCTCGCGGCACTATGAGGTGTGTAAATTTTATTCGCTCAATGAGCATACCTCCATACCGGATATTCTGCTGATCAGTACCATCGTATGGAATAGCCTCAGCGAACAGGAGCAGCAATGGCTGCAGGAAGCTGCCGAAGAGTCGGCCGAATACCAGCGTGTACTCTGGGCCCAATCAGAAAAGGAAAGCCTGGAAGCAGTGCAGGCAGCCGGCGTTACGGTTACCTATCCGGACAAAACCAAGTTTGCCGAGCAGGTAGAACCCATGTACGCTACTTATAAGGATGAACCGGAAGTCTTTGACCTGATTACGAGAATACAGGCGGAGAATTAACCGCTGGATACTTGCTAAACTAACCAACATGAAATTTAAATCTATACTGGACACTATCCTGGAGCGTGTTCTGGTGTTCATCATGGCCGTGATGGTCATCAATGTACTCTGGCAGGTAGGGAGCCGTTACCTGCTGCAATCTCCCAGTTCGTTTACCGATGAGCTGGCCCGATACCTGCTCATATGGCTGAGTATACTGGGAGCCAGTTATGTTACCGGCAAGAGAATGCACCTTTCCATTGACCTGCTGGTCCAGAGAATAAAGCCAGAAAAAAGAGCTGGACTTAATGCAATCATCTACAGTATAGTGGCAGTATTCGCGCTCCTGGTGATGGTTATCGGGGGGAGCAGACTGGTGTACGTAGTAACGCTGCTGGGGCAAACGTCGCCAGCACTTGAGATTCCTTTGGCCTCTGTATATATCGTCTTACCACTGGGCGGAATCATCATCATCTACTACAGCATACTCAATATCCTTTATCCAGTCAGGCAGGAAGACGAATCCATTTCTGACACTGTTTAAGCAACCTAATTCACCAAATCAAGCGACAATGTATTTACTTGAGATACTTATTTTAGTAATAAGCTTCGTCATATTATTGGGTATAGGCGTACCCATTGCTTTTAGTATCGGGATATCAGCCATGCTTACCATGCTGATCAGTATTCCGGCCATCCCCTCTTTTACTACTGTTGCGCAGAGAATGGCTACCGGATTGGATAGTTTTGCATTGCTGGCAATCCCGTTCTTTATCCTGGCGGGGCAACTCATGAACCGGGGAGGCATAGCAGCCAAACTTATTGATTTCGCTAAAGTACTCGTAGGCCGCCTACCCGGAGGACTGGCTTATGTAAATATCATCGCCTCCATGCTCTTTGGTGCAATTTCTGGCTCAGCAGTAGCGGCAGCTTCCGCCATCGGAGGCATTATGAATCCCAGGATGGTAAAGGAAGGGTACTCCAAACCTTTCAGCGCTGCGATCAATATTACCGCAGCTACTACCGGCATGATCATTCCTCCCAGTAATATCCTGATCGTCTACTCACTGGCCAGTGGTGGAGTATCCATTGCCGCTCTTTTTGTAGCAGGCTATATTCCGGGTATCATTGTAGGCTTATCACTAATGCTGGTGGCAGGCGTCATTGCCTACCGAAAGGGGTATAGCGTGGGCGAGAGCGTGGGTATTAAAGAAGCTATTCTAAAATTTCTGGATGCTATCCCCAGCCTCATACTGCTGTTTGTGGTGATTGGTGGTATCATAGCGGGAGTCTTCACTGCTACCGAAGCTTCGGCAGTAGCCGTTTTGTACACGCTGATACTTTCCATGGTCTTTTACCGGAAGGTAAGCGTCAAGGATCTCCCGGATATACTGTTGCAGACTGTTAATACTACTTCCATTGTTATGATACTGATTGGCACCTCGGTAGGCATGTCATGGGTGATGTCATACGAAAATCTGCCCCAGGGCGTTAGCAATGCCCTGTTATCCATCAGCGATAATCCTATAATAGTCCTCCTGCTGATCAACCTGATATTACTCTTTGTCGGTATCTTTATGGATATGACGCCCGCAGTGCTGATTTTTACACCTATTTTTCTTCCGGTAGTGACCGAATTGGGAATGGACCCGACCCATTTTGGGATCGTGATGGTACTTAACCTTTGCATTGGTTTATGTACCCCGCCGGTAGGTTCTGTATTGTTTGTAGGTTGCAGTGTTGCCAAGATCGGGATAGATAAAGTAATAAGACCGTTACTTCCTTTATTTGTAGCGATGGTCGTGGCGCTGATCCTTGTGACCTACATACCCGAACTCAGTTTGTGGCTGCCATCTGTATTTGGCCTTTGAGCGGTGTTTATCGCTTGAGAATTAGGTACTGATTTTCTGAAAAATTTCGCACCAAATTTTAAAAATCAGAATGCTTCTCTATAAATAGGGAGGCATTTTGTTTTTTAAGTAAACTTACTTATCAAAGTAAGTAAATATTAATAAATCAACTTCATATGAAAATAACAGCATAAATTTAATTAACTGTAAATCAGCTGTTTGCAAAAATAAATCCTGGAAATATTTATATTTTAATAAATTCCTGCAGATATTTTACAGCAATACAAAAGCTATTTATATGTAATATTTTCACAGATTTTGAATAAAAAATTCAGCATATTAGTGCTACATAATGACTAAAAGCGCTAATTATTCTGTTTTTTATGTACATCGTAGAATTTTTTTTGTGTAAGAATCTTTTATGATAACGATATTTTTTATAGATTTAACACAAATTTACCCGCGTATAAATCAATTTTCTTTATGAAAGAAATCCGTCAGCTGGTCAAGATCATAAGAAGAAAGGGTCAGAGAAGCATCCAACTCGTAAACCAAAATTTTAGGAAAAACGAAACCTCTAAAGACAATTTACTTTATGAGGGCATTACCAATAACAAATTCCTGACTGACGAATCTGCCTCCAAGGAAGTCTTTGGAACTGATCCGGGCAACCGCAACTATCGCAATGCCAAAGGAAAGCTCAAGAATAAGCTTTTTAACCACCTTTACTTTCTGGATTACGAAAAAGACTCCTACACTAACTACCAGAAGACTGAGTATGATGCGCTGCATACCCTGCACCAATGCCATGTGCTGATCACTGAAAAAGCATCTGATATTGCCATCAGACTATTGCCTCACCTCATCAAGACTGCCAAAGATTATGAGCTGAGCACCATTGCCGTTGAAGCTATGGGCTTACTTAAAAATGAACAGGCTAAAAAAGGTAAGCTCACTCCCTACCGCGAAGTAGACAATGAGCTAAAGAAGTACCGGAAATACCATGAAGCAAGGTTAAAATGCGAAGATATTTACTACGATTACCTGGTCCAGATCAATAAATCGGTGAGTGCCCAAAACCGTATCATTCATCGTATTCCCAAAGCGATTGAGGCAATCAAGGCTGAAGCCAAAAAATTTAATAGTAACGCCCTGCTGATCAAGGCAGCCAAACTGGAAATTACTTACAATGATATTCGCTGGAAGTTCAAAGAAAACATCAAACTCTGCACAGAACTTGAAAAGAAGTTCCTGAACCGGCCCAACAGCGAAATTACCGTAGACCTCAAGCAGCACGATATTACATTTTCCAAATTACAGGCTTACCTGAACCTGGGTGATGTAAAGGCAGGAAAACCCTATGCCGACCAGAAACTGGAGAGCCTCAAAACCGGATCACGTGTATGGTTCAGGTTCTGTGAACTTTACTTTCTGCTCCTGATGAAGGAAGAAGACTATGAGAATGCCAGTACTCTTTTCAGGCAGGTCAGGACTAATAAAAATTTCAACGCATTACCCGAAGAAATCAGAAATCGCTGGCATATTTACCGTGCCTACCTGATATTCTTCAACGAATCCAAAATTTTGAGATGGGGTTTCAACCTGGAAGAGTTCCTGGGTACTAACCCATGCTATGAAAAAGACTATAATGGCTACAATGTAGCTACTTTGTCCATTCAGTTCTTATTCTTACTAAGGGAAGGTAATGTTGTCCAGATCAAAAGCTGCATTGAAGAAATACTTAAATATAAGTCTGCGCATCTGGATAAAAGACATAACTATCGCGGTAGCATCTTTATCCGCTTACTGGAAATTATTCTTGATAAAGAATTTGATTTTGACCAAATCCACGAAAAAGGCAATACTTACTACAAAAAACTTGTCAAAACCCCTATTCCCAGTGATTTAACCCAGGATACAGAGATCATTCCTTACGAGGTTTTATGGAAACATGTGCTGGATATCCTCAAAACCAATAAAGCGTATATTCACTATCGCTTTTATAACCTTAAGGCTATGTAATCACATAGCCTTTTTTTTATTTATCCTTACGCATTGCATGCATTTGTCGTAGATTTGAGGCGATGAGTAATGAGAATTTTTTTTTGCAACTGCTGGTCTGGAGGATAAAACACATCAGTAACCGAAATTTTGTACTGATCCTCAGTGTCATTGTTGGTTTTTTCTCAGGACTGGCAGCCGTTATCCTCAAACAAACCGTACACCTGATCCAGTGGTTACTGACCTCTCATTTTGACACTGCCTACGCCAGTTACTACTACCTTGCTTACCCCCTTTTGGGTATTCTCATTACAGTTTTACTGGCCAAATACATTTTTCGTGAACCCTTCGGGCATGGCATCACAGGAATACTGTACGCCATAAGCAGAAAGTCCAGCAACATCAGTCGCTCCAAGACCTATTCCAACCTGATCGGCAGTGCCATTACTGTAGGGTTTGGCGGATCAGTGGGACTTGAGGCGCCAATTGTGGTAACAGGGTCCGCCATTGGGTCCAACATTGGTCGCCTGGTGCATTTGCAATCTAAAAAGAGAGCCCTGCTGATCGGATGTGGTACTGCGGCCTCTATTTCAGCGATCTTTAACTCCCCCATTGCCGGCGTTATTTTCAGTATTGAGGTCATATTGATTGATATCACGATCAATGCTTTTATTCCCCTGCTGATCGCCTCTGTTACTGGTTCCCTAACTTCATTACTGCTTTTGGGTGATGAAATCCTGTTTTCATTCCAACTGGAGGATCCTTTTACCGCCAGTGATACCCCCTACTACTTTTTTCTGGGCATATTCTGCGGTCTAATCTCAGTATATTTTACCCGAATGACTTACCGGATTGAGCGATACTTACAAGCGATCAAAAGGGAAACCCGCAGAGCACTTAT
>CAZFFW010000008.1:0-70676 GCA_964518125.1 uncultured Porifericola sp.
AGGGTGTTAGGGTGTTAGGGTGTTAGGGTGTTAGGGTGTTAGGGTGTTTATGGAGTAACTTGCTTCTCATTGACTGAGTTGCAATTTTCTTATAAATGCAAGAACTCTAACACTATAACAATCAGAGCCATAACACCCAAAACAGAAAACCATTAAGATATGAGGAAAAAAAGTGACTTACCCACCAAAATCTGCCCGGTCTGTGGTTTGCCATTTAGCTGGAGAAAAAAATGGGAGAAGAACTGGGAGAATGTGGTCTATTGCAGTGAAAGATGCCGGAGGAATAAGACAAATGTTAAAGAATAAAAAAAGGAGTGTAACCTGATACACTCCTTTTCTGACCTTAGATGTCCCCTCTAATTTCACCCCCTCCATTCTGAAGGGTATGCACATTAACATAAGTCTGTCCACTTTCCATGGCTTCTAGCAGATCAGTTAAGGTTTTGCCTCCCAAAGATCCTACAAGCTTATCGCTCGTAATTACCCCTTCGGCAAAAACCCCATCAATCCTGCCGGGTATCAACTGAGCAGGAGGAGCAGCAGGATACAGCCACACTACAGGAGGACCAGTTGGAGGGGTATTCGTATTTGCGATCAGGTGGATGTGCGCCATCGTAACATTTTCAATATTGGCCAGGATCAGCTTATAGCTGATGTAAGTACCGTCCTTACTTAGCTGAAAAATAGCCTGTCCCTGCGCCTTGCTGTCTACACCATTCACTTTTATGGAAAGGTGCGTACGGAAATTACGGTTACCTTCGTTCAGCATCATGGCATCAGACGCTGTCTCCAGTTTACTGGCTCCGTCATCCTTACGGGCTATTGAATCATCCTCACAGGCAGTAGCCAATATCATAAGTGAGAAGAAAAGAAGGGAAAAAGATAATGTGCGTCTCATAAAGTAGGTTAGTTTAATGTTCAACTCTATACAGCACATTGGAGAATAAGGTTGCTTCAGAAAAAAGCCTGACTAAAAAAAGTCAGGCTGATCAGTTTTTTTGTTATTCTTCCGGCAGACTTTCTCTTCTGGCCCTGATCACATCGCAGGCCAGGTAGATCGCTTCCCGCATGGATACTTCGCTGGCTTCACCCTTGCCGGCTATGTCGTAGGCAGTACCATGATCGGGAGAAGTTCGAACTACCGGCAGACCGGCAGTAAAATTAACCCCCACCTCAAAAGCCAGTGTTTTAAAAGCTACCAGCCCCTGGTCATGGTACATCGCCAGCACTCCATCAAACTTCTGCTGCATGTTGACACCAAAAAAACCATCTGCAGGAAATGGCCCAAAGATCAGTTTGCCTTTATCTTTCAGTTCCTGAATGACCGGCCTGATGATCTCCTGTTCTTCAGAACCCAGCAAGCCATCCTCACCGGCATGAGGATTAACCCCCAGCACTGCAATTTTAGGCTTTTGAATCCCAAAATCAGTTTGCAGGGATTCTTCCATTACCCGGAGTTTCTGACGGATCAGCCCGCGAGTCAGGTTGTTACTTACTTCGCTCAGCGGGATGTGGCCGGTAGCTACTGCTACCCTCAGTGGCCCGTGTACCATAGTCATCAGGGTATCCTTGGCTTCAAAGGTGGTAGCAAAATATTCGGTATGGCCCGCAAACTTAAATTCTTCGCTCTGAATGTTGTGCTTGTTGATGGGTGCAGTCACAATAGCATCAATCTGGTCTTCCTTCAGCGCATCAGTGGCAGTCTTCAGGGCCAGCCAGGCAGCTTCTCCGGCCTCGGGTGTTACCATGCCCGGTTCTACCACTACCTTATTCCAGCAATTGATCACGTTCACCTTCCCAAAAGCAATCTCATCCAGTGACCTGATGGTCATGAAATTGAAGTCACTCTCCAGGTCAAGTACCTTACGATAATAAGACACCACCTTGGGTGAACCAAAGATGACCGGCGTCATCATATTGAGTATACGTTTATCAGCGAGGGCTTTGATGGTAACCTCAGGCCCTATGCCATTAAAATCACCCAGACTGATCCCGATGATGGGTAGTTCGCCTTTCTTCTTTCGCTTGGGTTTTGTGTTTTTGTTTACTGTGATATCTATATTTTCTGTACTCATTTGCTTACCATATTTTTGATATATTGATACAGTAGACGGACGCCCGCACCCGTTCCATTTTTTCCCTTGTAAAAATCAGTAGCCTCCAGAAAGGCAGTACCTGCAATGTCCAGGTGTATCCAGGGGTAATCCGTAAAATGCTTCAGAAACATACCGGCAGTGATGGCTCCGGCAGTACGTCCGCCAATATTTTTGAGATCAGCGATATCCGATTTAAGGTATTCCCGATACTCTTCCCAGAGTGGAAACTCTACCAGCCGCTCATAGGTTTCTTCTCCGGCACTTCTAAGTTGGTCCATGCTCAGTTCACTGGCAGTACCCATCATTGCGACAGCCTCTTTGCCCAGTGCCATGACTGCCGCTCCCGTAAGGGTAGCCAGGTCTATGACCAATGCCGGCTTATACTTTTTTGCATACACCAGCGCATCAGCCAGTATCAGCCTGCCTTCTGCATCAGTGTTGAGCACCTCAACGGTAGAACCATCCGATATGGTGATTACATCGCCGGGTGTGATGGCATTGCCACCGGGACGGTTATCCGTGGCCGGGATCAGGCCGACAAGGTGAACCGGCAGCTTATTTTTCACCACTGCCAGAAACGTACCGGCTACCGCAGCAGCACCACCCATATCTGCTTTCATACCTACCATGGCATCCGAAGGCTTCAGGCTCAGCCCCCCGGTGTCATAGGTTACGCCTTTTCCTACCAACACAAAAGGTTCTTTATTTCGCGCATTGTCGGGTTTGTATTCCAGCACATTAAATGTTGGCGGATCCACACTACCCTCGTTGACAGCTAGCAGACCACCCATTTTGAGAGCCCTGATCTTATCTTTGCCCAGCACTTCTACCTTGAAGCCAGCTTCCTTGCCCGTCCTTTTCAGCGACTTACTGAGCTTCTCGGCGTTCAGGGCGATCGCCGGCTCGTTGACCAGGTCGCGTGCATAAAAAGTTGCCGAAACGAGATTTTCCAGTTCCTCAACCATTTTCTTCTTTAGTGCCGGATGGTGCAAAGTAAGGCTCGCCATTTTCAGGGTTTTACCATCTTTGCCAGTTCTATATTTGTCAAAACGGTAAAGCGACAATAGTAAACCTTCTGCCAGGTCCAATGTATTCTGCGCTTCGTCTCCGCTGCTACTGACCTGAAGCGTTTCCAGTTTTTCGCTACCAAGGATGGCTGCAAGTTCATGGCCTTTTTTCCGGTAAAACTCCCGTAACTGATAGGCTTGTTTGTCCTCCGGCACCACGATAAAGAACAACATACGCGCATACTGGTTGACAGATATGAGGCTGTTTTTGTCCTGCCATTTTTTCTGTACATACTGTAGTTCAGCCTCGTCCCGGCAGTGGGCTTCTGCATCAGAGATATCTTGTATGATCATCGCCAGGTGTTGCTCTTTTTTCAGCTCTTTGGCGTGTTTTAGCTTTACGGACATAAAAAATCGCTTATTTTACGCGCAATTTAACAATGCTTTTTTAATAAAGAGGATTATTCCCCATCTTTCTGCGGCCAGCAGTATAGAGCCAGAAACCCAGATTTATCAGTGTGGTAAGACCTAAAAAACACCTAGGACAGCATTTTTTAAAAGACAAGAACATCGCCCGGAAGATTGTTCATGCGCTGACGCACCACCGGCAATACCAGCAGCTACTGGAAATAGGCCCCGGCACCGGAGTACTTACCCAATTTCTGGTACAGGATGACCGCTTTATAACTTCGCTGATAGAGCTTGACGCAGAATCAGTCACCTACCTTGAGGAACATTATCCTGACCTGAGGCCACGTATATTTTCCCGTGACTTTCTCAAAACGGACCTGATGGAAATGATGCAGGCTCCTTTTGCTGTCATCGGAAACTTTCCCTACAACATCTCTTCACAGATTTTCTTCAAAATACTGGATATCAAAAATGAAGTACCGGAGATTGTCTGTATGCTGCAGAAGGAAGTGGCTGACCGGCTGAAGTCTCCCCCGGGAAGTAAGGCGTACGGCATCCTCAGCGTACTGCTGCAGGCCTACTACGATATAGAATATTTGTTTACTGTGGAGCCCGGCGTGTTCCATCCCCCTCCCAAGGTAAGGTCCGGTGTCATACGCCTGCGCCGCAATGATGTAGCCAGCCTGGACTGCGACGAACAGCTTTTCCGGAGAGTCGTAAAACAAAGTTTTCAGACCAGGCGTAAGACCTTGCGCAACGCCCTGAAACCGCTAAATTTGCCTGAAACAATCCGGCAACTGGGTGTCTTAGATAAGCGGGCAGAACAGTTATCCGTAGGAGATTTTGTAGAACTTACGCAAAAAATAGAACAGGCGTGGCAATAGATTCCATCATGCATTTTGAGGTCTCGCAGGACTACCTGGAATGGATCCGTGAGGCTATCCGGCAGGATGAAGCAGCGGCCATACAGGAGAGTATGGACGATGCCAATGCGCCTGATATTCTCACTGTACTGTACGAGTTGGATACGGAAGAATCCAAGTATGTCATCAAACTGCTGGATGAAGAAAGAGCAGCTGATGTGATCGTGGATATAGAGGAGGATCAGCAGCCGCAGTTTCTCCGAAATTTCAATGCCGAAGAGGTAGCAAAATTTATTGACTACCTGGATTCCGACGACGGTGCCGATATCCTGAACCGGCTGCCCATACAGACACGCGAGGAGGTTATCGACAAGATGGAGAATGCTGAAAAAGCCCGTCATGTCAAGGACCTCATCCGCTATGAAGAGGACCGTGCCGGGGGCCTGATGGCCAAAGAACTCATCAAAGTCAACATTGACTGGACGGTACAGCAATGTATAGAGGAGATCCGGCGGCAGGGCGAAAATGTAGACAAGGTGTTTTCTGTCTATGTGGTAGACACCCAAAACCACCTCATCGGGAAAGTGTCACTCAAAAGAATGATCCTCTCCAGCGACCAGACCAAAGTGGCCGATATTTATGATGAAGAGGTGGTCTCGGTAGAAACCTACATGGAAGAGGAAGAAGTAGCTGATATCATGCGTCGCTACGACCTGGAAGCCATACCCGTAGTAGACATTATGCACCGCCTGGTAGGTCGCATCACCATTGACGACGTGGTGGATGTGATCACCGAAATGGCCGAGCAGGAGCGACAGATGATGTCCGGTATATCCGAGGATGTGGAAGAGCGCAGCGGCAGTGTATGGCTGCTCTCCCGTGCCCGGCTCCCCTGGCTGGTGATCGGCATGGTGGGTGGCCTGCTGGGTGCGCAGTTCATTGGTATTTTTGAGCAGGACATCGCCCTGGTACCAGCCATGGCCTTCTTTATTCCGCTGATTACCGCGACGGGCGGAAATGTCGGTATACAATCCAGTTCGCTGGTGTTGCAGAGCCTGGCCAGCCCCTCGGTCTTCAGCGACAGTATCGCCAAACGGCTGGGAAAAGTGCTGCTGGTAGCTATCGTGAACGGGCTGGCCCTGGGAGTACTGGTGTTTTCATTTAACCTGCTATTCGGAGAAAACCTGACGCTGGCTACGGTAGTTGCCATCGCACTTTTCAGTGTAGTGCTGCTAGCCTCCATGATGGGCACCATTACCCCATTGATCCTGGATCGGCTGGGCGTAAACCCGGCACTGGCATCGGGCCCGTTTATCACTACTGCCAATGACCTCCTGGGACTTGCCGTCTATTTCTCCGTCGCTCATGCACTGTATGGTTTTTAAACTTGGTGTTATCTTCTGGGTGTTATGGTGTTATAGTGCTGGACACTATTCCGCCAAAACACCGTAACATTATTGCACCCTAATGCCCCAAAATAAATGAAGACCTGCCTCATTATAGACTTAATGCACGAAAGCATCATCCCAATGTTAGCGGAAATTGGCTGGCAAGCGGATTACCGCCCTGCTATCAGGCGCGATGAAATCATGCGCATTATCCACCAGTACCAGGGCCTGATCGTCAGAAGTAAGACAGAAATCGACCGTGAAATCATTGACCGGGCCGTACAGCTTCGCTGGATTGGCCGTGCCGGGGCTGGCCTTGACCAGTTGGACGTAGCTGCATTAGATGAAAAAGGTATTCGGATAGTAAATGCACCAGAAGGCAACCGGGATGCACTGGGCGAACATGCTATCACCATCCTGCTGACATTACTGAACAAGGTCCATATTGCTGACCGTGATATTCGCCGTGGTGTATGGGACAGGGAAGCCATGCGAGGATCCGAACTTATGGGCAAAACAGTCAGCATCATCGGCTACGGACATATGGGACAGGCTTTTGCACGCCGCCTGCAGGGCTTTAGCGTAGAAGTGCTGGCGTATGATAAGTACATAGAAAGCTACGGAAATGAATTTGCCCGTGAGGCTACCATGAAAGAGGTTTTTGAGAAAACGGATATTCTCAGCCTGCATGTCCCGTTAACTGATGAAACACGCTTCATGCTGGATCATGCGTATCTTAACAAATTCCGGAAAGATATCTACCTGCTCAACACTGCCCGCGGCAAAAATATCAGCCTGAAAACCCTGGTAGAAGCACTGGAAAAGGGCAAGCTCAGGGGGGCAGCCCTGGATGTACTGGAAAACGAAAAAATTAATCAACTTACTCCTGACCAGCAGCATTACTTCAACAGCCTGATACAATCCGATAAGGTAGTACTTACGCCACACGTAGGCGGATGGACTTTTGAGTCCTACGAAAAAATCAACCAGACACTTGTAGCCAAGATCAGAAAACTAAACTGAGCAGAATATTGCCATGTGATGTTTAAGGCCAATTCAAAAGTGCAAAGCTGTTGATCTCTATTAAATTGCGAGCTCAATGGATGATGCATTTCGGCTATGAAATACGTGGGAAGATATCGGCAACTGATAGATCGTATCAAATCATTTACAGAGCGCCCTGTAATCATATCCCTTTTTGTATTTGTCTGCCTTTCGGTATTGGTACTTTCCCTGAGCGCCGGCTACTACCGTTATGACTTTCATAATTTCTGGCGAGAGGTATTGGCCGAGGCCCACGGCATGCTCTTCGATATTGCCATCATCGGTATACTGATCTACTGGCTCAACGAAAGAGCGCAAAACCGCCAGGCCATCCGTACCTACAAAGATGAGATTGATGACTTCCGCCACTGGAAATCTGAAGAGGCGGCTTTCCGTACTGTCGGTAATATCAAGCGACTTAACCGGCACAGTATCCATCATATTAACCTGGCCGAATGCCACCTGACGCACACCAACCTGAGCCATGTCAATCTTCAGGAAGCTAACCTTAACTCTGCTGATGTTACCCATGCCAATCTGCTGGAATGCAACCTGCAGGCCGCGCGACTGAACCAGACCATGTTTTCTTTCTCCAATCTCAACCATGCTCATTTATGTAAGGCCTACGCCAGCGGAGCACATTTCAATGATACTTACATGATCAAGGCAAACCTTCAGTCGGCTTTCCTGATCAAAACGAATTTTGAGAATGCCTTTATGATGGAAGCCAACCTTAGAGGAGCTTACGCAGTAGGAGCTAATTTTAAAAACGCCAATCTTTATAAAGCAGATCTGCGGGGAGTAGATGGCCTTACCGCAGAACAACTCTCCCAGGCCAAAACCCTGTATCAGGCCCAGTTGGATGATGACCTGATGATGCAGATAGAAGTAAAGTATGAAGCATTGCTAAAAAGGACAGCCGGTCAGTACTGAGCTCGTTAAATAAGCCCTGAGGTAGACAATACTGTCTCCTTTCCATCTCAATCATTCTTCCTCCCTTTCATCCTTATTGCAACAATGTCTTGCCTGCTGGTGCAGCAGCACATCTCTCAGGCCCTCAGACACAGATTACGGTTTAGTAGGTTTCTTCTTCAGTACGTAGCGATTTACATCCCCCGGAATTTCACGTACCGAATGATTATTTTTTATATTGCCTCCATAAAGGTAATTTATCACCGCTAACTGCACCCTACACACATACAATATTTTTCTAACCTTAATCAATACAGCTTATCTATGAGAAAGCTAGCACACTACACTTTGACGTTTTCACTTTGTCTGCTACTCCTCCATCCACTTATCGGACAAAGGAACAGAAGAGTCACCACTACTCCCCCGGCAAGCCCTATGGAAGCATCTACTTTCAAGGGTCTGGAACTACGCAATATCGGTCCGGCCTTTATGTCGGGGCGTATCGCCGACCTGGCCATTCACCCTGAAAATCCCAGCATCTGGTACGTGGCGGTTGGCTCCGGCGGCGTCTGGAAAACCGTCAACGCCGGTACTACCTTTGAACCGATCTTTGACGATCAGGCATCATATTCTACAGGCTGTATCAGTATTGACCCATCTGACCCGGATATCATCTGGCTGGGTACGGGCGAGAATGTCGGCGGTCGCCACGTAGGCTACGGCGATGGCGTGTACCGCAGCGAAGATGGCGGTAAAAGCTGGCAGAACATGGGCCTGCCAGATTCTGAGCATATTTCCAAAATTATTATCCATCCTGACAATTCCGATGTGGTTTGGGTAGCCGCCCAGGGTCCGCTCTGGAATAAAGGCGGCGAACGCGGCCTCTACAAAACCACTGACGGCGGCCAAAGCTGGACAAAGACGCTGGGCGACGATGAATGGACGGGCGTCACCGATATTGTCATTGATCCGCGCAATCCTGATCGTTTGTATGCAGCCACCTGGCAGCGCCACCGTACGGTAGCCGCCTATGTGGGCGGAGGCCCCGGCACCGGCATCTACCGCTCTAATGACGGTGGAGATAGCTGGGAGAAACTGACCAATGGCCTGCCTGATTCTGACATGGGTAAGATTGGCCTGGCGATTTCTCCCCAGCAGCCCGATATCATTTACGCTGCCGTAGAGCTGATCCGCCGCAAGGGAGGCGTTTACCGCTCGGCTGACGGCGGCAGTAGCTGGGAGAAAAGATCGGATGCTGTCTCCGGCGGTACCGGCCCTCATTACTACCAGGAATTATATGCCTCACCGCACCACTTTGAGCGGATTTACCTGGCCGATGCGACCATGCAGGTGTCCGACGATGGAGGCAAAACATTCACCAACCTCAACACCGAGCACCGCCACGGCGATAACCATGCCCTAACTTTCCGCAAAGATGACCCCGACTACCTGCTGATTGGTACGGACGGTGGCGTGTATGAGAGCTTTGACCTGGGCAAAAACTGGCGATACATGCCCAATCTGCCATTGACCCAGTTTTACAAAATTGCCTTGGACGATGCGGAGCCTTTTTATAATATCTACGGCGGTACGCAGGACAACGGCTCCCAGGGTGGACCTTCCCGCACCGATAATGTGCAGGGCATCCAGAATTCTGACTGGAAACTGGTGCTCAACTGGGACGGTCACCAGCCGGCTACCGAACCCGGAAATCCCAATATCGTATACGCCGAGCGTCAGCAGGGAGCTTTGTCACGCCTGGACATGAAAACCGGTGAGGTGATTGATATTCAGCCGCAGCCCGGTCCTGAGGAGGATTATGAACGCTTCAACTGGGATGCCCCTATTCTGGTAAGCCCGCATGACCCGGCAACCATCTTCTTCGCCTCCCAGCGGGTGTGGAAATCCGAAAACCGGGGCGATAGCTGGGAAGCCATTTCTGACGATCTTACCAAAGACCAGGAGCGCGTAGCATTGCCAATCATGGGCAAAACTACCAGCTGGGATGCCGCCTGGGATGTGGGCGCCATGTCTAACTACAACACCATCACCTCGCTGGCAGAGTCGCCGGTGCAGGAAGGAATCATCTACGCCGGTACCGATGATGGCATCGTACAGGTAACCGAAGACGGGGGGCAGAACTGGCGCAGAATAGACGTAGGCAGCATGCCAGGCGTACCAGCCACCGCTTTTGTCAATGATATCAAAGCCGACCTTCACGATGCCAACACCGTATACGTAGCCCTGGATAACCACAAGTACGGAGACTTTTCTCCCTACCTCGTCAAAAGTACAGACCGGGGCAGAAGCTGGCAATCTATCAGCGGTAACATACCCGACAAAACGCTGGTGTGGCGCCTGGTGCAGGACCATGTGAAGCCAGAACTGATGTTTGCCGCTACCGAATACGGCGTATATTTTACCGTAGATGCCGGGCAGCGTTGGACAAAGCTGGAAGGTGGCGTGCCCACGATTTCTTTCCGCGACATTGCCATTCACAAAAGAGAAAATGACCTGGTAGCCGCATCCTTTGGCCGGGGTATTTTCATCCTGGACGATTATACTGCGCTGCGAGGCGTTTCTGAGGAACAGTTGATGGCCGAGGCCACACTCTTCCCCTCTCGCAAAGCTTTGTGGTACATTCCTCGTTCCGACATTAGCTTTGACGAGGAAAAAGGTTCTATGGGCGCTTCTCATTATGTAGCCCCCAACCCTGATTTTGGTGCCATCTTCACTTACTACCTCAAGGACGATCTGAAAACCCGTGAGGAAGCGCGGATGGAACAGGAAAAAGGCCTGAAGCAGCAAAATCAGGACGTTCCTTTTCCCGGCTGGGAATCGCTGGAAGCAGAGCGCCGTGAGGAAGCCCCGAAAATTCTGCTAACCGTCAAAGACAATCAGGGTAATACCGTTCGCCGCATAGAAGGGCCGGTCAGTTCCGGCTTCCATCGCGTCGCCTGGGATTTGCGTTACCCAGCCCCTGATCCTCTGCAGATGGATGCCGACTCCGAAGAGGCAAAGGGCATGATGGCTGCGCCCGGTACTTATACGGCTTCACTTGCTAAAAAAGTAGATGGCAAAGTCACTGAGCTTTCTGAGCCTATCACCTTTGAGGTAGTGCCTTTGTACGATGGCACACTGGAAGGCGCTCCGGCCGGACAGGTAGCGGAATTCTGGAGGGAATACGAAGATACCTACCGGGCAGTAGGCGCCGTGGGCGTCACCCTGGACAATACCATGAACAAGGCAGAACGCATGCAGGTAGCTCTGCAGCGATCCACTACCGCACCCGGTGAACTGGACGAGCGGATGTATGCCCTGCGTGCGTCGCTGATGGACCTGGACGAAGAACTGAACGGCAATCGCGCCAAGCAGGAAATTGGCGAAAAAACCAGGCCGACCATCAGCGAAAGGCTGTTCGCGGTCGAGCGGGGTATCAGCCACTCTACCTATGGCCCTACGCCTACGCATCAGAAGAGCCTGGGGATTGTGAAGGAACAGTTGCAGGATATTCAGAGCCAGTTGAAATCAGCACAGAGCGAGATGGCGCAACTCTCCAAAGCCCTGATGGACAATGGCGCTCCCTGGGTTGAAGGCGAAGCTTTGCCGCCCCTGGGTCCGGAACAGGAATAGTCTCTTAACTCTGCCAAAGTTCAGAACTTTGGCAGAGTTTTTTCATTCCCCCTACCGTATATTGAATGAATTACAACCAATGTTTGTATATATTTACACATAACACTGTAAATATTTACTTATGACTTTACTTACCCAGATTGAAGAGGGCGTTTCAGCACTACAGGTAAAAGATTTTCAGCAGAAGTTTCAGCTCACTGTACAGGATATGGCTTTCCTGATGGCTCTCAGCCGTAAAGGATATTATAATTTACTGGAACATGAAAAGCTAAGCAGGCAGCAGTCAGAAAGGTTTCTAAATGTGCAACAGGTTTACGAGCAGGCGCTGGAAAGCCTGGAATCCATAGAAAATATTTACCAGTGGATGCATACTTTTCATGGATACCTTGAAAGAGTTCCATTTGAAATTTTAGATACGTTCACAGGTTGTGCTGAAGTAAAAGCTGAACTGATTCGCCTGGAGCATGGGGTTCTTTGATATTACCACTAAGATAAAGCTGCTTTGAACCTTTTCCGCATCAGCAAGACAAAATATACGCATGGTCTTTCCGGTACAGGTGCCCGGCTGGCAGGAGGAAGGTGGAATTCAGCTGGTAAAGCTGTAGTCTATACCGCCGGTTCCAGCGCATTGGCGCTTTTAGAACACCTAACCCATCTCAGCCGCACCGGCATGAAGCTTAGCTTTCAACTCATTCTTATTGAAACCTACGATACTCCAGTTTCCTTTTTGGAAGATCATTTTGATAAGCTACCGTCAAACTGGAGGCATAAGCAGGAAGTAAGCAGGAATTACGGCAACCAATGGTTGGAAAAACTACTCTCGCCTATTCTGCGCGTACCTTCCGTTCACTCACCCTGGGAGTACAATTATCTTCTCAATCCAAAGCATCCGGATTTGGAAGTACAGATCAATGACGCCTCCCATTATGTGTATGATGCTCGTTTTTTAGAAAAATAGTAAGGACTTGTGTTTTTGTTAGAGAACAGGGCCACTTACTCCCCCACCTCCGAATTCATCACAATCACACTCGCCCAGATATCCTTGTTAGCTTCAATGAAACGCTGATGCGCGGGATGGTTAAAGTATTCCTCAATGGCCTCTTCACTGGCAAAAGTAGAGTAGTGCATCACATCATAATCTCCGGTGTTTTCATAATCTGCCGGAAACGTTCTACCGGCCCGGTAAGATAAAATCTGTGGAATACTGTCTTTGAGCGAGGCGAAGTAGTCCATGTGCTGCTGAATAGCCGCTTCTGATGCACCTTCTTTGAACTTAAAAGCCACGATTCGCTGGATGGGCGGCGGCTCTTCGGAAAGCGCCGGCGTAATCTTAGGTTCTACATCGGGCTGTATGTCTTCGTCTACCTGCCCTACCTCTCCCTGCTGACCGCAGGCAAAAAATAGTATACTAAAGAAAAAAATGCCGGTTATGTATTTCATAGCTAAGTCATGGGTTGTAAGCTAAACTTACAAAATTTGATCTCTTTTCTGAAACCGCATTTTTTTCCCCAACTAAAATTCAATATTTTAAAAATTTGATTGTCAACTACAACTTATCCAGCTACTTTTTATCATGAGAAAAACACTGCTATTTTGCCTGGCCTGGCTACTCACCTTCTGTAGCCCTCCCCCTGCTGAAGAATCTGTTGAATATGATCTGCTGGTTTATGGGGCAACTTCAGCAGGTGTCATCGCTGCTTATTCTGCCGTACAAATGGGCAGGTCGGTCATCATCGTGGAGCCTACCAGCCATCTGGGCGGACTTACTTCCGGAGGGCTGGGCAAAACGGATATCGGGAACAAATACGCCATCACCGGACTTTCCCGTAACTTCTACCGCCGCCTGGGCGACCATTACGGCACGCTTGAGCAGTGGCTGTTTGAACCCAGTGTGGCTAAAACTACCTACCAGCAGTACCTGGATGAAGCCAATATTCAGGTGCTCTACAATACTCGTCTTACTGAAGTAGCTAAAGAGGGTGCGCAAATCCTGTCGGCTACTTTTCAGGATGCAGAGAATGCCGATGCTACACGTACCATATCCGCTCGTATGTATATTGACGCCACCTACGAGGGTGACCTGCTGGCCAAAGCGGGCGTCTCCTACACCATCGGACGAGAACCCAACAGCCAGTACAACGAGACCTACAATGGCGTACAACTGCTGGAAGGGCACCAGTTTCCCGATGGCGTTGATCCTTACCAGATGCCCGGTGATCCGGAAAGTGGCCTGCTCTGGGGCATCAGCCCGACCAGTCTGGCGGAGCAGGGCAGCGGCGATACACTGGTGCAGGCCTACAACTTCCGTATCTGCCTGACCGACAATCCGGACAACATGATCCCCATCACCCGACCTGAAAATTATGATTCTACCCAGTATGAGTTACTAGCCCGGCTCTTTGAAGCCCAACCTGACCGTCTTGGTCTCAACGACTACTTTATCTGGAGTATGATGCCCAATCGTAAGACCGACATTAACAACCGGGGCGGTTTCTCTACCGACATGATCAATATGAACCACACCTATCCCGAGGCCAGTTGGGAAGTACGGGAGCAAATCATCAAAGAACATGAAGACTATACCAAAGGATTGCTCTATTTCTACACCCACGATAGCAGAGTGCCGGAGGTGCTGCAAAACGAAGTAAAAAGATGGGGCTATCCTAAAGATGAATATGTAGACAATGGCAACTGGTCGCCCCAGCTTTATATACGCGAAGCTCGCCGTATGATCGGCGAATACGTGATGACCGAAGCTAATTGTGTGGGCGATGAGGTAGTCAGTGATCCTATCGGGCTGGCAGCTTATACCATGGACTCACATAATTGCCAGCGCATCGTGGTAGACGGTCAGGTAAAAAATGAAGGCAATGTGGAGATCGGTGGCTTCCCGCCCTACCCCATTGCTTATCGCTCCATCACGCCTAAGCGGGAGGAAGTGACTAACCTGCTGGTGCCGGTCTGCCTCTCTGCCAGCCATATTGCTTTCGGTTCTATCCGGATGGAGCCGGTATTTATGGTACTGGGACAGGTGGCTGGTGTCGCTGCTTCCATGGCGATTGAGAATGGGACTTCCGTGCAGACTATTGACGTAACTGCCTTGCAGGATAAGTTGGAGAGCGACCCGTTGCTGGACGGCTCCGCTCCCGACGTGCTGGTAGATGACGAAGTGCTCACTGATGCCAATAAGCAGGGTGAATGGGAGACCGAAGACCACTTCGGCCGCTCCTATAAGGGATATCATACGTATTCTACCAGCCTGGATGACAATACCTCCGCCAGCTTTAAGCCAGAAATTGGGCAGGATGGCGAATATGCAGCTTACTATTTCTGCACTGCCCTGGGCGCTAATACCCCTACTACCGCCAGCCTGGTGGTACACAGCGGCAGTAGCAGCGATACCCTGACGGTAGATTACAAGTCTCATGTAGATGACTGGGCACCCTTGGGTAATTACCAAATGGCTGAAGGAGATTATATCGAAGTAATCGGTAAAGGAGTCGAAAGACCGCTGGTCGCTGATGCCATACTACTGGTACCGCAGGGTTTTTAACCCTTTCCTGACTACAACTCCCTTTATTTTTCAAATTTGAATAAATACTAAACGAAGTAAATAAGAATATGAAACAACCTAGCCTATTTTTTAGCATTTTCTGCCTGCTCTACCTGGCACTCGCCTCCTGTACCACTCCCAGCGAGACGCAGGAATCTAAGCCAGCTTCCGCTGATTTAGGCTTTCGCCCTAATATTGTTTGGGTAGTGGCCGAAGATATGAGCCCTTACCTGGAGTATTACGGCGATTCTACGATACATGCGCCTAACCTGCACCGTATCGCAAGCGAGGGGGTCATTTATACCAATGTCTATTCCACGGCAGGTGTGTGTGCGCCCAGCCGCTCTACCCTCGCTACCGGCATGTACCAGACCTCTATGGGTACCCACCATATGCGGACTACCGGCTCACCTACTTACCTCCCCGAGGGAGTTGTGCCGTATTCTACTGTAATCCCAGCTGAAGCCAAGATGCACAGCGAATACCTGCGGAAGGCCGGCTATTATGTCACCAACAATTCCAAGGAAGACTACCAGTTCAAAGCCCCGGTAACTGCCTGGGACGAAAGCAGTAACGAAGCCCACTGGCGCAATCGTCCTGAGGGCAAGCCTTTTTTTTCTATTTTTAATTTTAACATCTGCCACGAATCCGGCATGTGGCGTAATGCGGAGCACCCATTACAGGTAGACCCTGACAGCGTACCGGTCTGGCCCTATTATCCTGATACACCGCTGGTACGAGAGGAGATTGCCCGTATGTATTCGAACATCCTGGAAATGGATGAGCAGGTGGGTGAGATACTGGACCAACTGGAAGCAGACGGCCTGATGGATAGTACTATTATTGTCTTTTATGCTGACCATGGGGGGCCCCTGCCCCGGCAAAAAAGAGAGATTTACGATACCGGACTGAAAGTTCCCATGTTCATCCGCTATCCGGATAAGCGTATGGCGGGTGAGTACGAAGACGAACTGGTAAGCTTTGTGGATTTTGCTCCTACCCTGCTTTCTATGGCAGGTATTGAACCTCCCGCACATATGCAGGGCCGGGCATTTGCGGGCACTTACGAAGATCCCACAGCTCGCCAGTACATTTATGCCGGTCGCGACCGCCTGGATAGCGAGTACGATATGGTAAGGGCCGTACGTGATCAGCGCTTCAAGTACTTCAAAAATTACCAGCCGGAAAAACCATATTTTATGGAAATTGCTTACCGTGAGCAGATGCGGTTAATGCAGGCGCTGCATGAGTACGATAGCCTGGGGCAGTTGAATGAACAGCAGGCGCTGTGGTTTCAAAACTCTAAGCCGGAAGAAGAACTGTACGATCTGGAAAATGATCCTTACGAACTGAACAACCTGGCCGAAAATCCTGAGTACCAGGATAAATTGACAGAACTTAGGCAGAAACTGGTAGAATGGCAGGAAAAATACGGCGATAAAGGCTTTATTCCCGAAACAGAAATGCTGCGCCAGATGTGGCCTAATCTGGAACAGCCGGTTACTGAAAAGCCAATCATAACCAGTGTTGATGGAGCACTGGAGGTTAGTTGCCCCACCGAAGGAGCTTCCATTGCTTACCAACTCAGGGATGCCGAAGGCGAAAACCTCTATCCCGGCTGGCAGGTGTACACCGAGCCGCTAGAACTTGCCGAAGGCCAGACAGTGGTCGTCATGGGCGAGCGTATTGGCTATGCGCCCAGCGAAGAAGTAACCTATCAGCCTTAAGGTATACGATATTTTTCAGCCTGCCCGGCTTCTGTAGAAACAGAAACTGAGCAGGCTTTATTTTTTTGCGGAGCGAAAAAGGTTTGATCTGCTGCTCCAAATACGCCTATGTCCACCGGCCAGAATTAGCATAAAGCTACATTTTTTCAGCGAGTCCGCCGGATAAGTCTCTATCAGCTATGCTTCACCTCTACCGGTTTACAGCTTCAGTTTAATGGCTATTACTTTTAAATCTAAATCATCATCTACCAAGAAGCAGGAAACCTGGCTGGGTGCGGATATTTTCCCCACTGGCAGTTGGATATTCTACAATTTCAGCCAGAATAATACTTTTATGGGATCACCTACCCAAAAATCGGCTTTGTACAGTTTTTGCCCGCTAAGATGTGTTGCTGGATGGTGAATATTACAATGTCATAAAAACACCTGTATAACCCAACTTTTTAGGCATTACCCCAGTATACACCTTTTCATGCTGTTTTTTCTGCATGAACAAACGTACTATAATTATAATATTTAAATATTAAGTTTAATTTTTATTGCTTCGTATATTAAATATTACTATTTTTATAAAACATTACATAAAAAAGGATTTTCGGGATACGTTAAAAATTTGAGAGCCATGAGCACAAGATCCGCGTTAGAACTTAAAATCAGAATCACTTTATTACTTCTTCTTTGGGCAGCCATATGCCTGACTGCATATTCAGGCCGCTCTACTATTCTTTCAGATATCAAATTCAGCATGACGAAAAGTGAGAGAGCACTTCCTGCTTATGTCATGAACTGGGATAAGCTGAACGATTAACCCAGCCTGGCCTTTACCAGCCTGAGCCGCTCAATCCCCTGTACCATCGCACGTACCGTATGGTAGTTGACTTTCCAGGAGTGGCTCATATGCGTCCATACCGGTTCTCCCTCTCTGCTCAGGAGTGGCCACCACTCCCCTACCGGATGATGTATCATCTTATCAAATACAAAGCGATGGACGTTTGCATACACTTTAAGGTAGGCTTCATCACCAAAGTCCAGCCAGGCCTGTAGCATGCCGATCAGCACTTCGGCCTGTTGCCAGAACTCTTTCTCCCGGTCGTACACCTCACCGGAATGCGCACCCTCCACGTAAACGCCCCCATATTCATCGTCTATACCATTAGCCACCGCATGATCATAGGATGCTTTTAAGACATCGGCATATTCCTGCGGCCGTATACCCATGATATTCAGCGCATGCGTGACCAGCCAGGCAAATTCTACATTGTGCCCGTAGCTGGTGTTATCATCAGCTTGCGCTTTGGTACCAGCATCTGTAAATCGGTCCCAGCCCCACACGATATCAAATTTGATCTGAGGAGCGACCTGCCAGTCAGGAAAGAATTGCGGTACACCAGTTCGATATTTAGGGTGCAATATGCGCTTGATCATGATGTCAATTGCCTCCTGCAACTTTCTTCTGTGAATAGCCTGCTGGCTGCATTCGTACAGGCTGGTGAAGGCTTCCATCAGGTGCATGTGGACGTCCAGGGTTTTACGATCGCCTCCGGCAGCACCGGGGCCTTTCAGTTGCCAGTCTCGGGTAAACATTTCAAAGTAGCCTCCATACATGGTGTCCACGGCGTACTTCTGCAGCAGGTCAAAGGTTTTGCCGGCATATTCCAGCCCTACCGGATCGCCGGAAGCCAGGGTATATTCAGCGAGGCTGTAGATGGCAAAGCTATGTCCATAAATGATCTTTTCGTCAATTTTCACATGGCCCTTACGGTCCAGCAGCCAGTAAAACCCACCATTTTCCTGATCCCACATCTTTTCCAGCAAAAAATTCACGCCGTGTTTTGCATATTCAAGGCAGCGCTCTTTGTGGTAACCGGCCCGGGCAGCCGAGGCAAAGGTGTATACGCAACGGGTCTGGGCGATCAGGGATTTCTCGTCAGTACCGGCGTCATGCCCGTCTTTGTCAAAATGGGTGATAAAGCCACCGTATTCATCATCTTTAGAGCGGTCCAGCCAGAAGGGCAGGAGTTCCTGCATCAGGTGTTGCTCAGCTTCCTGCAGGAAGCGATTTAAGTCTTGTGCATTCATACGTTCAGGTTGTTTAGTGGAATAAATCTACAGGAATGGCCTCAGAAAACAAATGAGGCGATCACGAAAGAATTGCCCTACTGATACATTCAGCGAGTATTTTTTTGTACCTTCTCTGAAGTTTCAGATTAAATACAACAACCTATGAAAAAGCTATTATTCACAAGCGGACTGGGTCTGCTCTGTCTTCTTTTCATGCAGAGCCGACTGCCATTTGCCGATGATCACCTGCTGCAGGCTGCACAGGCTTACCTGAATGCACTGGATACTTCCCAAAAGGAGCAGACAACGTATCCCCTAATGGATGATGAACGCTACAACTGGCATTTCATCCCCCGGGTAAGGCAGGGGCTGGCGGTTAAGGATATGAATCAACAGCAGAAAGAAGCCGCATTCGCCCTGATGCGGGCTTCCCTGAGTGAGAGAGGTTATGAAAAAGCCCAGCAGGTAAGAGAACTGGAAGCCGTGCTGCGCGGTGTAGAAGGCCGTGAACCCGGCGATACCTACCGCGATCCGCTCAATTATTATTTTACGGTCTTTGGCAAGCCGGCCGAGGATGAAGCCTGGGGCTGGCGCTTTGAGGGGCACCACATTTCGCTCAATTTTTCTTCGGTCAGTGACGAAATTGTCTCGGTTACGCCCACCTTTTTCGGTGCCAATCCGGCCAAAGTACCTTCCGGCCCTCGTAAAGGCTGGCGCATCCTTGCCCCGGAAGAAGATATGGGCCGGGCACTGGTACAATCACTCAGCGAGGAGCAGCAGCAGGCAGTCCTGATCGCCGAGGAAGCCTATCCGGACATCATTACCGGAACAGATAAGGCCGCTAAAATCGGCAGCCCAGAGGGCGTTTCCTACAGCCAGATGAATAGCCAGCAGCAAGAGCAACTGATGTCATTGATCAGGCTTTACTATGATGTACATAAACCATCAATCGCCCAGGATGCTATGCAACGCATGAAAACTGCCGGACTGGAAAATATCTATTTCGCCTGGGCAGGCAGCTATGTAGTGGGCGACAAGCATTACTACCGCATCCATGGGCCGAGCTTTGTCATAGAATTCGACAACACACAGAATGACGGCAATCATACGCATACCGTCATTCGTGATCTGGATAAAGATTTTGGAGGAGACATACTCAGCAGGCACTATGAGGAAGCGCATAAATAAGAAATGTTAAAGCAATAGTTTTTCCGACCTTGTAAGAAATCTGGAAAGCTATGAGAGTTTAAGCATGCACCTTTGGGTAATTTTAGCCCGATTACCTCAGACTACATACACATGCTTAAACAATATTTTCTGCTTACCCTTTTTGTAAACTTATTTTTTAGTTGTAAGGAAGAAGAAAACGTCATAGATCAGCCTGCACCTCCGGTAGCAGTGGATTCTACTCTGACAGTAGACTTATCCGGTTATGTGCAGAAAGGCCCTTTTATTAATGGTACTGCCATCACGGTGTCTGAATTGGATAATAAACTGGTGACTACTGGTAAAAACTTCGCTACTCAGATTGCTGATAACAAAGGCACCTTCAGCTTAAAAGGTATTAAGCTTAAATCTAACTTTGTCCAGCTACAAGCCGATGGTTTCTACTTTGATGAAGTAAAAGGAGAAAAGTCTGCTGCTCAGCTTACACTCTTTGCCCTTTCCGATGTAGAAGATATCACGAGCATCAATGCTAATTTGCTCTCCCATATGGAAAGAACGCGTGTCATGTATTTGATGCAGGAAGAGGAAAAAAGTTTTGTTGATGCCAAGCAACAAGCGCTACAGGAAATACTGACAGTTTTCGGTATTGAGAAAGAAGATATCCAACATTCGGAAGTGCTGGATATTTCTCAGGATGGAGATGATCATGCAATTCTATTGGCAATTTCTGTAGTACTTCAAGCCAATAACTCAGTAGCCGAACTTTCTGAACTGGTCGCTAATATTATGACTGATTTAAGAGAAGACGGTGAACTGAATAGTGAAAGCAATCAGAAAAAAATCAGGGAGCAAAGTATGTTCCTCGATCTACCTCAGATAAGAAGTAACCTAGAGCAGCGCTACGAAGAAATGGGTGTAGAAGCCATCATACCAAACTTTGAGCAGTACATTGATAGCGACGGCGATGGCATCCTGAATAAAGATGATGATAACCTGCCGGATGAGTTTGTATTTGCCGCAATTGAAAATGCTGAACGCAATAAGATTTACTTATCAGAACTTATTAAAGTAAGCGGCTTACCCTATCCGGCAATCGCCCAGATCAGCGAAGGTGAGCTGATAGTTAACGGTGCAAATGTGGGACAGGATACTGCTTATGTTAGCGACGGAGATAAATTGCAAATTAAAGTAATTACTCCTTTAGACTGGGGTACACAAATTTCTTCTCTCTTAAAAGTAGGAGATTATCAGACATCTTTTACAGTGAGCAACGAAGCTTACCCCTGGGCTACTGCTATTTCTGGCTATTTGCAAGCAGGTCCTTTCTCCAATGGGGCTTCATTCACTTTAATACAGTTGGATTCAGGTCTTAATAAAACTGAAAAAACTTTTAGTACTCAAACTATCAACAGTCAGGGTGCTTATCAAAAAGGAGAGATAGAATTAGATTATTCCTGGGCAGTAGCCGAAGCCAAAGGCTATTATTATGATTTTATTAACAAAAAGACTTCTGAAAGTGAATTGCAACTTATTGCTTATACTGATCTGTCTGCCAATAACGAAATCAATGTCAATGTTCTCACCTATCTGGAAGCACCGAGAGTAAAATACCTGGTAAATTCAGGGATAGGCTTTGCTGCAGCCAAGCAACAAGCCCAGCAGGAAGTATTAGCGGTATTTGAGATCCAGGAAGATATTTCTACCCATTCTGAGCATTTTGATATCACACAGAACAATACAGAAGGAGCAATTTTGCTCGCTATCTCTGCAATTCTTCAGGGCTACGAAAGTACCGGAACTTTGCAGGAATTACTCAGAAACATTAGCGAAGACTTGGAAACAGACGGAAGTCTGGAAAATCCGGTATTAGGCTCAGCACTCATTAACAATGCTGTCTATCTGGATCTTGGGGCTATTCGCACTGCTGTAAGCAATAAGTACATAGAGATAGGCAAATCTATCACAGTACCCAATTTTGAAAATTGGGTTAATTGCTTTACAAACAATACAGCATTTATCTTGACTAAGAATATCTCCTATCCTATTGAAGGAAAATATGGCATAAATCTCTTATCAGAAGAAAACAGCCAGAATATTGAAAAAATCACCCAATCCTATAGCATGAGTTCCCTAGTACCAGAAGGAGGAAAGCTAAAAGTTATACTAAAAGGCACTACTCAATATGGATGGAGCATTGCTTTTGCTCCTCAATCACCTGAGAACTGGATAATTTCCCCATATGATAAAGTTGCAAAGAAACAAGAGTTTGAAATTATAGAATCAGAAAAGCAAAGTCATTTGATGATCACTTTTCAGAATAAACAATCAGTAACAATAGAATTCTACGAGAACGGTTCATCTACACCTTTTACAAGAACTATCAATGTCCTGTAAGAAAACATGGATATATTTAAAAATCTAACCTATACTACGATTGCTTTAGTACTAATATTCTCCTGCCGTTAAGAAGAGGTCATCAATACGCCTCCGGTAGCTGTAGATTCTGCCATCACCATTGATCTTTCCGGCTATGTACAGAAAGGCCCCTTCATCAATGGTACTACCATCATCGTTTCTAAACCGGAGTGAAATTTAACACTCATGAACTCTACTTCTGTCTAAAGAACACGCTGATAGGCACGCCTTCAAAGTTGAAGTGCGAGCGCAGCTTGTTCTCCAGGTAGCGCCGGTAGGCCATTTTTACATATTTGGGATGATTGCAGAAAAAGGCAAAAGAGGGTGTTTTGGTCGGTAACTGCGTGATGTATTTGATCTTGATATGCTTCCCCTTGACCGAAGGCGGAGGGTAGTGTTCTATGTCTTTACCCAGCAGGTCGTTCAGCTTGGAGGTACTGATCCGCTGCTGCCGGTGTTCGTAGATTTCAGAGGCTTTTTCTATAGCCTGAAATACCCGCTGCTTGGTGAGCATGGAAGTAAAAATGATGGGAATGTAGTTGAACTCTCCCAGCCTTTCTTCTATACGCTTTTGGTACTCGAGGGCGGTTTTGGTGTCCTTTTCAATCAGGTCCCACTTATTTACCAGGATCAGAATGCCTTTTTTGTGCTTATCGGCCAGTTGTACGATGGTAAGGTCCTGAGCCTCCAGCCCCCGCTGCGCGTCCAGCATGATCACGCATACATCACTTTCTTCCAGGGCTTGTACCGAGCGGATGGTAGAATAAAACTCTATGCTATCCGAAATTTTGGCCTTTTTGCGCAGTCCGGCAGTATCTATCAGGATAAAATCCTTACCATATAGTTTGTAGCGGGAATGCAGCGCATCGCGAGTAGTACCGGCGATGTCGGTGACAATACTCCGTTCCTCACCCAGCAGCACGTTCAGGAAAGATGACTTGCCAACATTAGGCCGCCCCAGGATAGAGAGGCGAGGAATACCGGCTTCCGGATTCTCATCATCATCTTCGGGAAAATGTGACACTACCGCATCCAGCAGATCCCCGGTACCGGAGCCGCTGGCCGAAGAAATGGCAAAGACCTCACCCAGCCCAAGTCCATAAAATTCGCCGGACATAAAGGCTCGCTCATGGGTATCTGCTTTGTTGGCAACTATATAAATAGGCTTTTGCGTACCGCGCAGTACCTGCGCAAAATTCTGGTCAAGGTCGGTAATACCGGTTTCACAGTCCACCATGAACAGAATGACGGTGGCCTCATTGAGGGCAAGTTGCACCTGTGTCCGGATAGCCTCTTCAAAAATATCGTCAGAATTGGCCACATAACCTCCGGTATCAATGACGGTAAAATGTGTGCCGATCCACTGTCCATAACCATAGTGCCGGTCGCGGGTCACCCCACTGACATCATCCATGATGGCCTTACGCTGTTCTATTAACCTGTTAAAAAGCGTAGATTTCCCTACGTTAGGCCTGCCTACGATTGCTACTATATTTGACACTGTATGATGATTTAATGGATTGTAAAATGAGGACTACCGGCGCTGAAAATCTGCGCATCAATAGCCAAAATTATGAAGATTCTTCTGCTTTTTGCGCCAATCCGGCGAAACTTTCACAAACTGCTCCAGGTAGACCTGCTTTCCGAAGAAGGTTTCCAGGTCGGCCCGTGCTTCTATACCTACTTTTTTGATGGCCTCACCGCCTTTTCCGATGATAATACCACGTTGACTTCTACGCTCCACGAAGATCTCGCAGCGCATCCGAATGATACTTTCTTCCTCTTTAAATTCAGTGATCACTACCTCGCAGCTGTAGGGCACTTCTTTTTTATAATTTTTAAAAATCTTTTCTCTGATGATCTCAGATGCAAAAAAACGCTCCGGCTTGTCGGTAAGTTCATCTTTAGGGAAATAAGCCGGATGCTCGGGCAAGAGGCGCAGGATCGAGTCAAAAACCTGTTCAACACCCTCTCCTTCCAGTGCTGAAATGAGATAAGATTCCTTTGGCTGGAGAATTTCCTGCCAGTAAGCCATCTTGTCTTCCGCCTGTGAGCCTTTGGCCAGGTCAATTTTATTCATCACCAGGATAACCGGTACATCTGAATCTTTGAGCCGGGTGATGTGTGCTTCATCCTGAAATTTTTCGTAGAGGTCAGTCACAAACAGCACCACATCAGCATCCTCCAGGGCAATGTTTACAAAGCGCATCATGGACTCATGCAGTTCGTATTGCGGATCAAGAATACCGGGGGTATCGGAATAAACAACCTGAAAATCCTCACCGCTGAGGATCCCCATGATACGGTGGCGGGTGGTCTGCGCCTTGGAAGTGATGATGGAAAGCCGCTCGCCCACCAGCTGGTTCATCAGGGTAGATTTACCCACATTGGGCTTCCCGATGATACTCACAAATCCTGCCTTATGCTTTTTCGCCTCCATCTAGAAAATTTTTACAAATATATTTGATTAAAAGATAAAAACACCTACTTTTGTATCCTCATAAGCGAAAAACATACATAAAAATATATCGCGGGGTGGAGCAGTTGGTAGCTCGTCGGGCTCATAACCCGAAGGTCACAGGTTCGAGTCCTGTCCCCGCTACTACAAAACCTGGAGTTAACCCTTCAGGTTTTTTTTGTTGATACCATCTTTGGCCTTCTTCCAGGAAATTCCATAAGATCAAAAACCAGGTTTACTGCGATTCTTCAAAACCGGCTATAGCTTCGTGGCATTCCTATGTGAAGACCGACCTTTTTTTTTGTAGAATCAGACATTCTGTGCACCTTGTGCCTTTATTAGAGAAATATCACCATGCATTGGAACCATCTTTTTTCACCAGTGCGCCTTGGTATTGAAGAGCGCCCCATTTATAACGACAAAATCCGAAACCCCTACCAGCAGGACTACGACAGGCTTATTTTCTCGTCTCCTTTCCGCCGACTGCAGAATAAAACACAGGTTTTTCCTTTGCCGGGTAGCGTATTTGTACACAACAGACTCACCCATAGCCTGGAAGTAGCTTGCGTAGGCAGATCCTTAGGTAATATCATAGGCCATCGTATCGCTGATGAACACCCTGAGGAGACTGATGACTTCCTGCATTTCTACCGGAATGAGATGGGAGCCGTCATCAGCGCGGCCTGCATCGCCCATGATATTGGCAATCCGCCCTTCGGACATTCAGGAGAAAAAGCAATTTCCACCTATTTTGAGTCACTTCAGGGTGATCTTTGCACATTACTGCAGGGAGAGCTTAGCGAGAGCCAGTGGAAAGACCTGACCAATTTTGAGGGAAATGCCAATGGCTTTCGCCTGTTGACCCATCAGTTTAAGGAGCGCAGCAGTGGTGGTCAGCGGCTTACCTACACCACGCTGGCGGCTATGGTCAAATATCCCTGTGAGTCGTCCATAGGCCTGGATAAAAGCCGAAAAAGCCGGAGTAAATTCGGTTTCTTCCATTCTGAAATCAGCACATTCCGAAAGATTGCCGAACTGCTGCAGCTTAAACCAACCGCTGATCAGCCTTATGCTTATGTACGACATCCTTTTGTGTACCTGGTGGAAGCCGCTGACGACATCTGTTACCAGGTGATAGACTGGGAGGATGCCCACCGCCTCAAGATCATCAGTACCGAAGAGGCACAGGAACAACTACTGCAGTTTTTTGCCGACAAACCTGCTGAGCAGTACCAGCGCATCAGAAGCAACATGCTCAGGATACAGGATATGAACGAACGAATCGGCTACCTCAGGGCAGTAGCCATCAACCGCCTGGTAGACGAATGTGCGGATATTTTCTGGCAAAACCGAGATGCCATATTGCAGGGCAGCTACGAAAAAAGCCTGCTGGACGAGTTGAGCGGCTCCCTGGGCGAGGCATTCGCTGCCCTGGTCAGAAAATCAGTGGACCGCATTTACAATTACCGCCCGGTAGTGGAAATAGAGCTGGCAGGTTATAAAATTCTGGGTGGATTGCTGGAAGAGTTTGTACCGGCAGTGCTGGACCAGAAAGGCCACCAGAGCAAAAAACTGCTCCGCCTGCTGCCGCTACAGTTTCAGCCTCCAGAAGAGGCCGGGCCCTACGAAAAAGTGCAGTCGGTGGTAGATTTCGTGTCAGGTATGACGGACCTTTACGCGGTAGACCTTTTCCGGCATATCAAGGGAATTTCGCTTCCGGAGCTTCATTGAGCCATTCAAACATTCGGCTGGCTCTGGCTTTTATACTTTTATGGCAGCCAGAGAAGCTTTTGACATTGATAAGGCAATACAACTGTTGCAAAAGGCGGTAGAAAAGCTCCCCAAAGCAGCGCTCTTTGATCTCTACGATCAGGGCTATACGTCACTTTTTGAGCAGTTGATCGCCTGCATGATCTCCATCCGCACTTATGATGAGGTCACTGTTCCTACGGCAATCAGGCTTTTTGAGCAAGCCCGCACTGCAGCAGACATGGCCCGGCTTTCTGTAGAAGAAATTGACTCGGCCATCCGCGATTGTACCTTCCATGAAGGTAAGGCCCGTCAGGTTCTGGCAATCTCCCATACCATCGTTGAGGATTACCGGGGAGAAGTTCCCTGCGATTTTGACACGCTGCTTTCTTTCAAAGGCGTAGGTCCCAAATGTGCCAACCTGGCGCTGGGTATCGCCTACCGGCAAATGCGCATTGGTGTGGATATTCATGTGCACCGGGTTACAAATCGCTGGGGATATGTACAGGCCAAAACTCCCGAGAAAACCATGCAGGCCTTGGAAAGAAAACTACCGGAGCAGTATCATGTAGAGATCAACCGCTTGCTGGTACCTTTTGGCAAGCATATCTGTACCGGCACTTCTCCCCACTGTTCTACCTGCCCTTTACAGCCTATGTGCGAACAGTCGGGAATAGAGCGGCATCGATAAATATTTCTGATTTTTTTTGCATTAATTTTTAGATTAGTCTAAATTTAATTTTAGACATATTTTAGGATATCTTTAAGGGAAGCTCATATGAAGCATTGTATATATTTTTGCCTGTTGGTATTTTTTTGCCAGACATTAATGGCACAGGATACCGGCAGCATACGCGGAAAAGTCAGTGACAGCCAGGGAGCCACACCTGGCGTAAGCATACAACTGCTCGGAACTGACAGAGGAGCCGTCACGGATGAAGACGGCATCTTCAGCCTGCCGGAAGTAGCCGTGGGAAAACAGAAAATCCGCCTGCAGTCCGTAGGCTTCCGTACGCTGGAGAAGGAGGTGATTGTAGAATCTGGTAAAACCACCGAGGTCAGCACCACCCTGGCGGAAGACCTGCTCAGCCTGAACGAAATTGTCATCAGCGGCACCCGCACCGCCCGCAGCCGCTCTGACCTGCCGGTAGCTGTTGATTTGATCAGCAGCAAGACTTTTGACATCACCCAGTCGCTCTGCCTGGCAGAGGGACTCAATTTTCAGCCGGGGCTGCGGACCGAGACCGATTGCCAGACCTGCAACTACACCCAGGTACGTATGAACGGCATGGGAGGCGCCTACACCCAGATCCTGATCAACAGCCGCCCCATCTTCAGTGCTCTGACCGGACTCTACGGACTGGAGCAGATACCGGCCAATATGATCAAGCAGGTGGAAGTAGTGCGGGGAGGCGGCTCAGCACTCTACGGCTCTAGCGCCATTGCTGGTACCATCAACATCATCACGCAGGACCCACAGGAAAACGGCTTCAGTGTTTCGCTCAACCAGGCGCTTATTGACCAGCAGAGCAGTGACCAGATGATCAATGTGAACGGCTCTATACTCAACGAGGAAAAGAATGCCGGTCTCACGTTATTTGCTTCCCGTCGCGCCCGAGAAGCCTACGATGCCAATGAAGATGGCTTTTCTGAAATTCCCCTGATCACCAACAATTCCTTCGGGCTGCAGGGTTTTGTCCGTCCTTCGGAAAAAAGTTATCTGGGCCTGTCGCTGAACAGCATACAGGAAAACCGTGAAGGAGGCGACCAACTGGAGTTGCCGCCGCATCAGCGCCTGCAGAGCGAATCCCGCATGACCAATACTTTTTCCGGCAACATTGACTTTAACCGAAAACTGGATGCCATCAATTCTGCACTATCCCTCTACGCCGGGATGCAGCAGACTGACCGGACGCACTATACCGGGGCATTTTTCTCCGATGGATACGGGATTACCGACAATACCACTTTCCAGGGAGGATTTCAGTACAATTTTAAACCCGCCAGTTTTCCCGGCCGTAGCCAGGAATTTACGCTGGGAACGGAATTTCAGTACGATGATGTGCTGGACGAAATCCCGGCCTATAACTACCTGATAGACCAGACTACCAGGCAGTGGGGTATCTTTGCGCAGAGCGAATGGGAGATTTTCCGGGATTTTACCGCACTGATAGGTGCCCGGCTCAACAGCCATAATTTTATGGATGAGTGGGTACTGACGCCCCGCCTGAGTTTGATGTATGAACCACTGCCCGACCTGAAATTCAGAACGTCTTACGCGAATGGCTTCCGTGCTCCACAGGCGTTTGACGCTGATATGCACATTGCTTTTGCCGGAGGCGGCATTGCTCTGATCAACATTGACCCTGCGCTACAGCCTGAATATTCGGATAGTTTCAGCGCTTCGCTGGACTTTGACAATCCGAAGGAGCATTATATCTACGGCTTCACCGTTTCGGCTTTTCACACCCGCCTGTATGATACCTTCATCCTGGAAGAAACCGAAAGTGATGCTGATGGGAATATCATCCTGCAAAAGCGCAATGGCGGCAATTCTACCGTACAGGGCATCACCCTGGAAGGCAGAATGAGCCTGGACGAGAAAATAGAACTGGACATGGGAATGACTTTCCAGCAGAGTGAGTATGATGCGCCGGTAAGCTGGTCAGCCGAGGTGGAGGGCAACCGCAATTATCTGCGTACCCCCGACCACTACGGCTACTACACCCTGGCGGTGATGCCCAGCAAAGCCATGACTTTTTCGCTCTCCGGCGTATACACCGGAGCTATGCTGGTGCCCCACTTCGGTGGCGCTCCGGGCGTAGACGGTGACCGCCTGGTGACCTCCGAGCAGTTTCTGGAGACCAACCTGAAGATGGCGTACCGTTTTACACTGGAAGACCTGCAGCAGGATATAGAACTATTTGGAGGGGTACAGAATCTCTTCAATGAGTATCAGTCAGACTTTGACATGGGGCCTAACCGCGACTCCAATTATGTCTACGGTCCGGCCCGCCCCAGGACGATTTACCTGGGCGTCAAATTTGGCCGCTTTTAACTGGCAGGCAGCACACTGGTAGTGCTCTTGCCGGGAAAATTGGCCGGTACGGGAATAGTCACCTTATCGGTGGCTAGCCACTCTACTGAGCGGTTCAGCAGGGTACGGAAGCCTACGCAACGGAAGGCAGTGTCCTCTTTTTGTGTAGGCCAGAGGTGCCCGGGCAGGAAGGTAAGTACCTTGCCTTTGCCGTAGGGTATCCACCACAACTGGGGCTCGTGCTTGCCGGTACCGCCACTTTCTTCCGACGAATAGGCAGTAGCCAGGATGTTCATATTTTCGGCCGGTCCACGTTGCCCGTGGTACAGTTCATCATTAGCGTGCATCCAGGTGGTAGGAAGCCCTTTCATGATAGGGTGGCTGGCATCGCGTGTCGTGATGGGCCAGTCGTGTACCCGCCCATGGCTGGCTTTGGGCCCCTGTCCGGAGGGAACTCGCACTACGCTGCCATCGTCCTCCAGGTAGATGCGGGTGCCGCCGGCATTGTCACGCCAGAGCAGGCCTACCATTTTTTCGTATTCCGTCCAGCCTTCAAAAGGGTTATTGGCCGCATGGATCATCAGGGCGCGACCGCCATTGCTGATGTATTCTTCAAAACTCTCACGGATCGGCTCCGGCCACATTTCGCCATTGTAATTATTGAGAATCACATCATACTCAGAAAAATCCGGCTGCCAGGTCATCCATTCTTCCTCTTTGGAACCGGGGGCGGGAGCCATGGTGAGTGTGATATCAAACTTACCACTCTCCTCCAGGATATCTTCAATCAGGGGAGTAGTACGGCGCCAGGTATGGTTGTTCTGGCCTGTTACGATGAGTACTTTGGAACGAGCCTGCTGAGGAGAGGCAAACTGCAAAAAGGGAGCAGCAGCAGCGGCCAGGCCGATAAGCTGTAAAAACTGACGGCGTGTAGTATGATTCATGACGTTATAGGTTGTTTGTAAGCCCTTCAAATTAGAGCCTTCCTGCTAAAATTACTAACAGCCAAATCACTTTCTGCTAAAATCCTGAAATCGCTTTTTCAGGGATTTGTACTGAATGGCAAATTCTTCCATTTCTCCTTTTACAATGTGATGGTCCTCGTCCGTAATGATATTGTCCTTGGTACGGTTGGCCAGTTCAAGCTTACGGTAGAGGCGGCTTTCGTGCGCGTAGACTTTGTGGCGCAGATCATCAATCCCGCCCAGCAGCTTGATCCACTGTTCTTTAAAGTAGCTGACTTCCTCTTTATCCTCCTTGGTGAGTTCAGGATTCGCCGCTTTTTTCGCCAGCTGATGCTGAAAGTACCTGATCTCATCCTGGTACAGATCAAACTCGTGTAGCCAGTGACGATGCTCATTGTGCAGATGTACTAGATTTTTAAAAGCCATAATATTAGGGTGTTAGGGTGTTAGGGTGTTAGGGTGTTAGGGTGTTAGGGTGTTAATGGAAAAACCTGCTTCCACTGTACATGGTTACATATTACTGAAAGTACTACCCTTATAAAACCATAACACCAAGAACTTTCACACCCTTTCACTATATCCCCGAAGGTAACAGACCATGTTCTATCAACAAAGGACGGAGTTTACGGCGAAAGTTAAGTTGCTGACCGGAATTAGGGTATTCAATCATATCCTCCTGAATGAGGTTAAATCCGCTGGCTTTAAGTTCTCGCCCGATAGCCCTGTAAACTACAGCAGAAATGATGATTATCACAGTATTGGGCCGGGCAATTCGCAGGATTTCCTGGATAAGTCCGGGCAAATGCTCGCGGTAGACCCGGCGCCGGGCCGCATCACTTTTATTGGGCAGCGGGCTTTCCACTGCGTTCATCAGGAAAAATCCTTCTTCCTGTAGTCTTTCCAGGAAATAACTTTTCTCAGCACGGATCTGCTTTACTGTTTCAAAAGCTTCTACCTCTTCCGGGAACAGTACCTTGATGGTTTCCAGGAAGAGGCTGTCACCCCGGCGAACATGCTCATAGTAAAAATAGCGATTTTGGTGCTCAGCAGGGGGAGCTTCGGTAATCATCAGAACTTTTATTTTTTCGGGACGATATTTTTCCCTGGCTTTCTGAAAAGGACTCTGGCTCATTTTGGGGGTTAGGGTTTTGTTAGTCTTATGGTGTGATAGTTTATTTTGTTTTGGATATTTGCCATCTGAAGTTGAAAAAGACAGCAAACATGGCAAAGGTAGAACGTTTTGAGGACTTGATATGCTGGCAAATGTCCCGAAAGCTGGTCAGAGAAGTATATGCTATGAGCGCCGATGGAGCACTGAGTAAGGACTTTGGCACCAGAGATCAGCTCAGACGGGCTGCTTTGTCCGTCATGAACAATGTGGCCGAAGGCTTTGCCCGCTTTTCCAAAAAGGAGTTCATGCTGTTTCTGAACTACGCACAAAGTTCTGCTGCCGAGGTGAAAAGTATGCTGTATGTATGCGAAGATCTGTCTTACTTTTCCGAAGAGGATAGTAAGCAATTGCGCGAGCATACCGATCAGCTAAGGAAATCCATTTTGGCCCTCATCAGGTACCTGAACACTTCACAGAAAAATTATAGCGCAACAACGGGCTCCCGTGTCAGGGAACCCCGGCAGAGCTATGGAAAAGTCGCCGATTCTTACGAAATCCCATCCGAGTACCTTAACCAACCATGACTGACACAAAGAACCATCAAACCATAACACCAAATCCTCCGAACCTTTTTTTCCCACTTTAGGTATTAGTTAGTATGAAACGCGTAGTAGTAGGTATGTCAGGCGGCGTGGACTCCAGCGTTGCCGCTTATTTGTTAAAAGAACAGGGCTATGAAGTGATCGGCCTGTTCATGAAAAACTGGCATGACGACAGCGTAGTGATCAGCCGCGAATGCCCCTGGCTGGAAGACAGTAATGATGCCCTGATTGTAGCCCAGAAGCTGGGAATCCCTTTCCAGACGATTGACCTGAGCAAGGAATACAAGGAGCGTATCGTGGATTATATGTTCAAAGAATACGAACATGGCCGCACGCCCAATCCGGATGTGCTCTGCAACCGGGAAATCAAATTTGACATTTTCCTGAAAACTGCCCTCAGGCTGGGTGCCGACTATGTAGCGACCGGTCACTACTGTCGCAAGGCAGAAACTGTCAGTGCCGATGGCAGTATGACTTATCACCTGCTGGCCGGTAAGGATCAGAACAAAGACCAGAGTTACTTCCTCTGCCAGCTCAACCAGGAACAGTTGAGTAAAGCACTATTCCCGATCGGGGAATTACAGAAGTCTGAGGTACGGCAGATCGCCCGTGAGCAGGACCTGGCTACTGCCGACAAAAAAGACTCGCAGGGCCTCTGTTTTGTGGGCAAAGTACGCCTGCCTGAGTTCCTGCAGCAGAAACTGCAGCCCAAACCTGGCAAAATTGTTGAAATTCCGGCAGATGCTCCTGTTTATGCAGGGTCTCTGGCCACTATTGGTGGAGAAACATCAGCTGTTGAACAGTTGTCAGACCTTAGCAGTGCTTTTACTTATTCGGCTGACATGGGGCGATCAGTAGGCACCCACAATGGCGCCCATTACTTCACCATCGGGCAGCGGAAAGGCCTGAATGTAGGCGGTACTCCGGAACCGCTTTTTGTCATTGCCGTGGACACAGAGGAGAATATTGTCTATACCGGGCAGGGTAGTGAACATCCCGGACTCTACAGGCCGGCTTTGTTCATTCAGCAGGCAGAAGTCCACTGGGTAAGAAATGATCTGAAATTGAATGCTAGCCAGTCAGAAGACTACCTTGTGCGTATACGCTACCGGCAGCCCCTGGAAAAAGCTACGCTCTTTCAGCGGGAAGAAGGATTGTACATCGTATTTGACAGACCTCAGAAAAGCATCGCCAAAGGACAGTTTGCGGCCTGGTACCGTGATGATGAACTTATCGGCTCGGGAGTGATTTCTTAACTCCCGGCCAGTTTTACCACCCTACTGCGTAAACGCCTGTTATTTATTTGTTCGCTGCATAATCGGCACACAGGGAGTCTTTGCCTGATAAAAAGTACACTCCCCAACCTAAAACCATATTTTATAAAGGAAAAACATAAATTTTTCTTTGTTATATTTAAGTAGCTGCTTGACTTCTCAAGGAGAATCAATTATTCTAGTAAATTCTATGAAGCTACTGATCACACTCTCTCTCATTTGTATTACTACTTTAGCCTCTTCTCAACCCGAAGCTGCCTCTGTCTCAACGATGCAGGAAAACAGTTTTTCTTTCGCGCACTTCAACGAACTGACTGTTCCAAGAAAGCTTATTGAGGCAGCGGACTATCAGTCAATGCTGCCCGCCCTGCAGGAAATCTATCAAAAAAATAAGTACTTTCAGCAGGAAACGCTGGAGCCAGGACTAATTGCGCTGGCATTTTATCCCGAATTAAAAGATGTCAAAATCAGGTATGTGTACCAGGATACCAAAACCACCCTGGCTGCCCGTCCACGCCTGCTCAGCCTTTTCAGAAGCAAAGACAAACGTGCATATACCATTTTTGTAGACAAAAAGGTAAAAGGCCGGGAGGGGGTTCTCTTCAATGATTTCCCCTTCAATGCGCAGGTAGGCGGACTGGGGCATGAATACGCCCACATTATAGACTACTCAAAGCGCAGCAGTTTAAACATCGCCTGGTTAGGGCTAAAGTACCTCTTCAGTAAAAAATCTAAAGCCAGGCTGGAGCATAAAGTAGACCGAATTACCATAGAAAGAGGCCTGGGCTGGCAAACGCTGGCCTGGGAAGAACATATCTTTCATCATTCAGAAGCCTCCCACCAATATAAAACCTTCAAAAAGAAGCTGTACCTCAGTGGAGAGCAGATCAGGGAGCATATGCGTGAGTGTTCGCTCTACGAAGCCATCCGATAAGTGCAAAGTCAGCCCCGGCGAAGGCTACTACACCTGGCAATGATAACAATTAGCTGTGGACCGGGTTGATTTTTTTATGTCTTACAGACAAATTTTCCAGAATATTTTTTCAACTATAAAGTACAAATTCTGTGTCTGAAATCATCAAACCTTTTGCGGAATGGGGGGCTGCCATCGTTGAAGCCCTGGGTATTGGTATTCTTATTTTTACTGCCATTTATATCCTCATCTACGCCGCCATTAAATCATTGGGTAAAAACAATGGCGAAGCTGTCTTCCACACCATACGCCTGCGTCTGGGCCGGGGGATACTGCTTGGTCTGGAATTCCTGGTTGCAGCAGATATTATTCATACCGTAGCGGTTGACCTGACCTTTCAGACCGTAGGGGTTTTGGGTATCATCGTGCTGATCCGTACTTTCCTGAGTTTCACGCTGGAGGTAGAGTTGACCGGAAAGTGGCCATGGCACCATACTCAAAAAAAACAAACTTCAGTACAGGGAGCAGCTGATTCTGACTGAAAAACTTAGCGTATCTCATAAATATCAAAATCCTCAGACTTTCCGTATTTGATCAGGTCATTCAGGGTGTACAATTCCAGAGAATCGAGATCCTTAAGTTTATAGTTGTCACCGCCGAGCCACTCCAGTACCTCAAAGCTGGATTCCTCTCCAAAATTCTGCAGGTAGTACTTCCTTCCGATGCGGATATTGTTAAAAGCTATGGGCATTTTCCTGTTTCAGGTTTAAAGTTAAATTTCTCGCCTCGCTGACCCTTCATACATCTTTCCCGCCTTTCTGTTTAAGTAACGCTTTGTACTCTCCAAAAAAACGTGTGTTAACATCAGCATCAGTAATGACCTCAAGCAAACGGGCGTGCTGGCTGGGATTATTCAGAAAACCGGGAAGGGATTCTTTCAGTTGGGTAACATCACGCTCATTTTCCAGCCTGAGCTTCTGGTAATCCATCCCAAAGTCGCGGGCAGTATTTTCTGCTTCCAGAGCCTGCCGGGTCACAAAATACTCATCCAGCTCCGGCTGACGCGCCGGCCCCTCAATCATACGAAAAATACCACCACCGTGATTATTGAGTAGTACAATCCGCAGGTTCGGCAGGGCGTAGTTGTGCCAGAAAGCATTTCTGTCGTAGAAAAAAGCCAGATCGCCGGTCATCAGGACCGTGAGCTTTCCAGAGGCCAGAGCAGAACCTACGGCAGTACTGTTGCTGCCATCAATGCCACTGGTGCCCCGGTTGGCAAATACTTCTACCTGCCGATGCTTTGCTCCCAGGCCAATAATATTGGCGTAGCGTACCGCCATACTGTTGGCCAGGTGCAAATTGGTGTCCTCTGGCAAATGACTGAGCACTTCCTGTACTGCCCAAAACTCATTGGACGCATCCATAGCTTCCGGTCCCGGCCGAAAGAGGTTGTCTACAAAATCAGCACTCTGTGCTTCCCTTTCCCTCCATTGCTCATAGTACTGCCGCTGCGCTTCCGACCTTGTCCCTCCTGCGCTTATTTGCTTAAAGAAAGAAGTTGGCGAAGCCTTTATCACTGCTGAAAGTGCCTGAAAAGTATCCGCTGCACTTCCTCCCGGTTGTATGTGCCAGTGGTTTTGAGGGCGGTGCTTCCGGAGGAAAAGCTTCAGGTTTTTAGACATCACCGACAGGCCAAAAGTGATCAGCAGGTCGGGCTTTAGTGACTGCAAAATCTCGTCATCTTTTTGCCCCAGCAGTACGTCAGCATGCCGGATAGCGGCAGGCAGATAGTGCATATTAGAAATCACATCCGCTACCAGCGGTATCTGTTGTGCCTCACTGAGTTTTTGCAGCAGGCGGCCCAGGGCAGCATCATAAGGCTGCTGACCGCACACAATCAGCTTACTAGTTGCCGTATTCCAGGCAGACAGCCATTCTGGGGCTGCTTCCCGGCTTAGCTCCGGGACATTATCCTGCTGTAGTATTACTTTTACAGGCTGAGAAAAATCCAGCTGCTCACCGGCTTCAGGATAAAAGGGCTCCCGTATCGGCACATTGATATGTACCGGACCAGCAGGAAAGGCTGTACAGAGATTTACCGCCTCAGCTACCTGCCGCCCTGCAAACCAGATGTCTGTCCCGGCCTGTTCAGCATGCGCTACCGGCAGCTCAAAACTACCTTTTACGTGCCGGCCGTAAATATCGCGCTGCCGGATCGTTTGTCCGTCCAGTTGGTCTATCCACTCCGGGGGGCGGTCAGCCGTTAGCACGACCAAAGGTATCTGCTGGAAAAAAGCTTCGGCTACTGCCGGAGCATAATTATATGCAGCCGAGCCCGAAGTACACACCAGCACCACAGGTTCTCTGAGTTGACGGGCCATACCCAGTCCGACAAAAGCAGCCGAGCGCTCGTCGCTTAATGTGCGCACCTGTACCTCAGGGTGGCGGGCAAAAGCAATGCTCAGTGGGGCGCAGCGAGAGCCCGGCGAGAGGATCACGTGCCGCACCCCCAGCTTCGCGCAGATTATGGCTATATTGACGATAGAAGGAAGTATCAAAATGGTTACTGTTTATGGCGAACAACGTGCTTCCGGCAGGCAAGTTTGTAAACTTCTCAGGAATTAGCCAGACATCTACCTCCAAAGCGACTATTTTTAAAAAAAACCTGCTGTCTCTGTGATTTTCTGATCCCTCCGGCGAATCATAAGGCAAAGTAATGATCAGCAGCTAGGCTGATTTCAACCTGGGCAAGATGATACATCCTGAAAAAGAAAAGTTTCTGGCAGTACTGGAATCACACAAAAAGCTTATTTATAAGGTCAGCCATACTTACTGCCGGGATGCCGAAGACCTGAAGGACCTGGTACAGGAGATTATTGTGCAGCTCTGGAAAGCTTATCCAAAATATGATAGCCGCTACAAATTTTCTACCTGGATTTACCGGATCGCCCTGAACACTGCAATCTCATTTTACCGCAGGGAAAGCCGCCGACAGGATACCATCAGGCCCCTTCAGTCTGACCTGATCAACGTGGAAGCTGACCCTTACGACACATCTCAGGATGAAAATATCGCTGTGCTGCGGCAGTTCATCGGTCAACTGGACCAAATGAACAAAGCGCTGATGCTGCTTTACCTGGAAGACAAAAGCTACCAGGAAATAGCTGATATCCTGGGGATTACTGTCACCAATGTAGGAAGTAAACTCAACCGTATCCGGCAACAGTTAAAAAATCAATTTAAAACCTATCAACAACAATAGTTATGGAACTTGAAGAGCTAAAAAAATCGTGGATGCAAATGGATCAGAAATTAGAAGCACAGATTACGCTGCATAAAAGTTTGTTGCGCGAAGTGAAGCTACAGGAAAGCCGCAGGAGGATGCTCCCGCTTACTATCTACCGATCGTTTGAACTGCTGGTTTTCCTGATGTTTATCATTCTCCTGGGGCAGTTTATTGCCGACCACCTGGCGACGCCCCAGTTTTACTTATCAGGAGCAGTACTCTATATCTTTGCAATGGGAGGACTCATCGGGGCAATTGGGCAGTTGTACCATATCTCGCAGATAAACTATGCTGAACCAATCGTAAGCATCCAGAAAAAGCTGCGAAAAGTAGAAACCCATCGCCTGCATCTGGTAAGGCTTACGGTTTTGTCCGTTCCCTTTTATATGGCCTACGTACTGGTTGGGTTTGAGTGGGTTTGGGGCATTGATCTTTACCTTTATGGAAATCAGGCCTGGTGGTATGCGCAGCTTACTTTCAGCGCACTGTTAATTCCTCTTGCCATCTGGGTAAGGAGCAGGATCAGTTTTCGGTATATGCACCTGGCCTGGGTCAGAAAAATTCTACAGTCGGATGGTGCCAAGCCGCTGCAGGAGTCCCTGGCTTCCCTGGAGGAAATTCGGGCGTTTGAAGAGGAGGCGCGCCCCCGTACTGCCTAATCGTCTTCGGTTTCGTTTGCCTCGTGGAGTAAAAACTGTATTTCATGAATGCTATGGTCAAGCTGTTTTCCGGCCTGGCCTAGCTTTTGAACAAACTTTAGTTTTTCATCCAGGTGATAATCCTTGCTTTGAATAAGGTTGACCAGGCCCAGTATGTTGGCCACCGGCCCACGAAACCTGTGGGCATTAAAAAATGCGTATTCTTTCAGTTTTTCATTGTTCTTTTTGAGTGTTGCGGTACGCTCCTCTACTTTTTCCTCCAGGCTTTTGTTGATCTCCTGCACCCTGGCTTTCTCTTCGGAGAGCGCTTCATTGAGCAGAGAAAGTTCTTCATTGCGCTGCTCAATGTCCTTACCAGCTTCATCCAGCAGGCGGTTCTTTTCCTCTACTTCATCCTTTTGCCGGGAGATGATCTGCTTGGCGCGATACTGCGAGCGGTACAGCCAGAAGCAGATTACCGCCAACACCAGCATGAGCAGCAGCCCGATGCTGATACCCCAGATTAAAAACGCCTGCTGCCTGATGTAGCCTTCTTTTTCCTCTAGCTGTGACTTCTGCAGGGCTATTTCCTGTTCCTTTTTCTCACTTTCAAAGCTGGCGGACATCTCGGCAATCTTTTGGTCATACTCGCTGGCATGCAGAGAATCCTGCAGTTCACCGTATTTTTTGAAATAAAACAAGGCCTTCGGGTAGTTTTTGGCAGCTTCGTACAGATCAGCGGTATTGAGGTAGGCTTCTGCCGTATAATGCCTGTTACCTACCTCCGGGGCCAGGATAAGCGCCTCGCTGCAGTACGCTTCTGCTGCATCAATATTTCCGGTCTTCCGCATCAGTTCGCAGAGCAGGTTCAATGTACTAATCACCGCATGCCGGGCATTGATCCTCCGTTTGATGACAAGTGCTCGCTGGCAATAATCTATGCCAAACTTTATATTACCCTGGTGGGCGTAGATCATACCAATATTATGCAGTGACAATGCCATACGGTACTGATCATTCAGTTGCTCATATACTTCCAGCGCCTTTTGGTAGTAGTCAAGTGCTTCATCGTTTTGCCTGAGATCTGCATAAATATTGGCGATATTAGAATAGGTACTGGCAATTTCTTTAGGATGGTCAATTTTTAACCGGATTGCCAGTGCATCTTCAAAGCTTTCCAACGCCTCATGATACTTTTCCTGTCGCCGATAGATCAGTCCAATGTTATTATAGATGTAGGCTACGCCATCCAGTTCATCTAATTGGCGATAAATTTCCAACGCGGCCAGGTAATTTTCCATGGCTTTGGCGTACAGGTTCTGGAAATGATAGACAACCCCCAGATTATTGTAAGAATCGGCTACGCCCATTTGGTTATTTACTGCCTTCCTGAGCTGCAGCGCCAGGGTATGGTTTTTAATTGATTGCTCATAAAGCCCCTGCTGGTCGTAGTCAATACCAATATTATTGTAAATATTGGCCATACCCAGGGTATCCTCAAGCTGTTGCCATAGGCCAAGCGCCTGCTGATATACCTCCAGAGCCTCGGGGTAAGCTGCCTGATCAGAAAGTATGCTCCCCTGGTTATTCAGTGCCTTGGCCTTGAGTGACTGTACCGTTGGGTGTCCGGAAGGCAACTCCTTCAACATATCCAGGGAACGCTGCACATATAATTCAGCAGAATCATACTTTCCGTCCAGATAATACTCCCAGGAAAGCTTATTGCAGTTCAGCACAAGCAGGGTATCATACAGGCTTCCGGAAGCAGCGGGAAGGCTCTCCAGCAGCAGTGCTAAAGAATCAACTTTGCGCATCTGTGAATAAGCAGCGTGATACGGCAGCAAATACACGAAAAGGAGCAATATGATTAACCTTAACTTTAGCATGGGCAAAGAAGAAAATTGACGTAGGTGCACATCCGGTGCCGCAAAATTCTCACGGGAGGTTTAACTAAGCAAAAAAAAAGCAATAGGTAAAATCAGGTATCGGTCTCCAGGATATTTGTTATGTAATAAATCAGGATAAAGCAACACAACACCTACTCTGCGACGTTGACTACTCCTGATAAGCCTGTCCCCTCAGTACCTTGCCTGCTCTGATTTTTCTAAACGCTTCTGCGTCAACTACTACCTGCCCATTAACCAGCACATAAGGAATACCCAGCGGATACTGATGGGGCTGCTCAAAAGTAGCCTGATCTATGACGATTTTCGGATCAAAGATGACCAGATCAGCATAAGTACCCTCCGCTATTCTGCCTCTCTCTGACAAACCCAGCCGATTGGCCGGCATCATCGTCATTTTGTGTATGGCTTCCTCCAGCGTCAGTATCCCTCTTTCGCGTACGTAATGCCCCAGCACCCGCGGAAAGGTACCGTACCAGCGGGGGTGTGGCTGCCCTTCTTCATAAAATGCGATCTGCGCGTCGGAGGCGATCATGGTTTGTGGGTGCTGCATGATACGGTCCACATCTCCCTGGTCCATGACGTGGTACACTGCTGCTCCTCCCCCCTTAGCCTGGGCCTCAATGACCAGGTCCGCGGCATTGGCCGGTGTAGGCTCTTTTTCGCGCATCAGCAGCCAGTCATGCAGGCTTTTACCTTCCAGTTCGGGTTGCCAGGGAATCCTGGCAAACTGTATGCGATGCAGGTCGCCACCGGTACGATCCTGTACGATATTATAGATGACTCCCTGCCTGACGCTGTCATAAGTAAGCGGATTGTCAATGTATTGCAGAAAAGCGTTCTGTCCGCCGGAGCGCGACCAGGGAGGGAGCAGCACAGAGATTCCTGTCTGACTGGCAGCATACGGATACTGATCCAGCATAATGTCCAGCCCCCGGTTTCTGGCAGAATCCACCATCGCCAGGGTCTGGGTACTCTTGCCCCACATGCCGGGTCCCATTACCTTGTGGTGGGTCAGGACCACCGGAATGTCAGCTTTTTCGGAAATACTGATGGCTTCGGCTACGGCTCCGATCACACCCAGGCCCTCTTCGCGCAGATGAGAAGTGTAGATACCGCCATGCTGCGAAGCTACACGGGAAAGCGCAATGACTTCATCCACTTCCGAGAAAGTACCTGGCACATACTTCAGCCCGGTAGAGATACCAAATGCGCCTTCCTTCATCGCCTGTTCTACCTGATCCTGCATTTCCTGTAGTTCGTCGGCATTGGGTTTACGGTCTTCCAGTGCCAGTACATTGCTACGTATGGTATTATGCCCAACCAGGTAAGCCACATTGGCGCCAATGCCCATTGCTTCCAATGAATCCAGGTAGGGACCAAAAGGCCAGGGGCCTCCGCCGTCGGGACCACCCAGGGCGGTAGTAACCCCCTGCCGCAGCAGACTTTCCATTTCCGGCAGTTCTCTGATAGAACCAAGGTGCACGTGCATGTCTATAAAACCAGGCGCAACTGCCAATCCTGTAGCATCAATATCTTTCGTAGCCGTCTTTTCGCTCAAATCGCCTATGACTGCAATCATTTCACCTTTGATACCGATATCAGCCGGTAAGGGCTTTTCCAGGCTACCATCGTAAATTTGACCATTACGAATGATGACATCGTAATCAGCATCGTTTGTACAAGCGGTAAAAGCTGACAGAAACAGGCAGGAAAATAGGATCAGGTAGTAAGAGAGCCGCATGGAAAGCTTGGATATGGTTGCGTTTTAATTTTACCTTCTAAAGCTAAAAAAATATCCCGATTCCTGAAGGGTCACTATTACCTAAATCAGCTATTATCCTGCTTTTTCCGGGATTGATTTCTCTCTATCAGGTCAGCTACCTTACTGAGTTTTTTCTCCAGTCCTTCCCGGTCATGCTGATTTTCTCTCAGCAGGCGATAAAGCCGCTTTACCTCGCTTTCCGGCCGCAGACGTAGGATACGCTGCAGAAAGTCCACGAAAATCAGCCCCTGGCGTGCCTTGGTGATTACGCCTCTCATCTTAAAAGAGCGGGTGGCATATTTGAGTCTTGCAATTTGTGAAATCCGCAGCGTCCGGAGGAAAGACACGAAGGGCAACAGGATGATCAGCAGGTCAATCCAGTTCTTTTTGACGTAATTAAACTTACGGTCACTGATAGAGATCATCAGGAGAAATTCAAAAGTAAAGGCGCACCAGATAAAGGTCTGTACCGACTCCAGGATCAGATCTATGCGCAGGTCGGGCCATTCATCTTTTACATAATCCATCAGTTTCCACTCAATGAGCAGTACCGGCACGATTAGCAGGGCAATGCCGATCATAGGCAGGATAAAACGCCTTTTCAGGTTATCAAAAAGTCCTTTGTTGACCTTGCACCAGTGCCAGAAGGGAACCCAGATGTACTGCGCACTGACAATATTTCTGGAGCCAATCCGCAGCGGAGGAAATATGAGCGAAAGCAGCCGACGGTTTCTCTCTGATTTATTCATACGCTCTTCTCCCCTGCCCCGCATAAAAAAAAGCACGCCGGTATCCACCCAGTTCAGCAGATGAAAGAAACCCGTCACCCCCAGTAACCAGGGTAGTATGCGCTGAAAAAGAGGGGAAAGGTCATCTTCGGTAAGGGCGGTCACTACTGCACCGATCAGCAGCAGGCTGATGATACCGAGGAAGAAGGCAAAAGGTGCTGTGCGGGCATCATACCGGCTCAGTTTCGCTTTACCCTTTACTTCCTGGTGATTCCGGATCTCCAGATCCTCATTTTCCTCCTCTCTGATCATCTGCCTGACGGCCGGTATATGATACACTCTTTCTATGGTGGCTGCTTCATCCAGTAACAGTTTGACCCGTCTGAATATCGTCGGACTGTCCAGATCCTGCAGCCGCCGGATGACTTCCTCACGGAGTTCTGATCTCTCAATATCAATTTTCTCTTGTTGCTGATCCATACTTTATCACTTAGCTTTGCCTGATTGTGACGGGAAATAAGCAATAGCTTTCAGTTTTAAGTGTTAGTATAGACGAAAAGTTTAGGGCAACGGATGAATACTCGCAAGCTAAAGATAAAAATAGCAGGCATCATGATAGCCACTGTGGCGGCTGTTGCCTACTACTTTTGCTTACCCAACCCGCTTTTTCGTCCGGTTTATTCTACAGTACTGGAAACCCGCAGCGGGCAACTGATGGGAGCATCCATCGCTGCTGATGGACAATGGCGCTTTCCGCTGGCTGACACTGTACCTTTGCGTTTCCGGGAGGCACTGCTGGCTTTTGAGGATGAACATTTTTTCCGTCACCCGGGCGTTAACCCTTTCGCCCTGCTGCGGGCCAGCTGGCAGAACCTGCGGGCCGGAACTATTGTCAGCGGAGGTAGTACGCTGAGCATGCAGGTTATCCGCCTGTCTCGCCAGGGCAAAGCACGGACAATACCGGAAAAGCTGCTAGAAATCATCATGGCTACCCGCATGGAACTGGCATATTCCAAAGAAGCAATACTAAACCTGTATGCAGCACATGCACCCTTTGGCGGTAATATCGTAGGGCTGGAAGCAGCGGCCTGGCGCTACTACGGGCGCCGCCCCGACCAGCTATCCTGGGGAGAGGCTGCCACCCTGGCGGTACTGCCCAACAGCCCTTCGCTGGTGTACCCGGGGAAGAACTCCGAGAAGCTCCTGCAAAAGCGAAACCGCCTGCTGGATAAACTCTACCGCACCGGAAAGATAGACTCAGTAGGTTGTGCACTGGCGAAAACAGAACCTCTTCCCGGGCCTCCCCAGGCCCTGCCTTCCGAAGCTCCTCATCTGCTGACCAGGGCATTGCAGGAAGGCAAAAAAGGCAAGAGAGTGACCACCACCCTTGATTATCAGCTACAGCGGCAGGTAAACCAGCTGGTAGACCGGCACCATCAGCAACTTAAAGGCAACGGTATTTACAATGCTGCCGTGCTGGTGCTGGATGTACAGACGGGGAAAAGTCTGGCCTATGTAGGCAACACCCGTCCGGAAAACGCTGCTGAACACGGTGCTTCGGTGGATGTGATCACGGCCCCTCGGAGTACCGGGAGTATCCTCAAGCCCTTTCTGTATGCAGCCATGCTGCATGAGGGTAGCCTGCTGCCTTATGAACTGGTGCCAGATATTCCCACCTTCATAGATGGCTTCGCACCCAAGAACTTTGATGAGCGCTATGATGGAGCCGTAGCAGCTGATGAGGCCCTGGCCCGCTCGCTCAACGTACCGGCAGTACACATGCTCCGGAAGTATGGAGTAGAAAAATTTCATTACCTGCTCAGTCAGATGGGTATGCGTACCCTAACCAAGCCACCCTCCCACTATGGGCTTTCGCTCATCCTGGGAGGGGCTGAAGCCTCTCTTTGGGATCTTTGCAGCATGTATTCCGGGCTGGCCCGCAGCATGGGCCATTACTTCAGTTATCCTGAACCCCGGAGGTACAACCGTCTTGATTTTCATCCTCCCACCTATATGGCGGACGAAAAGGAAGTACCTACCGGGCAGTTATCAGAAAATGGCCTGATCAATTCAGGGGCCTTGTGGTATACCTTTGAAGCCATGGCGAAAGTCAGGCGGCCTGAGAATGAGGCCGGTTGGGAGTATTTTGACTCTTCCCGTAAACTGGCCTGGAAGACAGGAACAAGCTATGGGTTTCGTGATGCCTGGGCCATTGGGCTTACTCCTCGTCATGTGGTGGGTGTTTGGGTAGGTAATGCCGATGGGGAAGGCCGGCCGGGACTGACGGGGCTGACGGCCGCTGCTCCCCTGCTGTTTGATGTAGTGCAGTTGCTTCCCCACAGTGATTGGTTTGAGTATCCCGGCAGTGCCATGGCCAACGTACTGATCAGTGAAAAAAGTGGAATGCGAGCCTCCCGATACTGTGATGATACGCTGCGGATGGATATTCCACGCGCAGGCTTAAAAGCTCCTGCCTGTCCATATCATCAGCTGGTACACCTGGATGGCTCTGGTCAGTACCGGGTGCACAGCGAGTGCGAGGCTGTGGGTAATATTGAGCACCAAAGCTGGTTCGTACTTCCCCCTGTACAGGAGTGGTACTACCGCCGCCACCATACCGGATACCGCCGACTGCCTCCTTTGCGTAATGATTGTATGCAGGTGGATCTACAGTTGGCGCTTCAGCTCATTTATCCTCAGGAAGGTGCAAATATTTATATCCCAACTGAGCTGGATGGAAAAAAAGGTAAATCTGTGCTGGAAGCAGCCCACCGCGACCCTGATGCCCGGATTTACTGGCACCTGGACGATGAATACCTGGGAGCTACTTATCAGCTGCATCAGATGGGTATCAGCCCGGCACCCGGCAGGCATCGCCTTACGCTGGTAGACCAGCAGGGCGAGCGAATAGAGGTTAATTTTAAGGTACTGGGCAAAGAGCAGCCGCAGGCATCCAGCCGCTGAAGCTTTACCAGCCTATGTAATCAGGAGGTAGGATGCCGTTCAGGCGGAGATACACCACCAACTGCCCCCGGTGGTGGGTTATATGGTCGCGCATCAGCATAAACACCCTTTTTTTGTCAGCTTCTACACGTCCGAACAACATGACAGCTTCATCATCCTCCCCTGCCTGCAAACGCTGATACGACATATCTACCTGCGCGATGGCTTCCCGCAGGTCTGAGATAATGTCTACTTTACTTTTACCATTGATATCCAGGTCAAGATCCACCACTTCATCGCCGCTGATATAGGTGGCATTCAGCCAGTAAAGGTTGGCGGCAATGTGCATCAACTGCTCTCCAAATGTAAAGACATCCTCTGAAGGCTGGTAAGCATATAGGTCGGAAGGCATAGCTTCCGCTACATCCAGCAGATATTTCCCGCTGCGCTGCCACACCGGATAAAAATCTTCGGCAAACTCATTTTCAAATGAAACTTCTGTCTGTGCTACTGCCGGAAGCAATGCACAGGAAAGCATCGGTATTAACAGATAAATTTTCTTTTTCATAATTTAATCATTTGCCAACCCACGGTAGAAATCAGCCGGGACACCCCTCACACCTGGTTCTGCAACAAAAAGGCCGCCGGCCAGAGGGTACTCTTGCATCTGCTCCTCACTCATCCCTACACTGGCGGTAGTAATATACAGTTGGTCCAGCTTTTCTCCGCCAAAAGCACAGGCGGTAACATTCAGCGCGGGCACTTCAATTTTCTGGATCATCTCTCCGCTTTCCGGGTTGTAGCGCCCTACCATACCTCCACCCCAGTGGCCGATCCATAGCATACCTTCTTCGTCTATGGTCATACCGTCGGGAGCGCCATTTTCCTTCGGTACATTTACTACTATTCTGCCATTGGAAATTTCACCAGTAGCAGGCTCAAAGTCAAAAGCCTTCACCTGCCGGGTAGGCGTATCTATGTAATACATGGTTTTGCTATCCAGCGACCAGATAATACCATTAGAAATCGTTACACTGTCCAGCTTTTGGTGTATCTGCTGCTCGTTGTCCAGCATGTAGAGCGAGGCAGCGCCTTTTTTTCCTTCCATGTGCATGGACCCTACCCACAGGCGCCCCAGGGGATCGCATTTGCCGTCGTTGAAGCGTATGCCCTCAGGAAGCGGATTGACAATAAGGCTAAGGTCACCATCCTGCAAACCCATACTATGGATGCCGTCCTGCAGTGCTACCAGGGCACCTCCGCTTTCTACTGGTACTACCGTACCAACCCGTTCTCCGGTGTCAAAAAAATTATCTTCTCCGGTAGCAGGGGTATACAGGTGCAACTGGCGTTTTTCAATATCTACCCAGTACAGCTGTTGGGTTTCGTGGTTCCAGATAGGCCCCTCTCCCAGCAGGGCCTTGGTGTCCAGTAGTAATTGGGCTTCCATATCTTTTACTTCGTTGTCAGATGAGCAGGCAAAGGCGGTAAGTAAGCAAAGGGTAAAAAAAGTAAATACATTTTTTTTCATAAATGGTCAATTTTCTTTCTCATGTAATATTTTCAGGCTTTGGACACTATTTTGTAGGCCGGTACTATGATCAGGCCGTATGATACGCATTATTCTTAAAAATGTATAAACCAACCTTCAGTTACCGATTTTATATTCCCAGAATTTGAGCGGCCAAAGTAGCAATAGGCTTTTTTTATCATGCCGCTAAAATAAGGTAAGGCATGGTCTATTGCGAAGTTATAAATCGTATGCAGGAAAAACAGTAATTAATTTCTTACATTAAGATCAAATCGTTTTTTACGGATTGATAATGTCAGTTTTTATTGTCTGTTTGCCAGCCAATAATTTGTTGGAATAACTACTCATTTTTATATGGCCAATGTATTAGTTATAGATGATGATGAAATTAACAATTTCACGATAGAAGCAATGTTGGAACGCACTGATTTTGTGAATGCCTATGAAATTCAGGACAGTGGATGGGGAGCGCTATCATACCTTAAGACGGCTGATGAGCAAAAGCAGTTTCCGAACCTGATATTTGTGGATATTAACATGCCGGAAATGGATGGTTATGAGTTCCTTGAACGATACGAACATAGTTTCTGGTCGCAACATAAAGACACACGGGTGTACATGCTGAGTAGTTCGATCAGTGAATCGGATAAGGAGAAGGCTTTGAGCTACACGTGTATCTCCGAATATATCACCAAACCACTCAGCAGGGACAAACTAACAGCCCTGATGAAGTCAACTTAAGTGTCTGCCGGGCAGGCTACCCCAGGCGTAGCCAAAAAAAAGCCCTGACTCCGTCATTTCAGGAAGAGTCAGGGCTACTGGATCTATAGTACCGCTACATTTGGCGGTATGCCTGCCTACCGCAGGCTGGTTTTGGATTGGTGTATTCCTTTTTTCATGGGATGTAAACTTTTACAAAAGGAATGCCAAAACCACAATTTCAGTATTTTTCATTACATCCTGACTTTGTGTCAGTCTTTGGTAGCAGTAAGCGGTGGTGGGAGGTTTTTATGCGCAGCAGAGCAGCCGCGCCCGGCTTTCCCAGTTTTCTTCGGCAGCCTCAATACATTCTTCTCTGATACTCCATATCTGATCAGGACTCCAGTATTTGTTGAGCTTTTCTATCTGCAGCCAGTTTTCTATATAGTTGCGGTGATACCGCTTTTTAAAAGTCCCTATCTGCAGAGGAGCGATTTCTATTTCTGACACAATTTCCGGTTGTATCGGGTGCTTACGTCCACAAAGATTGTATATGGCTCCATGGTACTTCATAAAGCAGCGCGCCTCCGGGATAGCCTTCAGATTGTAATGCTTAAGCACTGATCCCACCTCTTCGTGCAGGATGTCAGACATATTGTATGTACATAATGCCAGCCGCAAATCTCTCAGGCCGTTTTCATGCGCCAGCTGTGCAATTAATGCATGCTTGGCACTGCAGGTACCTCGCCCTTCTGTCAGTACCAGGCCCAGGCTTCTTTTTTCTGAAGTCCGACCATAAGGCAGGCTCTTGAGATGTTCCATCACATCTTCCAGATAGAGTAGCCCCTGCTGCAGGCAAATCTGTGAGATGATACCTTTTGGCTGTATGCGAAAATTCAGTAAAGCGGGCTTTTTCATGACGCTCAGTTTTAAAAATCTCTAAACTACATTTATGATGCACCAACCGGGGGGAAGGTTGCAAAGCGAAAATTTATTTTCATTGACAGTACTAACTAATGTTAGGTACAGTGTAATACAAAGTAGCTGGTTTTATATTTACCATGCAAGCATTTTATATATTTATTTAGATGAGCAGGAAAAAAGGGGACCACCTCTCTTGATAGGAGGTGGTCCAAAGCATCTATTAATGGCTGGAAGGTTCGTTTTTTACCATGAAGTAGTAAACCAGGAAACCAGCGGAGATCATCACTGCCTCCAGGCCGAAGGGCAGAGGTGAATTATATTCATAAGGTATGAACTCCAACAGGATAAGGCCAATGCCACCAAACAAGGCGACCATTCCCCATTTGAGCGCAGTATGTCGGTTTTCTTTCAGGCGGAGCGCCTCTACGGTTCTTTCGTCAAGGTTGTTTTTGTCTACAATTTTCTTTCTCAGAAAATGGGTACTGAATGCTTTGATAATACTGACGATACCAAAAAAGATAGTACCAATGATGATTGCGGGTCCAATGAATTCCATGATGTTTGATTTTTTGTTGTTTCTGCCGCATTAGACAGCTGTATTTTCCAGATGTTGCAGAAAAAATCAAAAAAAGTTTTGCAACCTTTAGAAAGTTTTGTTGTCTAATGCGACGATGAATGAAGACCAGATCATAGTACAAAGGGTATTGGAGGGAGACCCATCTGCCTTTCGTGAGCTTGTCAAAACCCATGAAAAGCTGGTTTTTCATATGGTCAACCGTCTGATTGATCGGCAGGAGGACCGGGAGGATCTTTGCCAGGAAATTTTTCTTAAGGTGTTCCGCAAACTTCCTGACTTCAGGTTCCAGTCTCGTTTATCTACCTGGATTGCTACCATAGCTTACAGAATGTCATTGAACTACCTGAAAAAACATAAAAACGAAAAAACCACAGCCCTGGAAGATGAAAGCTTTCGCCTGCATGATCTGCAAAAACATGCTGACCAGCTCATGGACCAGGAACAGGTCGGAAAGTATGTACATCAGTTAATAGCGCAGCTACCAGTACAATACCGCACTGTGCTGACGCTCTATCATCTGGAGGAAATGCCCTATGCTGATATTGGAAAGATTTGCGACATGCCGGAAGGCACGGTCAAAAATTATCTATTCAGAGCTCGGAAGCTACTCAAAGAGAAACTAGAACAGATTTTCAAGAAGGAGGAATTATTATGAAGCATCTAAGTGATCAGGAAATACAAAAACTGCTGGACGAGCAGGACTACCACAAACTGGACGACACTTCTGATGATGCAGTAAAAAGCTACCAGATGGTGTTTGAGGCGCTGAAGGAAAGTCCGGGCGGAGGCTTACCCCTTAGCTTTGCCGATAAGGTGGCGCGTATAGCTGTACTACAGGCAGAAAGAAGACAACAACGACGCTTCTGGCTACTGCTATTGTTTACTATCCTCATAGCGCTGCCACTAACACTAACGCTGCTATTTATGTACCAGCCTGCTGTTACCCAACAGTTTATCACATATATCTTCAGCCACCGCTGGATAGCTCTTTTCGTGCTGCTGATGTTTGGGCTTATACAGTTTGCTGATCATTGGCTGTTGGGAAGAAAGGGGTTAACTAACTAAGAAATCACCTGCACAGTCTGGACAAGCCGGCAAGTCTGTTTTTTTATCCAGCCAATACTACATATGTAATATATGGTACGATTTTTTCTTAATAAAAATCAGGGAAAGTTAACGAGAACGCTTCAAGCCTGAATGAAACAATTTTTCACCCTTAACTTTCTTTTGTAATATTTTATGTAGCATGCAACCATCTCAAATCATCACCGTTGCATTATGCATAGTTTTTATTGAACAACCATAGCAGCCACGCCACTTCTACGCGGCAGCTTGAACATTAAATTGTATTACTATGAAAACCGAGAAGACAGTAGCCTCTCTTTACAAGGATAAAGGTACAGTATATCGTAGCTATCATGAAGGCTGGCAGAAAGCCGTTGATAATTTTGATAAATACGTGAAGGATTTTAAGCCCCGGCGTATGTATAAACTCCACAGTAATTAATAACGATTGACCGAAAGAACCATACGTTTTTTCAGTTTTTCGTACAGTTTTTCAATAGGTAAGCCCACTACGTTGAAGTAAGAACCTTCAATTCTTTCTATGCCAACCATACCGATCCATTCCTGAATGGCATAAGCACCAGCTTTGTCAAAGGGTCGGTACTGGTTGACGTAATATTCAATCTCCTGTAAATCAAGCCGCCTGAACCATACCGTAGTCGTATCTGAAAAACTGTGCTGCTCTTCAGGCCTGCTGATACATACACCGGTAATGACCTGATGCCTCCTACCCGACAGTAATTGTAGCATACTGATGGCTTCCTCCTTGTCTCTTGGCTTGTTCAGTACTTTATCACCCACTACTACCGTAGTATCAGCGGTGACGATAAGTTCCTCCGGATGCATCTGCTGCTGGTAAGCTTTTCCTTTTTTCAGTGCGAGATATTCGGCCACTTCAGACGCTGGTAGATCATCCGGAAAATCCTCCTCCAGCGGGATAATTCTGGTGGTGAAATCAAGACCAGCCTCGCGCATGATCTGCTGTCTACGTGGGGAGTTTGATGCTAATACTAATTTATGCTTCATCTTCATTTATTGAAGCGAACAGGAAACCACAGATTGCTTTAGGGTAAAAATAGGTAGATTTTTGCGGAAGTACATGTCCGCTGTAACACACTTCCTTGATCTGTTCAATATTTACTCCGTTGGTAATTAAGGCCATCTGAGCCTCCTGCCGCCCGATTTTGTAAAGGCAACTGGCAAAGCTACGGTCGTATGAGATATAAGGAGACTTTCGCTGTTCTTCTCCTGCAATCCCCAGCACTTTGTCTATAAAAAAGTGGTGCAATACCACAATATCAACATGCCTGAGCGGCTCACTCAGATGGCCGCCAAAGCTTTCCAGCACTTCGGGTTTTAAGCGGATTTTGTAAGCTTCCTCTTCCAGCAGCAGGCCAAATGCCCAGGGCTTACCTACAATCAGTTCAGGAATATCGTATACATCTTCCAGTTTCTTAACCGTAAAATAAGCAGCAGCTCGTTCCAGCAGTTGTTCTATGGGTAACTCCGGCATATCCTTGATAAGGCGATGTGTAGGCAGCACCTTCAGGTCATCAGACTCAGTATTACTCAAGTACATCAGGTGATAATTATAACCTTCTTCACCACTATGCCCGGGGTTTTGTGCTATCCTTTTACGCCGGTAGGCCAGAGAACTTTCGTAGCGATGGTGGCCATCAGCCAGAATAACCTGCTTGTCCGACATCAACGACAGAAATTGTCGTATCACCTGCTCATCCTCAATAATGCCAAGCACATCTTTTACTCCCTGATAATCTTCTGCCTGATAAACAGGCTTCTGCATACAGGCGTCCATGTATGGCTCCAATTGGTGAGCAGGATCTGTATACAAGCCATGTGTAGGGCTGGCATTGATCTGCGTGGACTCCAGCAGTGCTATACGATCGCTCACTGAGCCGGGAATGGTATTTTCGTGCCTGAGAACCACATTCTCCTCCCAGAAAGCAGCCTCTATCAGGCAAATAAAGCCCTTACGACAAAACTCACGGTCTAAGCCCGGAAGCTGAAAGTACTGGTAATAAACATAGATGCAAGGGGTTTTATCCTGTAAAATGATGCCTTCTTCCTGCCATTGCCTGAGGGTCCGGGCGGCATGTTGTGCCGGATACTCTCCTGAAGGTACGGACAGGTGAATACTGTTGACAGGATTACGGTACAGTGCTTCTCTCTGTCTGGAAGTGACTACATCAAAGGGTGGAGAAATGAGTTCTCCGATATTTTGTGCCAGCTGATCGTTATACCTCCATGCCCGCAGTGCGCTGATTTTTGCCATACTAACAATACCGAAACCGGAGAGCAAAGTTTTAGTGGAAACGCCTTTGTTTCCAAGATCCCTTGCTCTGCGGTGCACCTTTCTGCGTTACAGAAGTAGAAGCCTGGTGCTCATGATGCAGGTAAGCAGCCATAAGAGCAGCTACTTTTTCAGAATTTTCTGCCAGGTTCTTCTCCTTCAGCAGTTCTGGCAAAAAGTATTTTTCCACAAATTTGGTATCAAATTTTCCGGAGATAAATGCTTCATGCTGCAGTACAAAGTGGCAAAATTCAAGCGTCGTTTCCACACCACTGATTTCGTACTCCTCAATAGCCCTGATCATCCGCTGAATGGCAGCATCCCTGTCCTGAGCGTGCACCACTAGTTTGGCAATCATAGGATCATAATAAACCGGAATCTGCATCCCTTCTTCAAAGCCATCATCGACCCGTATTCCGGGCCCCTGAGGCCGGCGGTACGTTTGGAGTTTACCCGTATCCGGCAAAAAATTGTTGGCAGGGTCTTCTGCATACACGCGTACTTCTATGGCATGTCCGTGGATACTGAGATCTTCCTGCGCAAAAGGCAGTTTTTCGCCCCGGGCGATGCTCAATTGCTGCCTTACCAGGTCAATACCAGTGATCATCTCGGTTACCGGATGCTCTACCTGCAGGCGAGTATTCATTTCCAGAAAGTAGAATTCAAGGCCCTGCCCCACGACAAACTCAACTGTACCTGCTCCCACATAGTTACAGGCTTTGGCCACTCCTATAGCAGCTTCTCCCATGGCACGCCGCACACTTTCCGTCATGACAGGTGAGGGGGCTTCTTCTATTACCTTCTGGTAGCGGCGCTGTATGGAGCATTCCCGCTCAAATAGATAGACCACATTACCATGCTCATCACCCAGCACCTGAATTTCAATATGTTTGGGTGCCACAATAAACTTTTCTATGAAGACCGAGCCATCACCAAAAGCAGATTGCGCTTCACTCACAGCCCGCTCCATCTGCGACTCAAATTCCTCCTCATTTTCTACGATCCGCATCCCTTTACCGCCCCCACCTGCACTGGCCTTGATCAGAATAGGATAGCCAATTTCGGCAGCAGCCCGCTTGGCCTCCCCTATATCAGTCACTGGTTCTTCAGTACCAGGCACCAGGGGCACTCCAAATTTTTTTACAGCAGCCTTAGCTGCCAGTTTGCTACCCATCGTTTCTATAGCCTGAGGGGATGGACCGACGAAAATAATGCCCGCTTCAGTAATCTGACGGGCAAAAGCGGCATTTTCCGACAAAAAGCCATAACCAGGGTGTACTGCGTCGGCACCGGTCTGCCGACAAGCTTCCAGTATATGGTCAATTTTGAGATAAGACTGTGCAGATGGTGCCGGACCAACGCAATAAGCCTCATCAGCATAGCGTACGTGGGGAGCATTTCTGTCGGCTTCGCTAAAAATGGCCACCGTGGCGACACCCTCTTCTCGGGCAGATCGCATGATGCGAAGGGCAATTTCACCTCGGTTGGCTACGAGTAGTTTTTTGATATGACGCATGAAAAGATAAGAATTCTAATAATATATTGTAATTGCTTAAACAAAAGTAGGAATTCCTTTAAAATCCGCTAAGCTAACCCTCAAAATTAATGATATGATTCATTGTGGAGGAATATTTAAATGTTAACTTTGCCCGATAATCTAGTAAAAAAGATTCAATTTTAGTTTACATAAAACCGAGTAAACGTGGATTTATTCAAGAAATTTACGGTTGACATGGGCCCCCTGGGCAGACATGCTGGAGTGGAAGAGGGTTACTTTATGTTTCCCAAACTGGAAGGTGACATTGCGCCGCGCATGAAATTTAGGGGCCATGAAGTATTGACATGGAGTCTGAACAGTTACCTGGGGCTGGCCAATCATCCGGAAGTGAGAAAAGCAGATGCAGAAGCTGCCGAGCAGTGGGGACTGGCTTATCCTATGGGTGCCAGAATCATGTCAGGAAATACCGATAAGCATGATGAGTTGGAGAAGAATCTGGCTTCTTTTGTAATGAAAGAAAGCGCCATGTTACTCAACTATGGTTACCAGGGCATACTTTCTATTATTGATGCACTGGTGGACCGTAAGGACGTTATCGTATACGATGCCGAATCACATGCCTGTATCATTGATGGTGTAAGGTTACATATGGGTAAGCGCTTTGTGTTTCCCAATAACGATATTGCCAACCTGGAAAAACAACTGGAGCGTGCTACCCGCATGGCCAAAGAGACCGGTGGAGGTATACTTGTAATTACTGAGGGCGTTTTTGGTATGTCAGGCACCATGGGTAATCTGAAGGATATTATTGCCCTCAAAGAAAAATATGAGTTCCGTCTTTTGGTAGACGACGCTCATGGATTTGGCACTATGGGGCCTAATGGCGCCGGAGCTGGTGAAGCACAGGGTGTACAGGATGGTATTGATCTGTACTTCTCTACTTTTGCCAAGGCCATGGCCAGCATCGGGGCTTTTGTAGCCGGTGATGAGCAGGTTATCCGCTATCTTCGCTACAATACCCGTTCACAGATTTTTGCCAAATCGCTGCCTATGCCATTTGTGGTGGCCGGTCTGAGGCGCCTGGAAATGCTCAGAACTATGCCTGAGCTACGCGAAAACCTCTGGAAAGTGGTAAATGCCCTGCAAAACGGCCTGAGAGAAAGAGGGTTTAATATTGGCAATACCCAAACTCCCGTGACTCCTGTGATACTAAGCGGAGGTGTAGGTGAAGCGGCTGCCCTTGCTTATGACCTGAGAGAGAACTTCAGCATATTCTGCTCTGTCGTTATCTACCCGGTTGTACCCAAAGATGTGATCATGCTGCGCCTGATCCCTACTGCCGCGCATACGGTAGAAGATGTAGAGGAGACGATAAAAGCTTTTGAAGCTGTAAAACATAAACTCGAATCCGGCGTTTACAAAAAAGGTGAGCTCGCGGCAGCTTTCCAATAATTTTTAACAATTGGCATTTTTTTTCCCATTGTTTAGCTTATTAGCTATATTGCCGCTTTAAACAACAATTTTTCATATCAACCAGACTTAACTATGAAAAGATTTGATCAACTCAGAGATTTAGTAATGTCCCTTGAAGGTGACTTCGAAAAATTCTATGACAAAGAAAATCAGGCCGCCGGTACCCGCGTAAGAAAGGGCATGCAGGAGCTGAAAAATCTTTCTCAGGAAATTAGAGTAGAAGTTCAGGATATCAAGAACAAAGCTCAATAAAAAATTTCTCTGCAAAAAATAAGGCAACTCTTCTAGGGTTGCCTTTTTGCTTTCAGACCTGCTCCTCTTTTACATTCACGACCTTTACGTAGTGTTGCATCAGCTTACACAACTGTGTAAGGGTATCCGCTTTTACCATAAGCTCATAATGGGTACGGTGGTCTTCTATGTCGTTGCCGATACGGCATTTAGCCTGGCACAGACAAAGTATTTTGTCCAGTACCACATCTGACTCCATGTCCAGATGAAAAAGGTAATCAAAGTCATTGTTGATAAAGTCAATGACATGTTCAGCTTTGAATTTGCCGAACGTTGATACATTCTTATCGGTAAACTGCAGATAGCCAAAGATCTTGTTGCGCGCCCGACGCTTGTCGTAGCAGAGCACCTGCACTTCCTTCTTATCTGCTACCAGGTGATCAATAAATTCGTCTACAGTGTGCTGCTTCTCATGGTCATGAAAAGTAACCAGAATCCCTACTTTATGGGCTTTATCGTAGTTGACGGTTTTTCTTCTGACCTTCTGCTTTTTGACCAGCTTGGGCAGTTGAAACCTGATAATTTTTTTGGTGATAAACATGAACATAGAACACTACAGTTTAAGTAGTAAGCATATTTAAGAAATCTTCTTCAGAAATGATGGAAACGCCCAGACTTTCTGCCTTCTTTCGCTTGGCGGGGCCCATATTTTCGCCAGCCAGCAGGAAATCTACTTTTCCGGAAACTGCAGAAACAACCTGTCCACCGTTAGCACTTACTTTCTCTTTGATCTCCTCCCTGCTGAATTGCTGAAAAACCCCGGAAACCACAAAAGATTTTCCCTCCAGCCTACTACTCTCCTTTTTTTCTTCTTTTTCTACAATTTCAAACTGCAGACCGGCTTCTTTGAGTTCGTACACAATATCACGATTGTCCGGATCATCAAAAAAGCTGATCACACTACGGGCTATGCGCTCTCCAATTTCGGGTACTTCAATGAGTTCTTCAAAACTGGCACTTTCAATATTCTCAATCTTCCTGAAATGTTTTGCCAGTTTTTCTGCAACTGTCCTACCTACATAGCGAATACCGATGGCAAACAGTACATTCTCAAAAGGGATTTTTTTAGAATCCTCAATCCCCTGCAACACATTCTTTGTAGAAAGATCTTTGAAGCCTTCCAGCGCAAAAATATCCTCATAGGTTAACTTATAAAGATCAGCAGGTGTTTTGACCAGCCCACTTTCGTAGAGCACCGCTACCGTTTCTTTTCCCATACTGTTAATATCCATCGCTTTGCGCTGAATAAAATGCTCCAATCTGCCTTTGATCTGGGGAGGGCAGCCTTTTACATTAGGACAAAAATGCTGTGCTTCTCCTTCTTTCCTGATCAGTTCGGTGTCACAGGCCGGACAGTGGGTCACATACTCAACAGCCTGGCTGTTTGCCTGCCTTTTGCTTACATCAACTCCTGTCACTTTGGGGATGATCTCTCCGCCCTTTTCTACAAATACCATATCGCCAATCCGCAGGTCCAGGCGGGCTATTTCGTTAGCGTTGTGCAGCGAAGCACGTTTAACGGTAGTGCCTGCCAGTAAAACGGGTGACAGGTGTGCCACAGGGGTAATGGCACCAGTACGTCCCACCTGGTAATCAATATCTTCCAATACGGTAGCAGCGCTCTGTGCTTTATATTTATAGGCAATAGCCCAGCGAGGGCTCTTGGCAGTGCTACCCAATACCCGCTGCTGATCATGGCTGTTGACCTTGATCACTATTCCATCTGTATCTACCGGCAGTTCAAGCCGCTTCTGTTCCCATTCAGTAATGTAGGCAAGTACCTCATGAATATCCTTACACTTACGGTAAGTACTGGAAACATTGAAACCCCATTCTTCCAGCTTCTGGATCGCTTCTGAGTGTGTATTTACTGGTAGCGCTTCACCCACCATCCCATAAAGGTAACAGTTCAGGTAGCGCTGAGCCACCTGGGCAGAATCCTGCATCTTAAGACTGCCGGACGCTGCATTGCGGGGGTTTGCCATGAGCGCTTCGCCTTCCTCCTCGCGGATGCGGTTAAGCTTGTTAAATACTTCCCTTGGCATAAACACCTCTCCCCTAACTTCAAAGCGCGGCGCTACATTTTCCTGCCTGATGCTCAAAGGAAGGGTCCGGATAGTTTTGGCATTATGGGTGATGTCATCCCCTCGGGTACCATCTCCCCGCGTAGCCGCCCTGCTGAGGTAGGCATTTTCGTATAGTAGACTAATGGCTACTCCGTCAAATTTAAGCTCACAGAAATATTCGTAGGGTTGCTGGTTGAGACCTTTGGCCACACGGCTATCAAATTCCAGTAGTTCTTCCTCGCTATAAGTATTAGACAGGGATAGCATGGGATAGTCATGGGCTACCGTCTCAAATTCTTTGGTGATAGTGCCACCAACCCTCTGGGAGGGTGAATCAGGATAACGAAACTGGGGAAACTCGTTTTCCAGCTGAATCAGTTCCTCCAGTAAGCGGTCAAATGCGTAATCAGAAATCTCCGAACGACTTTCCTGGTAATAGAGTTGGTTGTGGTAATTTACTTGGTCGCTAAGCTCCTGTATCCTTATTTTCGCTTCCTCTGCTGTCATTACGGACATATTTGAATATTACAAATCTACTTTATTTACCTATAAATCAAAACCTTAGCGATTCCTTCAAAGCTATCGTCAGCGACAATTGCCTGAGCGCCTTGGCAGCAAATTATATCGTATTATTTACCTTTGCTCCAAACCTAATGTATATGAGCTTTATCAACATAGAAATCAAAGCGCGCTGTGAAAATACAGAGGCTGTAGAAAAAGTCCTACTACAGATGCAGGCAAAGTTTATCGGTGAAGACCGGCAGCTAGACACCTATTTCAGCGTGGAGGAGGGTAGGCTTAAACTAAGAGAAGGAAATATCGAAAACTCACTGATATTTTACCACAGGCCTGACACGGCAGGTCCCAAAAAATCTGATATCAGTATGTACCGTGCCGATGATCTTACAGCACTAAAGGCTGTACTGCTGGATGCGCTGCCTGTAAAAGTAATGGTAGACAAACGCAGGCGAATTTATTTTATCGAAAACGTAAAGTTTCACCTGGACGAAGTCAAAGGGCTGGGCAAATTCGTGGAAATAGAAGCCATTGACTATGAAGGTGAAATAGGAGAAAGCCGCCTCAGGGAGCAGGTAGACTTTTATATGGATTTATTCAACATCAGGCAGGAGGACCTGCTGGAGCGATCTTACAGCGATATGCTGCAAAGGCACTAGCCGAAGGTATTTTTGAATGAAGTGATATTCATAGCAGTACCGATGATGATCATGGTATCTCCCTGGCTGATCTGCAGATCACCGGGAGGGTTAAAAGTAAAGCCCAGACGTTGACTTTTGAAGCCAATGACAGTGGCTCCGGTGCGCTTCCTGATATCCAGTTCCTTAATGGATTTGTCCCTAAACTCTGCTTTGAGCTCATCATAAGAAATATCTTCCAGCTTAAGGTGATCACTGCTCACTCCGGTGAGCATATTCAGAAACTCAATCACTTCGGGCTTGGTGATCAGCTGGGCCATGTGGACTCCCCCGATAGCATCCGGCATAACTACCTGGTCAGCCCCGGCACGATAAAGCTTCTTGGCAGCGCTCTCTTCGGTAGCCCTGGATATGATGTATACATGAGGGTTTAGTTCTCTGGCCGTCAGTGCAATAAATACGTTATCGGTATCACGGGGCAGGGTGGTAATGATGGCCTCCGCCCGCTCTATACCGGCTGATATGAGCGTGTCGTCGGTGATAGCATCTCCAATGATGTACTCAAAGTTCGGATCGGTGGGGAAGCTGTCTGCCAGGCTGGCGTTCTGCTCAATCAGGATAAACTGACGTCCGCTTTTTAGCAGTTCCTCACAGGTCTTGGTACCGTTCCTGCCAAAACCACAGACGATTATATGGTTTTTCATACGCTCTACTCGTTTACTGATCATGTACTGGTGAAAAATTTCCCTGAACTCTCCTTCTACAATATAGGTGGTGATGATACTGATGGCATAAGCAAAAATCCCAAGGTTGAAGATAATGTAGAAGCCTGTAAAAATTCTGCCACTATCAGAAAGGACCTTAACTTCAGTAAAACCTACGGTAGAAAGGGTAATAATGGCCATATAAAAGGCTTCAATGATGGAATACTTTTCTATGGTCATAAAGCCGGCCATTCCGATAATAATGCTGAAAAGGAGTAGCGACAGGCCTAGGGTAATACGCCCTAACCTGAGCCTTTTCTGACTGGCCTTCTTTAGAAATCTACCATTACTCATAGGATGTACAGGAAAATACCAGGGGCAACATAAATCTGCGTAAAGATACAGTTTGGGGCAAAACTATCAACTAAAGCTTAGGACACTCTCCAGCTGTACTACTCAGGCAAAAAGTACGGAACACCTGAGGAAGAGGTATTAATTTTACAAAACGAATAGATACAAACTATTAAAATTACTAAATTAACTGCAATGCGGATATATTCGCATAACTTTTTCAATATCCTTGCCCTTTGTAGCGCTGGTTGGCTGTTGTTCAGCAATAATAGTCTACAGCTTTTAAGCGGCAAAAGATGTTTGGCAGGCAATAAAATTGAATCTTTCCAAGGGGGCTGGCCTTGGCACAGTTTTGGCAAACAAAACTGTAAATTTGTAGCAAGTATATGAACGTACAGATCATAAGAGCGTTTATGATGGCCTTTATCTGCCTGTTGACTCTGGGTAACTCCCCAAGTAACGCGCAGAACGAGGTAATTAACAATGTGAGGGATGCGCTGAAGACAGGTAGCTCAAGAGAAATGAGCAAATACCTTAATAATACAGTAGAAATCAGTATCAACGGAGAAAAATCCAGCTATAGCCGTAACCAGGCAGAATTTGTACTGAAGGACTTTTTTAACAAATACCCTCCCCAGGCTTTTCGCTATGTTCATCAGGGTTCTTCCAAAGAAGGCCTCAAATATACCGTAGGCACCTATACTTATGACCGTGGAGAGTTTCGTGTTTTTATGCTGATCAAGCAGATTGGCGGCGCCTACCTTGTAGATAAAATTGACTTTAACGAAGAGTGATCCGTTATCCTCAACTCTTCCCTTTCCTTACTACTTTAGTTTTTCCTCCAGCATCTTCTTAGCCTCGGCTACCACATTATCCAAACCTCCCACTTCCTTACCACCGGCGGTAGCAAAGAAAGGCTGGCCTCCGCCACCTCCTTTGATATTCTTTGCCAGTTCCCTGACCATATTACCGGCATGTAAACCATACTGCTGAATCAGGGCATCATCTATGGCCATCGCAATCTGCGGCTTACCATCTATCTCAGCTGCCAGTACCAGTACCAGCTTTTCTTTCTGGTTTTTAATATCGAAAGCCAGCTTTTTGAGCATGTCGGCAGAGGGAATTGAAATCCGGTCAATAATGACTTCTGCATCTCCCATTGTAAAAGCCTTGGCTAGTATCTGGTCCTTGATGTTTAGTGCTTCCTTCTGCTGCAATGACTCCAGTTCTTTCTGCAGTAGTGTCCGTTCCTGTAGCAGGTTTTCAACAGCTTTTTTCAGGTCGGCAGGGTTCTTCAGTACTTCTTTCAGCTCCTTTACCAGATCTTCCTGCTCATAAACGTATTTTTCGGCAGTGCCTGCGGTAACGGCCTCAATACGGCGAACCCCGGCAGAAATGGAACTTTCAGACATGATCTTGAAAAGCCCGATATTTCCCGTAGACCGGACATGGGTACCTCCGCAAAGCTCCAGCGACCATTCACGGTCAAAGGCAATCACTCTTACATAATCCCCATACTTCTCGCCAAAAAGTGCCGTTGCTCCCATAGCTTTGGCTTCTTCCATGGGTACATTACGCATCTCTTCCAGCTGGATATTGGCCCTGATTCGCTGGTTGACAATGTGCTCTACTCTGCGGATTTCCTCATCGGTCATCCTGGCAAAATGCGAAAAATCAAAGCGTAGCAGATTATTATTGACCAGTGAACCTTTCTGCTGTACATGATTGCCCAGAACTTCTTTAAGCGCCGCATGAAGCAGGTGTGTCGCACTGTGGTTGTTCATGGTAAGCAGGCGGTTATTCTCATTTACCACACAGCGAAAAGTAGCTTCCACATCAGCCGGCAGCTCTTTGGTATAATGAATAATCAGTTCGTTTTCTTTTTTGGTATCAATGATACTGGTCTTCTGACCATCTGCTTCCAGGTAGCCGGTATCGCCCACCTGACCACCGCCTTCAGGATAGAATGGTGTCTGATCCAGTACCAGCTGGTAATATGTTTTATTTTTTTCTTTCATTTGACGGTAACGGACGATCTGCGCTTCGGCAGTGAATGTATCGTAGCCGACAAACTCAACTTTGTCAGCCTCCCGCACTACTACCCAGTCGCCGGTATCCACTGTGGCCGCACCTTTAGAACGCTCTTTCTGACGGGCCATTTCTTCCTGGAAGCCTTTTTCGTCTATGCTGAAGCCGCTCTCACGGGCAATCAGTGCAGTGAGATCCAGTGGGAAGCCAAACGTATCGTAAAGCTCAAAAGCTACACTACCGGGAATTACCTTTTTATCACGGTATTCATGCTTAATCTGGTCCATCTTCTTCAGCCCAACTTCCAGGGTCCGCAGGAATGAAGCTTCTTCCTCCTGAACAACTTTCGCTACAAAGTCCTGCTGGGCTTTCAGTTCATGAAAAACATCAGCAAACTGCGCGGCCAGTGTTGGCACCAATTGGTACAAGAAAGGCTCTCTGAAGTTGAGAAAAGTATAGCCGTAGCGGACTGCCCTGCGCAAAATCCGTCGGATCACATAGCCGGCCTTATTGTTGGAGGGCAACTGCCCGTCAGCCACAGCAAAAGAAATAGCCCGGATGTGGTCTACAATTACCCTCAGCGCAATGTCAATCTCTTTACTATCGCCATACGCTACTTTTGCCCAGCCAGCCACCTGGTTGATCATGGGGGTAAATACATCGGTATCGTAGTTAGAGGTCTTCTGCTGTATGGCCATCGCCAGTCGTTCAAAGCCCATACCAGTATCCACATGCCTGGCCGGCAATGGCCTGAGTTCACCGGAAGCCTGCCGGTTAAATTGCATAAAAACCAGATTCCATATCTCCACTACCAGCGGATGATCGTTGTTGACCAGGTCTTTTCCGGGCTTCGCCTGCACATCGGCTTCCGGACGTAAGTCTATGTGAATCTCGGAGCAGGGGCCGCAGGGGCCGGTATCACCCATCTCCCAGAAATTATCCTTCTTATTTCCATACAGTATCCTGTCTTCAGCAATGATCGCCTTCCAGTAGTCGAAAGCTTCCTGGTCCAGCGGCAGGTTATCAGACTTATCTCCCTCAAATACAGTTACATACAATCTGTCTTTGGGTAGTTTGTAGACATCGGTAAGCAATTCCCAGGCCCATGCAATAGCTTCTTTTTTAAAATAGTCACCAAATGACCAGTTTCCTAACATCTCAAACATGGTATGATGATAAGTATCAATACCTACTTCTTCCAGGTCATTATGCTTACCGGAAACTCTGAGGCACTTTTGGCTGTTTGCTACACGGGTATAGGGGGCCTGGCGGTTTCCCAGAAAATAGTCTTTAAACTGGTTCATCCCCGCATTCGTAAACATTAAGGTTGGGTCATTTTTTGTTACGATGGGGGCAGATGGTACAAACTGATGTCCTTTATCCTGAAAAAATTGTATGAATGTTGTTCTGATTTCCTGCGAATTCATTGTAGATGTAATTTATCGACCCAAGAATCCATAATGATGAAATGAAAAGTTCTGATATTGGCACGTTGATAAACCATCATTCAATCAAATATGGCAAATAATCAATTTTTTAAACGTTTTAGGGAGCAAAATTAAAGATTAGAAACCAGCATTAACAATGTCTAAGATAAAATATTATTACGATACAGAAACCTGTAAGTACGAGCGCATCCGTATCAGCCGCTGGGATGTGTTTCTGAACGTACTGGGATTTGTGTCGCTGGTACTGGTGGCAGGCGTTTGCCTGATCATTATTTTTGATACCTACTTTGAGTCTCCTAAAGCTGCCCGCCTCAAGAAAGAAAACGAAGAGCTTGAGTTTTACTATAATATGCTGAGCAAGGATATGGAGCGTGCCAATGAGATGCTGGTATCCCTGCAAGACCGTGATAATCATGTGTACCGTACTATCTTTGAAGCTGAGCCAATACCAATATCTATTCGCAATGCGGGTGTGGGTGGCGTGGAGCGCTACAAAGAGTTACTGGAAGATGGGCTGGAAAGAGAAGAGCTGATCCTGCAAACCAAAGAAAAGGTAGACAAACTCAAGCGACAACTGTATATACAGACCAAATCTTATGATGACCTGCTCAATATGGCTGAGGATAAAACCGATATGCTGGCCTCCATCCCCGCCATACAGCCGGTATCCAACAAAGAACTGAGAAGGCTGGCCTCCGGTTTTGGTATGCGGGTCCACCCCATCTACAAGGTGAAGATGATGCACCCTGGCGTTGATTTCTCTGCACCACAGGGTACTCCAATTTATGCGACCGGGGCGGGCAAAGTCATCTCCGTTAAAACGTCATTTACCGGGTATGGTAAGCAGGTAGAAATAGACCATGGCTTTGGCTATGTGACCAAGTATGCGCACATGTCAGACTTTAATGTGAAGCAGGGGCAAACCGTGGAGCGTGGGCAGTGCATAGGCTATGTGGGTAACACCGGTACTTCAACAGCGCCACACCTTCACTACGAGATCCTAAAGGACAACGAAAAAGTAAATCCTATCCACTTCTTTTACCAGGATATTACAGCAGAAGAATATGAAGTGCTGGTTCAACTGGCTTCTATAGAAAACCAGTCACTGTAAATTTTCAGAGTATTTCAGAAAAACGAAAGGCAGCCCTACAGAGCTGCCTTTTTTGTTGGGTTCCGGTAAAAAAATTATTTACCTCTCTGATCCTCGTACAGCCCATGCTGGTCTATAAGGTACACCAGGGAAGTCATGGCAGCAGCTCCCAGCAGCAGCTCGCGCTGGTTAACAATCTCAAATACATCCTGTGCCGAATGATGCATATCAAAATAGCGCTGTGAGTCAGGGCGCAGGCCGATGAGTTCTACTCCCTGGGGCTTGAGTGCACTGATGTCGGCTCCGCTGCCGCCTTTGTCAAATTTGTGCAGATCATATTCTTCAAAAAGAGGTTTCCAACTCTGGATTCTGCTAAACGCCGCTTCACTTACATCCATGCTAAAGCCGCGTGGTGTAAAGCCACCTGCATCAGATTCTATAGCTGCATAGTGTTTCTCGCCATTCTCCTCGGCTAGTTCAGCATATTTTTTAGCGCCGGCCAGGCCGTTTTCTTCGTTGGCAAAAAGGACGGCACGTATGCTGCGCTTGGGCTGGTAGCCCATGGCTTTCAGGGTACGTAACACCTCAATGGAATGTACTACACCTGCGCCATCATCATGGGCACCTTCAGCCAGATCCCAGGAGTCAATATGCCCGCCCACTACGATATACTCATCAGGCTTTTCAGTACCGGTGATCTCACCTACCACATTATAAGTCAGGGCATCCTCCAGCATCTGGCAATGGGTCTCAAAATAAAGCTGTAGCCCGGGGTCATCCTGGAGCAGATCACTCAGCATATCTGCATCATTAGTGCTGATGGCAATGGCTGGAATCTTGGGTACATTAAAAGTGTATACCGTGCTGCCGGTATGCGGATAGTCATCAAAATCAGTTGAGAGTGACCGTACTACCGCTCCAATGGCTCCGTATTTGGCAGCTTCGGAAGGTCCGCTCCGGCGCTGGTTTCCGGCCAGGCCGTAGGCAGCTCCGGCCTGTATTTGTGTCTGGTCCATCGGACGATTGAAGAAAACGATCTTACCTTCTACTTTCTCACGCCCCAAAGCAGCCAATTCTTCAAAATTCTGTACCTCTACGATTTCAGCTACTACGCCTCCGGGGCCGGTACCGACTGAATTACCCAAAGCAGTAATATTAACATCTTCAACGCCCAGCTTTTTTGAGTTGACGATACGGCCGACTTCCTTGTCACCTCTTACCCAGTGGGGAACCATCACTTCCTGTAGTATCACTTTATCAAAGCCATACGTTTCCATCAGTTGCCGGGACCACTCTACGGCAGCTGCACCCTGAGGAGACCCGGCTACGCGCCCCCCGATATTTTTGCAGAGGTAGCGCAGGTTTTCGTAAGCCTCACCCCGCAGCAGGGTTTCGTCATAGATGCTGCGGATCATAGTGGCATCTTCCTCCTGCTGGGCATGTAGTACAGGGCTGCAGCACAGGAGTAGCAATAAAATTAAAAGATTAGGTTTCATAGTTATGTAGTTCATTATTAAAGATTCGGCAAGGGAGAAAGCAACTCAGTCTACCAGTTCGGCATCTCTGAGAATATACATCATACGGTCGGGGTCGTCGGGATTAAGCTCCAGCCGCCCTTTCACTTTGATCGTTTCGCTGGTCAGTTCTATAGGATGTTCGGTAAATACTTCCATCACCGTTTCTGGTCCGGCCCCTCCACAGAAGAAGCAGGCCGCAATCGGCAGGGAAGAGAGGATAAAATATTTAGGCCCCAGGTAGACTTCATAGGGGATCATATAGCCTTCAACAGTGACGGTCTTACCATCCAGGCTACGGGCCTTTTCTCCGAATACCGGGTAAGACACCTCGTATCCGGCAGCTTCGTCAAAGCGGTCTTTAATCTCCACATCGGACAGTAGTTTCCAGGGATTGGATGACGACTGCGCCTGCAGCGACAAACTCAGGCCCAGAAAGCTTACACAAAAGCAAAATACAGGTAAATAGCGGTTGGACAGCATCCGATTTTCTTATGATCCAAAAAGGCTAATTTAACAATAAAAACTTAAGCACATCCAGCCTGCTTCTGACAAATTTTGTAGTTTTCAGCCCGAAAAGGAAATTTTATATGTACAGAACAGGTATTACAGCTTTATACTTTTTAATATTCTGGTCATTTTCCCCCGCTCCGGCTCAACAGATGCAGATGGTCTGGTCAGATGAGTTTGAGGGCGATGGTCTGCCAGATCCGCAGAAATGGACCTATGATGTGGGCGGACAAGGGTGGGGTAACCATGAGCTTCAGTACTATACCGAAGCCAATCCGGATAATGTACTGGTGAAGGACGGTCACCTTGTCATCACCGCACGCAAGGAAAATTTTGGCGAAAATTCCTACACATCGGCCAAACTCATCACGCGTGGACTGGCTGACTGGCAGTACGGGCGAATAGAAGTCAGTGCACGCCTGCCGGAAGGCCGGGGGACATGGCCTGCCATCTGGATGCTACCGGATGTAGAAAAACTCAGATGGCCCCGCGACGGCGAGATAGACATTATGGAGCATGTGGGCTACGATCCGGGTGTGGTCCATGGTACGGTGCATACTGAAGCCTTCAACCATGTGAAAGGTACGCAGGTCGGCAGGCAGATACAGGTAGCGGATTTCAATGAAGCTTTTCATGAGTACGCCATCAACTGGACGCCTGAGAAAATAGAATGGTTTGTGGACGGAAAGCAGTACCATACTTTTGAAAACCAGGGTGGAACAGCAGCCTGGCCGTTTGACAAGCCTTTTTACCTGATACTCAACCTGGCGGTAGGAGGCGACTGGGGAGGGGCTCAGGGCGTAGACGAAAGCATCTGGCCCCAGAGCATGGAGGTAGATTATGTTCGGGTGTATGAGATAAAGGAATAACCCCCTGCCGGATCACTCCAGTTCTGCGAGCAGATTTTCCAGGTCCAGGCGGGCGGTGTACATGTCCAGGGAGCCGTCTTCTTTTTTGGGCCAAAGTTCATGAGGCCTGTCCCAGTATAGCTCTACCCCATTTTTATCAGGATCATCCAGGTAAAGTGCTTCCGACACTCCATGATCAGCCGCTCCAGTAAGCGGATAGCCAGCCTGTTGCAAGCGGTCAAAGATCACTGCCAGGTCTCTCCGGTCAGGATAAAGTATGGCAGTATGAAAAAGTCCGGGAGCTTTGGGCGGAGCAGGAGGCGCATTCTTACTGTACCAGACATTGAGCCCGATATGGTGGTGATACTTTCCGGCCGAAATAAAAGCCGCATCCTGCCCATACTGCATCATCAATTCAAAGCCCAGCAGGCCGCAGTAAAAGTCCAGCGAGCGCTGCAGATCTGATACTTTGAGGTGGACATGCCCGATGCGGGTTTGAGCCGGAATTTTGTAGTCGGTTTTCATGATGCAAAAGTACAGGATAAGCTTAATGAGCACAAGAGGCTGCTTGCTGCAAACAAATTCCTGAGGATATATCACTAATCCGGCGGGTATTAAGACCTAAAATTGCCAGAATGGAAAGCGAATTCCAAAATTCAATTTACCAGATTCTCCTGTAAATCTCTAAAAACACACTAATCTGCCGCTTTTTCTGGGGAAAAGAGGCTTTAATTTCCCTAGGCTGGGTAAGGACTTCCCCAATATCCGTGGAACATTCTTATTTCACTGGTCTCTGGCACATTGGCAAAGCCTTTGCCCTATCCCTAATAGATTTTTTAAACTAATATATAGTAGAATTTTTTAGACTTTTTTCTCATAGTTTAGGTAGTGTAGGTAGGAGGTTTGCTGTAATGGCAAACCTTTCTTTTTTTTAGTTAAACAGCTCTTCCAGCGTTGTAGAAATTCCGACTCTTACGCCAAAGTTCCGGTACTTCCCATCCTCAAAATTTGCGATAGCTTCTACCCTCATAAAGCGCAGAATATTGTCCAGGCTGTAACCTACCTCCATATAATGAGGCGAAAGGTCAGTTTTCAGGTAATTGAACAGCAGGTTTTCTTTGATGCCCAGCAGTTGTACCTCAAAGATCTGGGTAACTAAAAACCGCCGAAACTGGTAATAAAAATGCCCCGCCATATACTGCTGGTCGGTACTGTAGCGGTAATAATCCAGCAGCCGGAAGCTACCCACCGGATCGCCCATCTGTAGAATCGTACGATTTCCCATAAAGTGCTGAAAGTCCATAAAGTACAGCGACTGATTATTCAGGAAAGCACCGGCATACACGTTGTAATCCAGCCTGCCCCGTACACCTATGTCAAACTGATGCTGTACGCCTACCTCCAAAGCATCAAAATTCACCCGGCTATCCAGCAGGTCTGGAATACCTTTGCGATAGCTGAAGCGGAATTCGGGGCTGGACGTATTGATGATCCTTTTCTTCCCATTCCTCATCCGATACTTCAGGAAGGGTTGCCAGAAGCCTGTCAGTTCCAGGGTAAATGCGTCATGCCTCGGAAAAGCAGTATCTTCCAGCAGCAGATTATCCGGAGTGTTGGGCGAATAAGCTCTTTCCTCCTGGTCTCTCCAGCTATGGGTGGTATTGTTGTACAACTGCTGCCGTTCGGCCCAGGCTACACCTGCTTCCAGCCTGAGCTTATCGCTGAATTTCCTGTTCCAGCCTAGCTGCGCATAATCTTTCTGGTAAAGCTTCAGGAAATTTTGCTCAAACCAGAGCGTAGTAAAGGTATTGATGACTGGGTGGATAGGGTCGGCTGCATTAAACTGGCTCACGTAGCGTCCTCCCTGAAGTTCTATCTGGTTTTTTCCCAGCGTATAGTGCATACTGAGTTTGCCAATTACTTTTTTACGGGCAAAAGCATAACGCACGGTAGGAGAAATTCGCAGATTTTTCTCCAGCAGGCGGGTACGCAGGATTAGGGGTACGGCAAAGTGATAACCTTCTACTGTATTAAAGTTAAATTCGCTCAGGGGCGATTTGTACTCCAGCGACGTATTTTCTCCCAGGTCAAAGGTGGTCCCGAAGATAATGCGGCCCAGACCAATGTTTTTGCGGGGCGGCGTATCACCACTTTCTTCAGCTTTTTTCTCGGCTTCATCGGCAATAGCTATACTATCCAGTTTCTGATAGCTCTGCTGCTCCATATCGCTAAGCGGCACCGGGCGTATGGCAGCCCAATAGGTAGAATCCTGCTGGTAAGCAGTAGAATCCACCTGCATATTCCTGATTTCCACGATATCCGGCTCCTCCTCCATTTTTTCTAATTCCTTTTCATAGGACCGGAGCGTCTTGCGCAACTCCTTGCGGGTAAACCGCTTACGCTCGCTAAAAAGTCCGGAGGAGTCCAGCTTTATCTCGCCGGCTTCCACTTTCGCCTCTTTCTCCAGTGCTGCCGCCAGTTCTTTTTCTATGTGCTCATCTACCACTACCAGCTCCTCTACCTGCAGGTCAGGATTAAGGGTGATCTGATAATCGCTGATGGTAGTCAGGTACTTGTATTCAAACTCAATACCGAACAATTTGGCATCCACCTCTATACGATGGCTTACCGGCATCCACACCTTTTCCTGAATGGGCGCGTACATCTGCTCCACATCAATTTTGAAGCCCTGCTTATAGGTTTGCAGGTTCAGACTATGAATGCTCCACAGATCTTCTACAATGTAGATATAGCCGTCAAAAACATCATCGCCCCGGGTGCGGGGGACTACCCTGATCTTGTTGATCTCGTAGTTTCTGTCTATAAAGCTACCAGCGAAACGAAATTTATAATAGGCAAAAGCACGGGGTGAGAGAGGGGAAATGGCTCCGGCTACGTCGGGATTGTAAAAGCTACCATTGATAAATTCATTAGGACTGGTATT
>CAZFFW010000009.1:0-68712 GCA_964518125.1 uncultured Porifericola sp.
GCTTGTTATTGTTTGTTCGTTCATGCAGTTAGTAAATTTTCTCTTTTGATTTCCCGATGGGCCTTGCTCATCCAGGCATAAAGTTTTTCCAGGCCCTCGGCTACCGAAGTTTTGCTTTCCCATCCTGCCATACGGCTGAATTTGGAGGTATCCGAAACATAAAATTTCTGGTCACCCGGCCTCCAGGGATGGAAGTCCAATGCAATATTTTCACCCATCTGATCTTCCAGCATGGCAATCAGCTCTATCAGGCTTTTGCTGTTTTTGGGTCCTCCACCAATATTAAAAGCTTCTCCCTGCAGTGCATCCATCTGGGCGTAGGCCAGATGAAAGGCATGTACCAGGTCACCGACATACAATAAGTCTCGTACCTGTTTGCCATCTCCGTAGATAGATATTTTTTCGTTTCTGAGCGCCTTGAGCAGAAAATGGGCTACCCAACCCTGGTCTTCTGTACCCATCTGATGGGGTCCATAAATGCAGCTCATGCGGAACACCACTGCTTTGATACCATAAGTGCGGGCATAGTCCAGGATATAGGCATCCGCCGATCCTTTGGAACAGCCATATGGGCTGTGAAAATCCAGCGGCTGCGTTTCGGCTACGCCATTTTTCACGGAAGAGGGCAACTCGTAGCGAGTACCATTTTCACTGATGTCCATCTCATCCAGGTTGCCATATACTTTATTGGTAGAAGTAAACACAATCGGCGGCTGATGATCAGACCTGCGAATTGCCTCCAGCAGGTTGATTGTCCCTTCCAGATTGGTATGAAAATCCATCATCGGCTGCTCGCAACTGATGGTCACGGCTACCTGAGCGGCGAGGTGAAAAACGAAATGAGCCTGGTTGACAGCACTGATGACCTGGTGCCTGTTCCTGATATCCGCTACCTGCACTATGAGATTATCAGCATAGTGGTCTCGTAGCCACATAAGATTTTGCTCCACTCCCGGACGACTCAGGTTGTCCAGGATGATGACTTTTTTATGTTGCCGGAGGAAAGAGGCTGCCAGGTTTGTGCCTACAAATCCTGCCCCGCCGGTGATCAGCAGGGTATCTTCACGCCGGACATCTCCATGCTTGTCTTCGGCGAGCCAGCGTAAATCCTGTATTTGTTGCAGGCCATATTCGCGCAACAGGCGGTAGAGCAGTTTTTCGTGCTGGTCTTCACTCACCAGCCCGAATGCATACTCTCTTTCGTCATGATGGAAGCCATCAACAGTGGCATAATTCGCTGAAAGATCATTGAGGCTGTACCAGTAAACTCTTTCCACATCTGCTTCCAGCGCATCCAGGAACTGTGACATTTGTTTTCTTTCATCGTGTTGCCAGGTAGAAAAGCCAGTTTCAGTAATCCAAACCTGCTGACCACCCTCATGCGCTGCAATGACATCCGAAACTAGCTGTATGTTTTGCTGCCAGCCTAACCAGTTGGAATCAAAAGTATCGGGGAAGCCATGAATACCGATAGCATCCACATCCTGCATGACGCCCAGCTTAAACATATAACTGAGCCAGTTAGGGTCAATGGGGCTCATACCTCCCAGCAGCACTTTTTTACCAAATGATTTAGCTTCTTTGGCCCCCCAGTTGATCATTTTTTTGAAGATTTCCCAGTCGGGATCCAGGCGGTAGTCATATTCGCTGGTATTATTGGGTTCGTTCCAGAGTTCTACCCATTCAAAATAATCTCCGTATTCCTGAAGTATTGTCTGAACAAAATGGGCGTAATATTCGGGGTAGCGAGGTGGAGCCGCCGTTTTATGTTCAAGGCCAATAGAAGGGGGCGTATACAAAAGACAAGGCAGTACCTGCACTCTTTTAGCCAGGGTGGGAATAAGCCATGCAAGCCATTCTTTTCCTTCTTTGGCATGGTAATCTGCCCATGAAATACCTGTTCTCAGTTGCTTGATGCCAATTTCCTCCAGCTGGTCCAGTACTTTCAGGACATGGGCCTCATCGCCCTGATGAAACCACTCCAGGATACCGATCTGCTGCTGCTGGCTATTGCTCTGATTCATATTAAAATTTCTTTAGGGTTCGCGTATGGAAGAAAAAATATCAGGAGAGAATTACACCGTAAGCCCCCTGGTAGCCAGTTCTTCTTCTGCTTTATCTACCTTATCCACTGCAATCTGCCGGGAAAGCCACTCGGTAAGTTCCAGCAAACCATCCTCAAAACGAACCTGCGGCTCAAAACCCAGTATTTCCCTGGCTTTGGTAATGTCTGCGAAGCAGTGTCTGATATCACCGACCCTGTATTTTTGATTGATCACCGGGCGGATATGTTCCTTCTGCATGGTAGCGCCTATACTCTCCGCAATTTCGTAGACGTTGAATGCCCTTCCACTTCCAATATTGAATACATCATCATGCGCTTTTTGCTGTTCCATTGCCAGGCGGCAGGCTCTTGCCACATCTTTTACATGCACAAAATCCCGTTGCTGCATACCATCTTCAAAAATCAGGGGAGCTTTATCATTGAGGTATCTGGAGGCAAAAATTGCCAGGACGCCGGTATAAGGATTGGACAGTGCCTGCCGGGTACCATATACATTGAAAAACCGTAGCGCCACCGTTGGAATACCGTATGCTTTACCACAGATAAGCGCCAGCTTTTCCTGGTCGTATTTGGAAAGCGCATATACTGAGGCCAGAGAAGGATTTTTGCTTTCCGGAGTAGGGATAGGCTTCAGTTGACGTCCCTCATGGTGAAGCTCCCACTCGGCCCTGCGCAGTTGTTCTATGCTGCGCTGCTGATTATCCAGAATATTACCTTCAGTGTCCTGGTACAGGCCTTCTCCATAAATGCTCATGCTGGAAGCAACTATTAGCTTCTCCACTGGACGTTTCGCGAGGGCTTCCATCAGGACTGCCGTACCACAATCATTGACATCCACGTACTCCCCGATCTGGTACATGCTTTGGCCCACGCCGACCCGGGCCGCCAGATGATAGACCACATCCACATCTTTCAGGGCCTTATGGATCTGCTCCGGATTACGAACATCGCCATGGATCATTTCCACATTTGCATCCAGATAAGCGGGAAAGTCATCCCCGTCTCCGTGTACCTGTGGCAGCAGATTGTCCAGTATCCTTACCTGATAACCTTGTGCTAGTAATTCATCTGCCAGGTGAGAGCCAATAAAACCGGCTCCTCCAGTGATCAATACGCGTCTTTTCATGAAAAAAATAAGTTTATGCTAAGTCCAAAAAATATTTACATCGGCTGCGCTACCGGCCTGATCACTATTTCGTTCATTGCCACCTCATGGGGCTGGTTTAACACATACAAGATTGTTTCAGCAATATGTTCGGGAGACAAAGCGCCCCATCCGATACTTTCTGGATTTTGCCCCCCGTCAATCATGTTTTCAAAAAATGATGTGTCCACCACTCCCGGAAATATCCTGCTAACCCTCAACTGGGGTTGTTGTTCTAAACGCAGCGTTTCGGCCACCATATCAAGGGCGGCTTTGGTTGCGGCATAAACCCCTCCGTAGGGATAGGTATTCCTGGCGGAAACAGAATTGATAAACACAACATCAGCTGTTTTTTTCTGTATCATGGCTGGCAAAAAGGTACGCAGCAGGCGAAGTGCGCCCAGCAAATTAAGCTGAATAACGTGTTCCCATTCATCAGGATCTCCTTCTGAAAGTTTTTGATGAATGCCCTTTCCGGCATTGAGTACCAGTATATCCGGTTCAAAATTCAGCGAGTCCAGTTGCTGCTTCAGGCGGGCAACTGTTTCTTTACTGGCCAGGTCTCCTTGGGTAAAATGTACTTCCCGGGGGAATTCTGCCCTATTGATGTCTACCGTAGCTACTTCCCAGCCATGTGCAGCAAACAGCCGAACCATGGCCATGCCTATACCTGAGGAACCACCGCTGATGAATACCTTTCTAGATCTGTTGTCAGCACTATCTGTTCCGTTCATAACATACCAGCTCCCATTGTCAAAAATGTTGCTTACAAAAAATGAACATCAGTTTCTTGCGTCAACTAACAAAAGAAAGACTAGAATGATAAGGTGGAGCAGCAGAATTAGCATGTTCTACTTACGAATTTAGTATATTCTAACAAACCAGCTCCAGAGTATACCTAATCAGGCCTGCCCATATCTCATCATAGCGACACTGTGTCCCTACATGAGATTTGACAGACAGCCCTGAATAAAAAATTATTTTTGAAGTCAGTTACTCCTCAGAAGGCAGGGCAAAGGCTACATAACTTTCGCCTTTAGGCGCTCCCAACTTACCACCTCCGCAGGCAATCACCACATATTGCTGGCCGTTCACTGAATAGGTGCTGGGCGTAGCGAAGCCTGCCGCAGGCAGGAGGGTCTCCCAGAGTAACGCTCCATCATTTTTATCGTACGCCCTGAACTTCCGGTCTTTGGTACCGGCGATAAACAACAGGCCACTGGCAGTGACTATGGGGCCACCGTAGCTTTCGGCACCAGTGGGCGGAATACCTTTTGCCATCAGTTCAGGATATTCTCCATACGGAATCTTCCAGAGATACTCCCCGGTATTGAGGTCAATAGCATTGAGTGTACCCCAGGGAGGACTGAATCCAGGAAAACCGTCCTGATCAAGAAATTTGCTGAAGCGTGAAATCCGGTAGGGCAGCAGGTTTTCAGGGCTGCTCTGCAGGCCGGGCTCTTTTTTCTGCAGTTTTTCTTTTTCGTAGAGAAACGCCAGCAGCGCATCTTTTTCCTGATCTGTCAATCGCGTAAATGCAGGCATCATGCCTTTACCATTACTGATGATCCTGGCTGTTTCCTCAGATGTCTGTTTTTCGTCTAAGTTTTGTAGTGAAGGGAATCCACTACTGATGTTTCCCTCACGCCCTGCTCCATGGCAGGCAGCACAATTCGTGGCGTATAACTTTTCTCCCAATGGCATATCCTCCGGCAAAAAAGTCGCAGACTCATCCAGGGCCAGTATCCAGGCCATTTCACTACTATTCAGGTACATGATGCCTTCCGGGTCAACAGCCGCTCCACCCCATTCGGCTCCGCCATCCAGACCCGGAAAAACCAAGCTTCCTGCACCTTTTGCCAGTGGGGTAAATGGCCCTTCTGAACGTAATTCTCTAAACTGCTGCAACAGTTCTTCCCTGTTGGCAGCATAAGGACTTATATCCTCTTCGGTCAGTTGTTGTCGGGCATAGGGAAGGGGTAATAGCGGACGAGGCTGGGTAGGCCAGGCTTCTTCTCCGGCTACATCTGATGCAGGCACCGCTATCTCTTCAATCGGGAAAAGTGGTTCGCCTGATTCTCTGTCAAACAAAAAGACATAGCCTTGTTTGGTCACCTGGGCCACAGCATCAATTTTTTTACCATCGTGGGAGACAGTGAGCAGGTTCGGAGGTGCGGGAGGGTCGCGGTCCAGTATATCATGATGGACCAGCTGATAATGCCAGATTTTTTCTCCGGTTCTGGCATTAAGTGCCAGGAGGGTATTGGCATAGAGGTTAGCACCTTTACGATTACCTCCGTAGAAGTCAAAGGCCGCTGATCCGGTAGGCACATACACAATCCCCCTTTCCCGGTCAACTGCCATGCCTGCCCAGTTATTGGCAGCACCTACCTCAACATTCAGGTAAGCATGGGGAGGCCAGGTGCTGTAGGCAGTATCTTCCGGTGAAGGAATGGTTTTGAACACCCAGGCCAATGCCCCATTTCGGATGTTAAAAGCCTGAATATAACCAGGCGCTGCATCTGCGCCCTCGGACAAACGGAGGGGCATCATGATCAGGTCTTCAAAAACAGCTCCTGGAGTATTGGAAATTACCAGCTTATCACGGGCAGACTCACCCAGGCCGGCCTTGAGGCTAACGCGGCCGTTGTCACCAAATGAAGCTACCGCTTGACCAGTTTCAGCATGCAGTGCATACAAAAAGGCATCATGGGTATACAGGATACGCTTATCATTTCCCTCCGCCCAGTATACCAGGCCCCGACTGGTACTGATAGAGCCAGTCTGTTCATCCGGGTAGCTGCGCCAAAGCTCTTTCCCACTGGCAGCGTCCAGGGCAAATGGCTGGGTAGAGGCTGTCATACCGTACAGAATCCCGTCAATAATAATCGGGTTACACTGAATCTGTCCACTGTCATAGGTATGGTACTCCCACACCTTCTTCAGTTGATGGACATTCTCTTTGTTGATCAGTGAAAGTGACGAATAATGATTTCTATCCGGCCCACCCAGGTAGGCAGGCCAGTCAGTATCCACATTTTCTAGGTCTTTGGAACCAGGGAACAGGCCCAAAATAAGTAAGGTCAAACCGATGCCTGGTAAAGCGATTCCTGGAATTAATGCCCCTCTTCTCATTTTCCTTCTGTTAGTCAGTTCATGACCGGGGCCACTGTGTTTCTACTCCCTGTTCGTTCAGCTTCCTTTGAAAGTCAGTGAGCAAATCCCTTTTTTCGCGGACTGCCCTGGGAATGACCTTTTTTTCATGGGCAAAAGCAACCAGCATGGCAGCCGCTTCTCCAATGCTCCATTCTACCGGATGCAGGCGGTAGCAACCATTGGTGATATGGGTAGTACCAATATTTTTGTTGGCCGGGATCAGATTGTTCATGCGGCGGGGTAGCAGTGCTCCCAGCGGAATCTGAAAAGGTAAGGAAGCAAAATCAATGTAATTATCTCCGGTACTGCTGGGATGCAAGTCAATATGGTAAGAGCCAATGCCCACACTATCAAAGAAAGGAGCGGCTGTTTTGGCATTTTCTCCCCTGGCCACCATGGCCCGGTTAGCCGCCCCGACATGCTCCTCCAGTACCGTAAACTCAGCCAGAATCCTTCTTGATTCACGTACGTAAGGGTACTTGGCCAGCCCATCTTCTGTGCCCATAACATCTCCTCTTAGGCGAATTCCGGGCCACCCCTGTCCACCATCGGGACGGGGAGCTTCCGTTTGCAGCCAGTAGAACAAGGCCAGGCTCAGATCTTTACCGCCCTCCCAGTGTCTTTTAAACTCTTCCTCACTTACATCCACCAGGTTTCCCAGCATGTAATCATTCTGCGGCCAGTTGACAATGGTAATATCTCCGGGATAAAAGCCCTCCGTAAAATTACTTTTGCTGATGATCCGGCGGTAATTCCACAGGTTAAGCATATCCCCGGTAGGTATACCTTCCGGGTGGAAACCTAATGCCTTGGGTTCAAGGGTGGAGGGGTTTGAGTAGTAAAGGGAAAGCAGTTTCCCCGACCAGGGAGGCGTCAGCGGCGGCACATAATTTCTCCAGAAATCATAATTGTCAGGTTTATCTGCCACAAAGTTACCCCCAGGTACATAGTCCATGGCAAAACAATAGGTAAATGACTGCTGATTGGCCGGATCTGCTTTGTCGGGAGCATGCAGTTCTCCGGTATCTTTAGAAGATTCTGCCCCGGTAATATATTCAGTGTCGCTCAGCGGCAGCAGATCACCCAGTTCTGTTGCATCTATAAAGTATGGGGCATTTAGCACCTTTTCATCACCGCTGAGCAAATCGGCAATAATTACGGACTGTATTCTATCATTGGTCACGTCAGCAGACCGGACCTGATGCCTTAGCAGTAGTTGTAACCTGCCGCTGCTGATGTAGGGAGCCAGCATTTGCTGCATCACCTGCACTGCTACCCAAGGCTCATGGCACAGGCGGGAAACGGCGCCGTCACCGGGATTGAGGTTTTCCTTTTGTCGTGCCGAATCAGTAAGCGGGTAATGCTGCCGGTAAAATTCTCTGACTGCCTTTCTAAAATCACGATACAGGCGGGTGGCACCATGGGATTCTATCCATTGGTGTTCATCAGGAGGTACGCCTTGCTGGCTTAACTGACCACCAATCCAGTCCGTTTCTTCAGTCAGTATAACCCGCAGTCCGTTTCTGAGGGCAGCCATGGCAGCGGCAAAACCACCCAGGCCTCCTCCCAGAATTACGACATCGGACTGCAGTTCGGCTGCTTCTCTGATTTTTTGCCGGTAGCTTCTGCTGGCAGGATCAGGCCTTAAAAGTGGGGCAGCAGCAACAAAGCCTCCACTGGCGGACAACATTTCAATAAAGCTTCTGCGGTTCATGTCAGGCTGTAAGTGTAATCTTGTAAATCTAAGGCTAAATTAGCCTGAATAATTCTGAAACCACAAATTGTATCAAGCTTACTTAGCCATTCTCCGTAATTATGTTACAAGCTTTTTTGGGCTAAATATTTAGCCAGTTTTCTGAAAAAGCAATAATTTTTTAAAATTGGGGAACATCTGTTCAATTTGGAGTTTAACATACGTATGATTTTTAAATATTTATTTCCAACACTATTTTTTCTACTCACTCACTTTTTCAGCCAGGCCCAGAATGACTACCCTTACCGAACAGCGAAGGTTTTCCTGGATTGTACTGTTTGCCCTCATCAGTTTATTCGCCAGAATACAGATTTTGTAGATTTTGTCAGAGACCGCAAGGTTGCGGATATCCATTTGCTGATCACTCGCCAGTTCCAGGGAGGAGGTGGCCGCGAATACCAACTTAACTTTGAAAGCATCAGTGAAGCGTATGACATCAACTATACCTACAAGATCACCACTTATCAGGCTGATACGCGCATAGAGATCAACCGAAAGCTCACCAATGCCATCAAAGCAGGCTTACTCCCTTATGTGGCCAGCCTGACTCCAGTGCAACTGGTAGTTGAAAGAGAAGCGCCATCTGCTGAACTATCTGCTGCGGAAAATACTAATGATGACCCATGGAATTTCTGGATTTTTGAAATTGCCGGTTCGCTGGACTGGGAAAAAGAAAGTAACCAGCGCGAATATGAACTGGATGGAGAGGTGGAAATAGATCGTACTACGGAAAAATGGCGTGTCAGAAGTGAATTTGATATTGAATTTGAAGTCAACGAGGTGCAACAGGATAGTCAGAAGCTGGTATCCAGCCTTAAACGCTCCGGAGCAGAAATCTCGGTGGTCAAAAGTATTAATAACCACTGGTCGGCGGGGCTGTTCAGTGGTATCAATTCAAGTACGTTTAATAACATTGAACTGGGAGGCAGGCTGCAGGCTGCCCTGGAATATAGCTATTTCCCCTATCGGCTATCGGCTACCAAAGAATTTACCTTTGCCTACCTCGTAGGTCCCCGGTATTTTAACTACTGGGAGCCAACAGTTTTTGGAGAACTGGAGGAAGGTCTTATGGCTGAAGCTATCAGGGTTAACTTTGAAATGCGACAAGCCTGGGGGACGATAGATGCCCGGCTGGAAGGTTCGCATTTCTTCCACGACTTCAGTAAAAACCGGCTGGAATTTTACTCATTCCTGTCTTTAAGGGTTTTCAAAGGACTTTTTGTACGCGTCGGTGGTGAGGCCAACCTGATCAATGACCAGTTGTTTCTGCCACAGGGAGACGCCAGCCTGGAAGAAATCCTGCTGCAACGCAGGGCGCTGGCTACGGATTTCAGGCTTGAATTCCGATTTGGTGTAGCCTATACTTTCGGTTCCATTTATAATTCTGTGGTCAACACCAGGCTATAAAAAAACCGGCACAATGGCCGGTTCAGTGTTTAGATCATAATGCTTTTCATGCGCATAATACTTTCCGGATGTTTTCTCAACCCCTGAAAGGCGTATAAACGGTTTTCTTTGACCATACTCGTAATTTTGTCGGTCAAAAAATGTTGTTCTTCCATGTGCATGGCTGTGTTGATAATGGTATCTTTCCAGCTTCCGGGCGGCAAATGTGGATCATAAAACCCAAATATTCGGTTCTGCATTTCTTCGTTATTCATAATTTCTGAAATTAATGTTGTTAAAAATACCTACTATAATTTACGTCAAATTGACAACAAATGTGCTTTAATATCAGTAAAAATGAAGGTTTATTAACCAATAGTCTCTTGTTTTCTCTGGCATAAAACCATTATATTTACTGATGAAATTATCATTTTCATCATAATCATCGGACTTTTGGCCCCCTTATGATTATACAGTCTGCCATAGTTTTCATCAACCATTTTTTATTCGGATATGACTTTTGAAGAATTCAAAGCATCACTACAGCAAGACCACCCACCAGAAAACAGCCCTGCGCTATTAGAAGCCATGTGGTGGGATAAAAAAGACGCTTGGCATCAGGCACATGATATCGCCCAGGATATTGATACAAATGAAGGTGCGTGGGTACATGCTTACCTGCACCGAAAAGAAGGTGATCCTGGTAATGCTGCCTACTGGTACAGACGTGCCGGGAAAAACGTATTTCACGGCACTCTTGAGGAAGAATGGGACCAGCTGGTCAGAAGTTTTTTACAATGAATAAAGGCCTGCTTAGTACCAGATAAGGGTACAGCAGGCCAATGTGGCTGCTAAATATGTTTCACAAACCAATCCCTGCTCAGATAAGCCACCTCCATTAATTTGTCGGAATTTTCAAAACCATGCCCACTATCCTGCAGTACCCTTAAGGCAGATTCAGCGTGGATTGCCGGCAGTGCTTTCTGGTTGAAAGTGACCACCGCATTGTCAGCACCACCCACAATCAACAACATAGGCGCCTGTAATTTTTCCAGAGAATTTAGCACCAGGTCTGGTCTTCCACTGAGCGATACGATGGCATTGATACGGTTTTCCGGATCTGCTGCCATGAGGACAGCCGAAGCCACCCCCGTATTATAGGCAAAAATGCCAACATTCAGATGTTCGGTCTGGGGATTTCCTTCCGCCCACTTTCTGGCAGCCCTGATCCTTTCTGCAATAAAATGAATGTCTAGTTTTTCACCTCTGTCAGACCGCTCCTCAGGCGTCATAAGATCAAATAATAATGTTGCGAAACCCTCCTGTTGCAGCACTTTTGCCACGGCAAGATTACGCGGATCCTGCAGGCTACTGCCGCTGTCATCTACAAAAATAACAAGAGCGCGGCTATTATCAGGAATAAGTAGTTTACCATTCAGGACGGTATCCGCCGAACTAATATTTACTTGATCATTGAATGATGTGTCTGTGTGCATACTAAATAGGTTAAAAAATTTAAGGTTGATGTATATTATTTATTCAAATCAACGAACCCGTCGCAGTAAAAAAAATTAGAACAACAGGCACTAAATAATACTTATTATCAGCGAATATGTTTAGGTAAGCTTTATCCAAAAATACCTATATCGCCATAATCTACTAAAAAAGTATAAAAAAAAGCAGCCGTTTGGCTGCCTTATTATTCTTTAATTTTTAAGAATTGTAAATTCTACCCTTCGGTTTACCTGCCGTTGTTCATCACTTTCATTGGGTACTTCTGGTTTACTTTCTCCATAACCTTTGGCAGATAAACGTGCCGGATCCACCCAGTGCTCCACCAGGTAATTAACTACGGCTTCCGCCCTACCCTGTGACAAGGTCTGGTTATAGGCATCAGAACCCTGGTCATCAGTGTGTCCGCCAATTTCAACTTCCAGAGAGGGGTTTTCCTGCAAAAGCTCCACTACCTTATCCAGTTCAGGGAAAGATTCGGGGCGAAGCGAGGTTTTATTATAGTCAAAGAAAATATTGTTGATGCGCACCGAAACACCTATTTCTATAGGCTTAAGCTGAACCTCATGGTAGAGGGTCGTATCTTCCAAGATCTCACCCGAAAGCCAGATACTGTCGGTTTTCGCAAAAAAGCCCTCGGCACTCACTTCCAGCACATAAAGAGCAGTATCTGGCAAGGAAGTCTTAAAGGTCCCATTTTCTGCTTCGCTACTTACAGCCCCTAAGACTTCATCATCTCTGCGGTAGCGAATACTGGCTTTGATAGGTTCCCAGGTTTTTTCATTAATTACGGCTCCCTGAAGCCATATTTTAGGCTCTTCCCTGATCACTCTTTTAAGAGAAAATATATCCAAGTGGCCGCCATCAGCCGACATAAAAGCCCTTGTAGTGAAAACCAGGGTGTCATTCAGGCCTACAGCATAATAGGCATCAAACCCACCGGTATTTACAGGAGCGCCGATATTTTCCGGTTCAGACCACTTCAGCCAACTGTCATCCAGCCTCCGTGTCTGGTACACATCCATATTCCCCAGACCACCTCCTCGGTTACTGGCAAAGTACATGGTCTCATTGTCAGGGGCCAGATAGGGGCCGAATTCATCCATGTGGGTATTAAGGCAAGTGATCAGTTGAGGACGCGACCATTTATTTTTTCCTAAAGGATAGCATATGTACAAGTCACTGTATTTGCTTTTAGGTCTTTCACTAAAGTAAAGTAATAATGCTGACGCATCATAGGCAAGGAAACCGCCGCTAAAGTAGCCTTTATGCATATCCTTAAGGCCTTCAATATCCAGCGATTCAGGCTTTTGCCATTCACCATTCACTTTTTCACAGGTTGAAAAACCAATATCACTCCCCCCCTCTCCGGACCTGATGAGCAGTGTATTGCCGTCAAGAGAAACACTCATTACCTGATTATAGCGGTTGCGGTTAAACGGCTTATCCATATGGATAGCATTCGCCCAGTTGCCAGTGCCATCCTTAACCGAACACCAGATATCCTGGCTATTGTCTATTCCTTTGGTGTTTTCCGGATGGTTGGTGATCGTGAAGTAAAGTGTATTGCCATCCGGTGAGATCACTGGTGCTGAATCATGGTAAATACTGTTGACATTACGACCAAGATTCACAAGTTCAAAATCGCCGGACATTTGGGCTGATACTGAATGCACGCAGACAGTAAATGCTATTAGCTGAAGGCTTATTTTTGTTAACATGCGATCAAATAGTTGATTCTGCAGCTAAAGTAATTATTCAGTTTTAGCATCAATTCTCACTAAAGCTCAATTCATTACATCAATACTCATGGATTAAATATTAATATTTTAATATTATATATCATTTTTTCACGATAAATTTAGAACTGTTCTTAAATGCGCCTCCTGTCATGGTAAGAAAATATAATCCATCCTGAAACTGTGTCAGCGGAATACTGAGCCTTAGAGAATGAGGATCCAGTATATGCTTTTCCTGTAGCAGTGTTTTACCGCTGATATCAGTGATGGTAATGTCTAGATCCTGTAATTGTCCGGGATTTTCAAACTGAACATTCAGTTGATTGCTGGCCGGATTGGGAAATACAGTAGTCTTGACGCTACCCTCCATTGATAAAGTAGAGAGCGATGGTAAAGACTCTTCTACTTCAGCTTTCCCAGTTTTTTCTGACGTATATCTTCCGTTCGCACCATTAGTAAACTCTATTGCTCCGGTATCAAAAGCACCGTCCACCGGCCTTGCATTACGGTAAAAATCTCTGGAAACAATGGGAATTTCCACTCCCCGATTGATAGCCGGAGATCCTGATTTAAGTACAGGATTATGCTGGTCAAGCAGGAGGCCTGCCGCATCAGCTGAAGCAAAATAAAGGTTTCCCTTTCCATCATGTTCCATGGATTTTCCACCCCTGCCAACGAAAAGATTATTCCGATTGAAAAGCTTTTGACCAGACCTCAGTTTGATCTGAAAATTCGCCTGTTGATTGTTGTAAAAAGTATTGTTGTACACATAGGTAAGCGCCGCTTCAAATACATGCAGCCCGTATTTGCTGTTATTGTAAAAGAAATTGTTCAGCACTTTGATATCATAAGGGGGCTCGTTTTTGACACCCTTAGCCACTCTGAGGCCATACACATTGTCGGTGAATACATTGCCATTGATCTCAACTCCCCGGGCATAACGGTGTACTACCAGCCCGGTACCATTATCACCGGTGCAGCCAATTCTGGAACCTTTTGGACATCCCTTAGAACCCTCAAAATGGTTGTTCTGTACGATTATGTTTCCATGGACCGTCTTAATATCCAGGCCATTTTCACCGCAATCCACAAATTCGTTGTTTTTAATAAGCCAGTTCCTGATATCAGTTCCGGAATGGCCCAGATGGATACCATCGGCACCAATATTTTTAAAATAAGAGTCTTCAACAATGACATTTATCCCGACACGGTTACATTCAATCGCATGGGCATCTTTGCCTTTCTGATTTCCATTGATATTGATAAACTTAGAATTCTTGATCAGTACATTTGTGGCCCCTTCTATCCGGATGGCGGTTCCCTGTTTGTAGTTTTTAAAGGTACAGTTAATAAACTGAGTACCACTGTCGGCCTCCCGGAGCACAAAGAGAGGTCCACCGTCAAATACCCGATTTTTGTACACTTTGGTACTGGAAGAAACAGTTTCTTCGGGCTGTGGAGCGGCAGTACCTGATGGAGCATCATCTGCATTTTCAGATCGCAGGTATAGCTCGTTGTTGCGAATTTTTCTGGGCCTTTCGCCGGGAGGTTGCACCATTACCCGGAGCATATGACGCCCGCTTTTATCAAAGTATTCAACCCTTACAGCGTGCTGGCCTTTGGATAAGCGGACACTGCCGGTAACTCTTCTTCTCGGGTTAGCACTTTGGTTATTGATGATTAATTTATCGTTGATAAACAGCCTGCTGCCGTCATCTGAATTCAGAGAAAAGACGTAATTACCGTTTTTCTCAGCCGCAAAAAATCCCTCAAAAGAAAACGCAAACTGATCCTCCCGGTTTTTATCGTTGATCAGAAAATTGCTTACCTGTCCGTTCTTCTCAGGATTGATTTTACTGAAATCTGGCAGGCTGGAAAAGTTGCCCTCGTAGTAGTTAAAATTCAGGCCCTGTTGAGCCTTCGTGATAAAAGGAAAATGGGCAGTAAGTAGGCTAATCAGCAGGTAAAAAGTAAATTTTTGCTTAAGTAGGCGAATAATACTGCTTACAATGGTGTTTACTAGTAGGATCATACTTTTTCTTGATGGTATGGGATGATACAATATTCTGATCCCTACACTTCAAGAATGGGGCAATTAATCCCCAGCTTTGATAGCCTTTTGGTAGCTTAATTACAGGAAGAAGCTGTTGGTATTTACAGTGGGTGGCAATATTTTGGCATAAAGGGCACTTTCAAAAATTTATCAGGTAAAATATTGTGATACAGCTATTTAAATTCTACTAAAGAAGACTTATTGTTCAAATAGGCTTTGGCTGAGATAGCATCATTATGAGATAATTTTCTAAATATTAGAATATAGTTTATCAAACCAATTGTTGATCTATGGAGCAAGGTTCTTTAAACAGCCCAAAAACCACTACTTTGCGCTTAACCTTGCATTTCAACCTTATTTTAAACTTATTTGAAGAGAGCAAAAGCATACAACCTAATTTATGAAACTGAATTTTTCTGACACAAGCCGCAGCCTTTTTCTATCCCTTCTCCTGTTAATTTATTTACAGGCATGCAATTCTTCAACAACTCATCAGGAAGCACCTGCAGAAAGTGTAGCCATAAGCAATGCAGACAGTATTGCTAATTGCAGCAGTAATATTCCTTCACGTTTTCCGAGTTCAGCCAGCGATACAAACGAGGTGGCCCCTGCTTCCGATAATGTTAGTACTACTGGTATGGTCTATATAGCTGGCGGAAGCTTCATGATGGGGGGAGACAATGAGCAGGCAAGGCCCGATGAGTTTCCCAAGCATCAGGTAAAAGTAGATGGTTTCTGGATGGATGCACATGAAGTGACCAACCGGCAGTTTGCCGAATTTGTGGAAGCCACAGGTTACGTCACTACCGCTGAAAAAAAACCTGACTGGGAAGAAATGAAAAAGCAGTTGCCTCCCGGCACCCCCAAACCATCTGATGAAGTACTGGTCGCAGCTTCTTTGGTCTTTACACCTACCACTCGTGCGGTCAACCTAAATGATTACAGTCAGTGGTGGGCATGGGTACCAGAAGCCAACTGGCGCCAACCCGATGGTCCGGGCAGTTCTATTGAAGGTAAAGATGATTATCCTGTGGTGCATATTTCCTGGTATGACGCAGTGGAATATGCAAAGTGGGCAGGCAAAAGACTCCCTACCGAAGCAGAATGGGAATATGCAGCAAGGGGTGGTAATGATGAGAATATCTATCCCTGGGGTGATGAGCATATAGATATGAAAGCCATCAAGGCTAACTCCTGGCAGGGGCAGTTTCCCAACTACAATGCTGAAAGAGATGGTTTTTTTGGCCTGGCTCCGATCAAAAGTTACCAGCCGAATGCTTTCGGCTTGTTTGATATGGCAGGTAATGTATGGGAATGGTGTGCCGACTGGTACCACTACGACTACTACAAAATGACTGCCGGTAGTAGCACATTGAATAATCCTACAGGCCCGCGATCAAGCTATGATCCGATGGAACCCAGCGTGCCAAAAAGGGTTCAACGCGGGGGATCTTTCCTGTGTAACGATACGTATTGTTCCGGTTACAGAGTGGCCTCACGGATGAAATCCAGCCCGGATACCGGGATGTCACACGTAGGTTTTAGATGTGTCTCTGATGCGCCGCCACCAGCCAAATAAAAAAAGGTACAGCAAATCGCGGCACCTTCCCAAAAAGTATAGCTCGTTAGTTTTCAAATACTCAGACTAAATTGAGCTTTACGTCCAGTTTTCCGTCAGTAGCTTTGCTGAGCGGACAATTGGCGTATGCCTCTTTCAGTAATTTTTCTGCCTGATCCCTGTCGGCCTTAGGGATGCTTACATCCAGTTCAAGCGCGAAGCGCAGGTCACCTTTATCTACCTGAAGGGCTTTAACCCTGGCCCTTACTTCTGCGTCCTGCATGTCCAGGGCTTTGGCTTCAGCAAGGTGGTGGATGGTAGCATCCAGGCAAGAAGCATAAGATGCGGCAAATAACTGTTCAGGGTTTGTCTTCTTATTTTCATCATCTCTCACTCCGGTAGGAGCAAAAACATCCAAATCTAAAGCCCCACCTTTGGCGCTGACGTGTCCATGCACGCCGCCTTTGGCAGTTACTTCACTTTCATACATCGTTTGCATATAATTAGTATTCTGTTTTATAAGTAAAAAAACTATATAGTTAATCTTTAGCAAAAAGGATTGTTCAGAATCAACAAGAATTAATCATCAAAATTGTCATTTACATCCATCAGGGAAAATTTATAATTTTACTTATAAAATTTAAGTTATAAAAAGTGCATATTTATAGATGTGAATAATACACATCTGTAAATCAATGCAGCCTAATTCAACAATTTAACAGTAGTTGCAATATTGTTAAGTCCTAAAATAAAATGATATGAATGAATATATTCCACTACTTAATTTGGGTTAACAAAAATATTAGAAATTTTATTCTGATAGGTATTTTATCCCGGTTGTCATAAGTATGCTTCTTTATTTTCTTAAATAACAGGGTAAAAATAGTAAATGGTAATTATTTTTGGGTTACATTAATATTTGAATACTATTATTATAGTAATGACTACTTGATATTAGCACCGAGAAAACAAACTTACACCACTTATGGAGAAGCAGTTCTTTTTAAAATCAACCTTAAGGGAAAAAATTTTATGCCTGAAAGAAAAAGGGAATTATCTGGCAACACGTACTACAGAAAACTATTATGTGAGACTTTACACATTAGGAAGCTCCTATATTGAAGTATGGTCTTCCAGCCATCTTCCCTGGCAGGACGTTGTAAAAATTAAGTTATTGAATGACTTCCTTTTACTTAAGCCCTATCTTCCCAGTGTATTTTTTGCTCAAAAACAGCAGTACACACTTTAGTTTAATCCATTTTTTCATGTACCTGCATGTCTTCTGATAGTGCAGGATTTTTTTTGCTTTTTCAACTTATTGATATTTCACCTACTACTATTTCTTGATGCCCTTCATGGATAGCATTCCATCATTCTTAATCCTATTTTGAAAAAAAAGCTTATTGATTTTACATCTTTCAGCCTGGCTGATTGGCTGCCCATTATCCGCCTAGTATCTATTCCGTTCGTCATTATGCTCGCTTTCTTGAACAGGCGCTACCTGGCAGCTTTGGTGTTTTTGTTGAGTTTCTGTACAGATGCACTGGATGGATTTATCGGCAGGACATTTAACATGACAAGTCCCCGCTTATCTAAACTGGACTCGGCAGCTGATATGACGCTTCTGGCAAGCGGCCTGCTGGTATATTGCTATTTTGAATGGAATTTTGTGAAATCACATGTGCTGATACTTGGCCTTACCTTTGGGCTGTACATTTTCCAGGCGCTATTTGCTTTTTATCGTTACCATAAAACCACTAGCTTTCACACGCTTGCTGCCAGGTTAACGGCTGTAGTGCAGGTAATTTTCATTACATACTCGCTTTATTATGGTACTCAGGAGGCATTTTTTTACTTCACGCTTATCGTTTCACTTTATGAAGTCAGTGAAGAAATCATTTTAATAGCCTTACACCCTGAATACCCAGGTCAGATACCCAGTTTAATAGCTTTAGTTGCTAGAAGAAGAAGGAAAAAATGAGTTTATTTGTACTATTTCAATAATTTATTAAACTATTAAAATATAAATAGAGCTTATCTTTGATGCTCAACTAAACTCATTTCTTATGATCAATTTAAGAAACACTATTTCAGCTTTTGCTGCATCAACGATTTTGTTTAGTAGCTGTAGCAATGACGAAAGTATGTCTCGAATCCGCATTGTCATGGTGGATGCTCCGGCTGACTACCAGGAAGTAAATGTAGAGGTAGAAGATATTCTGATCCATACTGAAACCGAAGCGGGAGAAGCAGCAGACGGATGGGTATCAGTAATCACAGCTGAGAGCAAAGGAAAGATTTACAACTTACTTGACCTGGTGAACGGAGAAGAAGCATTGCTGGCAGATACTGAGTTTCCCACCGGAAAATTATCCCAGATACGCCTGGTACTGGGTGATGACAATACCTTAAAAATCAATGATCAGATCATTCCCCTGAGTACACCCAGTGCACAGCAGTCTGGTCTTAAATTGCAGGTTAACCAAAATCTACAGGAAGAATTCACCTATAATTTTATCCTTGATTTTGATGCAGCCCAATCAGTTGTCGCTACGGGAGCAGCGAACAAATACAACTTAAAGCCAGTCATCAAGTGTAGTGCCGAAGAAAACAGCGGTGCTATTGAGGGTATTGTTGCCCTGATCGGTGAAAAAGCATATATCACTGCCATCCAGGGAGACAACATCTATTCTACTTATACTGATGAATCTGGTGGTTTTATGCTGAAAGGGGTGGCCCCCGGTGTATACCAGATCAAAGTAGATTTTCCTGAAAACGATATTGACGAGGCCATTGAGGCAGTAGAAGTGGAAATCGGTGAAATTACAGAACTTGGCGCCATCAGCTTTGCCCTGGCGAAATAAGCTTTGACAATATTTACGTGGAGAAAGGGCTTTTAAAGCCCTTTTTTTATTTTTTGATAATGGTAAATTCTACCCTTCTGTTTTTTCTTCTCTCCTCTTCTATGGCATTACTGGCAATAGGACGGGTGCCGCCGTAGCCTTTTTCCTGAATTCTGGCAGAGTTGATACCCTGTTCCACCATATAACGTTTCACTGCTTCAGCTCTTTCCTGCGAAAGTATCTGGTTCAGGTCTGCCCTTCCTCTATTGTCGGTATGTCCTGAAACTTCTATTTCTATTGCCGGATTATCACTTAAAAATTTCACTACCTCATCCAGCGTTTCGGTAGAGCCTGATAACATTTCTGCTGTACCTCTGTCGAACAATACGCTCTCCAGGTTTACTGTGGTGCCTACTTCTATGGGAGTAAGGCTAAAGTTCCTGACCACCACATCAGAATTGTCAATAGGTGCCTGCTGGCTCAAAAGGAGCTTATTTCTTTTCCTCATGTAGCCAGCCGATTCAACAAAAATTTCATAATCGTCTTCTGGATCAACCTCAAGGTTGTACGTTCCTTCCGAGGAGGCCTCTATCCGCAGGCTATCACTGGTATCTTTTTTCAGTGATGCCAGAATAACAGTGGCTTTAACTGGCTCACTGGTCTTTTCGTTGGTTATCACTCCCCGGATAGAAACAACTTTCTCTGCTTCCTCTACCGGACTAACCTCAGCAATTTCAGGCATCTGAGTTTCTTCCTCTTCCTCCAACTCAGGTTCAGCAATATCCATATCATCTGCATCCTCCACATTGGTAAGGGCAACAGGTTCTTCTATGATATCCTCTTCATCACTGTTGATAGGCACACGGTTGATATCCCCCAGGCCATCACTATTCTGCGTAGATGATAAATAAGCATACTCACCATCAGGAGAAAGATTATAATATAGTTCTGTACCCTCAGTATTGACTCTTGCTCCCAGGTTACGGGGGTTAGACCATTTTTTCCAACTTTCATCCAGCCTCACGGAGGAGAATATGTCGCGACTACCAAAACCCTCATAACCATTGCTGGCAAAGAACAGTGTTTTGCCATCCTGGGCCAGAAAAGGTGTCATCTCCTGGTATTCAGTATTAATATCCGTACCCAGGTTTTTGGGCTCAGACCAGGAGCCATCAGACTGTTTGAACAGCACGTACAAATCTTCAGCACCACGGGAATCATAAGACTGTAGCGATAAAATCATGACCTGACCGCTGGCGTGTATGCTCCCACTCTGATGCTCAGATTTATTATAAAAATACGGAATCTTCAGTGACTGAGGGCTGGACCAGCCATCCCCGGATTTTCTGGCCACAGAAATACCCTGGGTAGTAGGTTTATTGCCTCCGGGCAGGTAGTGGCCGCTGAGGTATACTTTTTCTCCGTTTTCAGCAAAACCTATGATGTTGTTCAGATAAGCATTATTCAGCTCAGTAAGGTTGGTGGCGACAGACCAACTGCCATCTTCCTGTTTCTGGCTGAACCAGATATCACCCGGATCTTTTACGCCTCCCACATTTTCAGCATGCCGAATGCGCGTAAAATAAAGGGTGTTTCCATCAGGGCTGAGCAGAGGGTTCTGATCATCACTTTGAGAGTTGACTGTTTCCAGTTTTTCCAAGCCATTTTGCGCGTATACAGGCGGGATTAAAAAGATCAGGAACAGGTAAAGTATGCAGTATTTCATTGGTGTAGTGTAAATTCAATAAGGATCACAGCTTCAACGATGCCTGCTCTCCAATATTTTGACAACATCACTCAGGTTAAAGCCTTTGGCTTTCAGGAGTACAAGATAGTGAAAAAGCAGGTCGGCTGCTTCATTCAGAAATAACTCATCATTTTCATCTTTGGCTTCAATAACCATTTCTACAGCTTCTTCACCTACTTTCTGGGCAACTTTATTGATGCCTTTGCGAAACAGGGAAACGGTATAAGATTTTGAATCCTCATCCCCTTCAGACTCAGCGTGTCTCCGGCTGATCAGACGGCTGAGTTTCTCCAAAAACTGCAGGTCCTGCGCATTTAAGTCTCGTTCACTCATGATGTTATGCGATTTTACGGATAGGAATCTGGTGTTGGATCAGATAGCCCTTCAGATCTGGTACAGAGATTTCTTTATAATGGAAAATGCTGGCAGCAAGGGCAGCATCAGCTCGCCCCAGCGTGAATACCTCAACAAAATGGGCCATGCTACCCGCTCCGCCGGATGCAATGATCGGGATGCTTAGTTCAGAAGATAGCTGACTGGTTAGGGCGTTGGCAAATCCGGCTTTGGTGCCATCATGGTCCATGGAAGTCAATAAAATCTCGCCTGCACCTCTTTGCTGTACTTCATGAGCCCAGGCAAATGTCTCCAGTTTGGTAGGCTTTCGCCCTCCGTGCGTATGGACAATGTGTTTCCCATCCACAAAACGGGTATCAATGGCGACAACAATGCACTGATTACCAAAGTTGGCTGCTAATTCGTTGATCAGTTCCGGTCTTTTAACAGCTGCCGAGTTGATGGATACTTTATCTGCTCCATTGCTTAGCATTACTTCCACATCTTCCACAGAACTGATCCCACCTCCCACCGTAAATGGAATATTGACCTGTTCGGCTACTTTTTTAACCAACTCGGCCAGGGTTTTACGCTTTTCTACAGTGGCTGTAATATCCAGAAAAACCAGTTCGTCAGCCCCTTCGGCAGCATATATCTTGGCCAGTTCTACCGGATCGCCGGCATCTCTGAGTTCTACAAAATTTACTCCCTTAACTGTACGCCCATCTTTGACGTCCAGGCAGGGAATGATTCTTTTTGATAACATAATTTTAATGATGGTAAGTCCTGCTTATCAATTGATAAAATCTGCCAGTTCCGGCAGGCTGATTCTTCCTTCGTAAATAGCTTTGCCGATGATCACCCCTTCTACTCCAGTAGGCTGCAGCGCATAAAGGTCGCTAACAGACGATACTCCGCCACTGGCGATCAGTTTGATCTTGGGCGTTACCGCCAATATTTCCTCATATAACTCGGTTGCCGGACCCTGGAGCAATCCGTCTTTTGACACATCTGTGCAGATTACATAACGTATACCTTTTTCAAAATAGCTTTTGATAAAATCCAGGAGATCGGTTGAGGTATTTTCCTGCCAGCCGCCGATGGCAATTTTCTTATCTTTTGCGTCAGCACCCAATATAATTTTTTCAGGCCCGTATGTATCCAGCCAGCGAAGAAACGTCTCTGGCTCACGCACGGCAATACTACCACCGGTAACCTGGGAAGCACCCAGTTCAAATACTATTTTGAGATCAGCATCAGACTGCACACCTCCTCCAAAATCCACCTGCAGGGAAGTGTTAGAGGTAATTCTTTCCAATACAGGATAATTAATGACTTTACGGGATTTAGCTCCATCCAGATCTACCAGATGCAGACGACGAATCCCATGATCTTCATACATTCTGGCTACTTCCAGCGGATCTTTATGGTATTCTTTCTTTTGCTGATAATCCCCCTGGGTCAGCCTTACACATTTTCCATCAATGATGTCTATCGCAGGAATGATCTCCATATCAGATTGCTAAAAAATTCTTCAAAATCTGCTCTCCGTCTTTACCGCTCTTTTCAGGGTGTGCCTGTATGGCAAAGAAATTATCTTTCTCCATCACCGCACTGAAGGGCAGAATATAGCTGCACTGGCCTACGGTTTCAGGCCCAACTTCCGCATAATAGCTATGTACATAGTACAGATAAGCATCTTCTCGCAGCCCCTGTAATAGTCTGCCTTTCTGGTAATCCAGGGTATTCCAGCCTATATGAGGCACCTTGTCTTCAGGTGGAAATTTCTTTACCTGCTCTTTGAAAATACCCAGGCAGGGCGTGTTTCCCTCTTCTGAGTGGCTGCAAAGCAGTTGGAGGCCAATACAGATTCCCAGCACGGGCTGTTTCAGGTGGGTAATCAGTTGATCCAGATTTTTACTCTTCAGATAACGAATGGCAGAACTTGCTTCACCCTGACCCGGAAATATAACTTTATCAGCCGACTGTATATAGTCAGCGTCATCGGTAAGTAAGGGATCCAGACCCAGTCGCTGCAGCGCATAGATCACCGACTGTACGTTACCGGCATTGTATTTAATAATCGCTACTTTCATAAAGGGCTGCAAATTATAAAGGTGTCAGGATTAAACCAATTTTAACCTTGGGTTAATGAAAGAAGTATTGATTTGGTGTTAAGCCATAAACCACTGATATATAGAATTTTATGTCTGGCTAAAAGCAAATTGGCTTTAATCTGAAAAATTAACATTTTCTCATTTTTGAGGTTGGTATTAGAAAACAAAAATGGGAAACGCCTATCAATTATACCAGCATACAGATAATCTGTTAAAAGCCGTAAATGAGTTGGACCTGCCCAGGCTCAGAAATATGGTGGATGATGATTTTGGAATTGTAGATGTAGATCCGGAAGGAAAAGCCGTCCTCATCCAGAATATGGAAGAGTGGGAAACCTATATGGAAAAAAATATGATCGCCATGCAGGAAATGCATGCCCGTCTTGCCTACGAAATAGACGACTACCAGGAGCGGGTGAGTGAGGATATGGCTTTTGTGGTGGTGCGCTTCCAGCAATCAGTACATATTCCGGAGCAGGAAGCGATGAAGCATCAATGCATCGCAACCATCGTATGGAAAAAAGCAGGTGAAGAGTGGAAAGAAGCCCGATGGCATTGCTCCCGTCTGGAATAGTCTCAGGCTTCAGTAGTTCTCTGCATAAAGTTTTCAGCCGCCCGTATGAGGCGGTCTTTTTTTTCCTGCTGCATCTTATCATACATTTTCACCATCATAGCCATGCGGGGATTTGCGCTGAAAAGTTTACGGTTGTGGTGCACAAAGCGCCAGTACAGGCCATCTATCTCATCGGTCCAGGGACCTGTTTTTCGGTAATCGCTCATTTTGCAGATATAGTTCGCCCCACCAATATAAGGTTTGGTGGCAAAGATACCCCCTTCGGCAAACTGGCTCATGGCATACACATTGGGTTCCATCACCCAGTCAGATGAATCTATAAACATTTCCATAAACCAGCGATATACCTCATCGGGATGAATTTCTGACAGGAGCATGATGTTGCCCAATACCATCAGTCGTTCAATATGGTGGGTGTAAGCATCAGTCATTACTCTCCTGATACTATCATCCAGGGGAGGCACACCGGTTGTAGCTTTGTACCAGCAGTCTTTCAGTTTTCGCTGGTGGTTAAAATAATTACCTTTCAGCGTATGGTGCCGGTACATTCCCCGCATAAACTCCCGCCAACCGATAATCTGACGGACAAAACCTTCCACACTTGGCAGATGAACGTCAAATGCTTCAGCATACTCAAGGCTCTGATCCAGCACTTCGGCAGGACTCAGCAATCCCAGGTTGAGATAAGGAGAAAGCACTGAATGAAAAAGAAAGTTACGCTTACTGTCAATGGCATCTTCATACGGCCCAAAATGCTGGAAGCGCTCCCGGAGAAAAACATCCAGGCAATGCAATGCCTGACTTCGGGTGGTAGCCCAGCGAAATCCGTCAGTCTGCCCGGGGTGGTTTTCAAAAAGCTCATCAACTAAATGCGCCACTTCCCTGGTATGGCTGGTCCAATCCTGCTGTGGTAATTCAGGTACAAAAATATTCCTGGGAAGTTTTTTGCGGTTTTGGTCATCGTAAGACCAGTTTCCACCCCGGGGTTTATCATCATCCAGCAAAATACCGAGTTTCTTTCGTTGCTCAAGGTAGAAATGGTGCATCAACGGTTTTTTGTGCCTGGAAAGGTAGTCTCCAAAATCGTCATGCGTATTAAGGAAAGCCGGTGAATCTACAATTTCTAAGTCAAGCCCTTTATTGTGGCAATAGGTGCGGATACGTTGATCAAAAAACTTATCCTCTATCACATACATCACTACTTTTCTGATGGTAGGATGTTTTTTCAGGGTTTCTGTTAATTTATCTTCATAGCTCAGGGTCATCTGTTCCTGGCTGAGGGACCAATATTCCAGTGCAAAATCCTTCCTGACAGTATCAGCATGGGAGCGCATGGCTGAAAGAAAGAGCATCAGCTTATGCTTATGGTAGCGAAAATGGGTACACAGTCCGCTATCTTCCGCCATAAAAAAGAGCGTTTGGCGGTCAGGGTTCAGAGAAGCATGGTCGGCAAAGAGGCAGTTTCCCAGCACTACTGCCAGCTTATGGTAGGACATTTTTTATCTGTATAAAAAAAGGAGCAGCGGATTTTGTTTTAAAGCATCATAAAATAAGCAAAAGAGATAAATGCCATCAGGACAATGAGCAGGTATAGCCAGGATTTGCGTAATGCAATGGCTGCTAACCCAAAAAGGCTAATAAGTCCGAAGATGATGATAAAACGGACAGTAAATTTCAGGTAACTCTGGGCATCCTTTTGATAGAAGGCCTGATCCGGACCAAAATCGTAGTGTTCGTTCAGAAATGCATCGGATGCATTATATACTACCAGCCATTCGTTGAGCGAATACAACAGCATGGCAATTACCAGCAATAACGAAAGCAGTAAACTGATAAAGAGCATTTTTTCAGTACGGTCTTTCCGTTTTTTCTCCAGAACAGCGTGCCCATGGTTTTTACCATTGCTGCTAAAATGGAATTGACGTACGTCTGAACTAGTTTTTTTCATGCACTCCAAATTGGACCTTTAATCTAAGCGTTTCAGAAATTTAGCATTTGACTGACATAAATGCCACTGTAAATTGAAAAAACATCAAACTATCACAGTTTCTCACGGTTAGTATAATGAAACTATTTTTAGACATTAAATACTATTTTTTACTATGGATAAATTAAGAGGACAAAATGAATATGACGGAAACCCGGTAGGACTGGACAAAGATGTAGCAAAAAAAATGGCTGAACATCTGGATCGTCATTTGGCCTCCTTCATGACCCTATACCATCAATATCACAAACACCATTGGTTAGTAGAAGGCCCGCAGTTTCGCGACCTGCATCTTTTCTTTGAAGAAAATTATAATGAATTACATAAGGGGTTTGACAAAATTGCTGAGCGTCTGACTGTCATGGGGTATGCCCCTACCAGCAGCCCGGCTGAGTTTGCTAAAATATCCTACATAAAACATGAGCCTCAGGGCGTATTTCGTATCAGGGAAAGCCTGAAAGAAGATATGGCCGCAGAAAAAAAGATTGCTATTGAGCTCAGAAAAAGTATCAAAGAAGCTTTTGAGCTGGGCGATTATGCGACCAAAAACCTGCTGGAAAAGCAATTGTATAAGACTGAAGACCGTGCGCATCATATTGAGCACTTTCTCGGCGAGGATTCTCTGGCTATTGGCTTCCTGCACAGTCCTGAAGAAGCAGAAGCAAACGCATAATTTTACACTTATATAAAATCTAAAAGGCTTCCCTCTCCGGAAGCCTTTTTTTGTTAATAAGCATTTTGAGCAGTAAGTCCCAGGGCCTGGTCATATTGGTGTTTATCAAACAGGAACCCTCCCGGTATATCATACTGCCAGAGAAAACCGTTCTGCAACTTAAGACGCCGCTCCTGTTTAAAAAGCATGTCATTTAATCACACGCTACCCCACTTCAACGCTGGCTGCTAATGGCTATCCGACTGATGCCAGAATACGCATACTCCAGCAGACTTACTTTCTCGCTGTGAAAGGAATAAGCAGGATCCGCATAAGCGTAAAAGTGTTCTTTGCGAGGCAAAACCTAGTTGATCCTTGTTTTCTCGGTTTTAAAATACAGCCTCTGATGCACCTTGATCATGGCAGATGCTTCCAGCAAAAGCTTTAACATTTCCTGCAGATCCTTGCGCGTCATGTAGTAATTGGCACAAAGCGGTGCAAAATAAACCAGGGAGAATTCTTCTTCGGGAGACCTGAACCACTCGTTTTCGTCCAGCCTTTCCAGGTAACGCCGCAGCGCATAAAACTGCTGGGAGGTCAGTATCAGTATGATGTCCCGAAAATTTAACTCATAGGCAACACCGTTGTTAACGACGCTTACCCTACCGTTTTCAGACTCACATAATGTGGTCCTGTTTTGTTGTTGCATAAGTCAAACTGTTATCATTCATTATTATATATGTTGCATAAATGCCTGTATTTAACCTGGATATGATTGGTAACAGAAATTTGAGAAAAAACATTGATACAAATCTGCTCTTTTTTTCAATTTTCCTTTCTTTGTCACACTTTAGAGCTAAAGTCAGGCGTAATACGATTTGTAGCGGCTTTGTGTATATTTGAAAAAATCTGAAAAAACAGTTCTGTAGGGAAAGCAATCAATTACTGGTATGGCGGAGAAAACGTACAAATCAAATACCTATAAAAAGGCCAAAAAAAGTAAGCAGGAACGAAAAAAAATTCAAATTTCCTTCTATAAGGACAAACGCTTCCATCTTGCCGGTGGATTTTTTCTCATCGTGCTGGCTGTGTACCTGATGATCGCTTTCATTTCCTATATCTTTACCGGAAAGGCAGATCAGAGTGTGGCAGAGGCAGTCTTTGATACCGAGCTTAGGGCTTCCGGTATGGAGACCGAAAATTGGCTGGGCCTGATCGGGGCGGTTGCGTCCTATTTATTTATCTACCGCTGGTTCGGACTGGCGTCCTTACTGATTCCCCCCCTGCTCTTCGTGACTGGCTTTAAAATAGTCTTTCGGCGCGAACTGATATCTCCCTATAAATCATTCAAATTTGTCACTTTTTTCCTGATCTGGACCAGCCTGTTACTGGGATACCTGGTTTACCGGCAGGATGGTGCAAGTCCCTGGAGCTTTCTGGGAGGCGGTGTAGGGTACGAACTGGCACTGCTGTCCGACGGACTGATGGGCTGGGGAACGATATTGCTCCTGCTATTTTCTCTGCTCGTATTTGTTATTTATTTCTTTGATGTAGCCCATCATTTCCACTTTGAACCCAGGGCTAAAACTGCTGGCTATGATGAAAAATCTGCCACAAAAGCTCCACCAGAAGAAGAAAAACCCAAGGTAGAGGAAGTACAGGTATATGATACAGCTGAAGACGGAACTTTCTCATTTGATGTAGAGAAGCAGCAAACGAAAAAAGGACAGGAAAAAACCGGCGCTCCTGAATTGGAAGTAGAACTTCCTGAAGAATTTCATACTGAAGAGAAACCGAGCAGAGAAGAAAATAAGCCCGGCTTTGAATTGGAAGTAGAAGAACAGCTGGAGGAAAAACATGCTTCTCATCAGGAAAATTATGACCCCACCCTGGACCTCTCCAGCTACCGCTACCCCACCCCTGACCTGCTACCCTCCTACGAAAATGAGCGGGTAAAGGTCACTAAAGAAGAACTGGAAAATAACAAAGATAAGATCGTAGAAACGCTGATTAACTTCAAAATCGGCATTTCATCTATCAAGGCTACTATTGGTCCCACTGTCACCCTTTATGAAATTGTGCCGGAAGCCGGTGTCAAAATATCCAAAATTAAAAACCTGGAAGATGATATCGCTCTCAGCCTGGCAGCACTGGGTATCCGAATTATTGCTCCAATCCCCGGCAAGGGCACGATAGGTATTGAGGTGCCCAATAAAAACCGGGAAATAGTCAGTATGAACTCTTCTGTGACCACTGAAAAGTTCATGAAAAGCAATAAAGAGTTGCCGATTATTCTGGGTAAAACCGTCACCAATGAACTATACATTGCTGACCTGGCAAAAATGCCCCACCTGCTGATAGCAGGGGCCACCGGTCAGGGTAAATCTGTTGGCCTGAACGTACTGATCACTTCCCTCATATTCAAGCGACACCCTTCTCATCTGAAGTTTGTACTGATTGACCCCAAGAAGGTAGAGCTTACGCTTTATAATAAATTAGAAAGGCATTTTCTGGCTAAAATCCCCAACAGTGATGAGGCCATCATTACCGACACCAAAAAAGTTATCTATACGCTTAATTCGCTGTGCATAGAGATGGACAACCGCTATGACCTGCTGAAGGAAGCCGGCTGCCGTAATATTAAGGAGTACAACCATAAGTTTGTGCACCGCAAGCTCAACCCACAACAGGGACATCGCTTTCTGCCCTATATTGTACTGATTATTGATGAACTGGCGGACCTGATGATGACTGCCGGCAAGGAAGTAGAGACGCCTATTGCCAGGCTGGCCCAACTGGCCAGAGCTATCGGTATTCACCTGGTAGTGGCTACCCAGCGCCCCTCAGTCAATGTCATTACCGGAATTATCAAGGCCAATTTCCCGGTAAGGCTTTCGTTCCGGGTTACCTCCAAGGTGGATTCCCGGACAATCCTGGATACCGGCGGTGCAGAACAACTGGTAGGACAGGGAGATACGCTTTTGTCGGTCAATTCCGAACTTATCCGCCTCCAATGTCCTTTTATTGATACCCCTGAAGTTGACGAAATATGTGACTTTATCGGCTCTCAGCGAGGATACGAGTCCGCCTATGTATTGCCGGAGTTTGCAGGTGATGATGGCGATAGTTCTGATGTTACCGAGGTAGATCTCAAGAACCGTGATACCATGTTTGAAGATGCTGCCCGCCTGATTGTGCACCATCAGCAGGGCAGTACATCCCTGATACAAAGGAAGCTGAAGCTAGGCTATAACAGGGCTGGCAGGATCATTGATCAACTGGAAGCTGCCGGTATCGTAGGAGCCTTTGAGGGGAGTAAAGCCAGGGAAGTGCTCATCCAGGATGAGTACAGTTTGGAACAGTTATTGAATAATCTTGATACTAAGTTTTAAATAATTTGCTAAACATACAGATGAGAAATATTAACATAATAAAGTGGGGCAGCGGCTTTTTGTTCTGCCTGATATTGACTGCACAATTTTCCTACGCACAATATGATCCTAAAGCCAAGGAAATACTGGATGCGATGAGTGAACAGTATCAGAAAATTGGCTCTTTTGAGTCTGATTTTTCTTATTCTATGGAAAATCCTTCCCAGTCCATCAGCGAAGATTTTGAGGGTGAAATCATTGTAAAAGGTGATAAGTACCGGCTGAATATGGGCGGTCAGGAGATCATAAACGATGGAGAAACCGTCTGGACATATCTGGAAGAAGTAAATGAGGTGAATATAGATGATTATGATCCTTCAGAAGGTGATATCTCTCCTACCCAAATCTATAATGCTTACCAGAGAGGGTTCAAATACGTATACCTGGAAGATCAGACAGAAAATGGCGCTACTTACCATATTATTGACCTGCTGCCGGAAAATAGCGATAACCAGTTTTTTAAAATAAAACTGCATATCAGCAAGGATGAAAAGACGCTCAATAAGTGGCAGATATTTGATAAAAACGGGACTATTTACACCTACCAGATCAGCAACTTCAATCCTGAAGTTGAGATTTCCAATGATGTTTTCTCTTTTGACAAGAGTAAATATGCAGGTGTGGAAGTAGTAGACCTTCGCTAATGATTAAAATAATTTTAGCTTTGAAGCCGCAGACACATATCTGCGGCTTTTTTTATTTTTACAACATGACCAGACAAGGACTTATAGACCAGATTCGCAAAAAGAAATCTTTCCTCTGTATCGGCCTTGATACCGATATTCATAAAATACCTCCCCATCTACTGGAGTTTGAGGATCCTGTTTATGAATTTAACCGGCAAATCATTGAAGCCACGGCAGACCTTTGCGTAGCGTATAAACCCAACCTCGCCTTTTATGAAGCTATGGGTATAGCAGGCTGGCAAAGTTTGTCAGATACGCTAAATATCATTCCTGATACTGTTTTAACCATTGCTGATGCCAAGCGTGGTGATATCGGTAACACCTCATCCATGTACGCCAGGGCTTTTTTTGAGCAGATGGATTTTGATGCTGTTACCGTTGCCCCGTACATGGGCGCCGACAGCGTGACGCCTTTTCTGCAGTTTGACAATAAATGGGTTATCCTGCTGGCACTGACATCAAATAAGGGAAGTGAAGATTTTCAACAACTGGAATTAAAAGAAAACGGAAACCTTCTGTACGAAAAGGTACTGAAAGAAAGCCGTTACTGGGGTACCCCTGAGAATATGATGTATGTCGTGGGTGCTACCAGGGCTGATGCTCTGGCAGACATCCGGAAAATTATTCCCGACCATTTTCTGCTGGTTCCCGGTGTAGGTGCCCAGGGCGGTAGTTTAGAGGAAGTAGTCAGGTATGGAATAAATGATGATATCGGCCTGCTGGTGAATGCATCCAGGAGTATTATTTATGCCTCTAATGACGAAAATTTTGCTGATGCCGCCCGTGCAGCCGCGTTGGAACTGCAGCATCAAATGGCCAGCTTTATTTAAGGCAGTTTGTTAAATTCAGGCGAGTTTTGAGTATGCAACAGTTTTGCAGGAAGTGAAAAAAATTCATTTGCAATTCTTTATGATGTATCGTATACTCTGGGCATAGAAACCTCATTTTCTGTTTTTTAAACAGTAGTGCTGTTTATTACGTTTTAATTTTATTCGGCTGTTCAACTAAACCAACCTACGCAAATGCCTAATTCATTTGAAAATTTATTGAAGGGTAATAAGGAATGGGTAGAATCCACCAAACAAAAAATTCCTGATTTTTTTGATCACCTGGCCCAGGGCCAGTCACCGAAGTATCTATGGATAGGATGTTCTGACAGCCGGGTGCCAGCTTCTGAGATTACCAACGCCATGCCCGGTTCTATTTTTGTTCAGCGTAACATTGCCAATATGGTAGTCCACACTGACTCTAATCTGCTGAGCGTGGTCTACTATGCCGTCAAGGTGCTGAAAGTTAAGCACATCATTGTTTGCGGTCATTATGGCTGCGGAGGTGTTAAGGCAGCGATGTCACACGAAAAATTCGGTTACCTGGATAACTGGCTGGTTCACATCAAAGATGTATACAGACTTCACAAAAATGAACTGGATGCAGTAGAAAATGAAGAGGATAGGGCCAACCGCTATGTAGAGCTGAATATTTTTGAACAGGTCAACAACCTGAGCATGGTATCCTTTATACAGGAAGAGTGGGAAAAAGACAATTTTCCTTTTATTCATGGTTGGGTGTATAGCCTCAAAGATGGTATTCTCAAAGACCTGCACTACACGCGTAACAACTCCAAGCATCTGGATGAGGTGTACCGCTACAGTCCCAAAAAGCAGCTACAGGGAGAATAGTTTTTCCTGAGAAAATATTTTGCAAAGGCCATGTAATATCATGGTCTTTTTTTGTGGCAAGTTCAACAGTCAGCTTTATCACCCAGTAACAAAGTAGCCTGTCAATTATGCAAAAGGCCAAATGACACATGGAGCTCTACTATTGTGTTCCATTTTTAGGTTATATCTCCTTATTCAAGCATTCCCATCACGTCATTTTTCAGAGAAGATTTTGCCAGCCTGATACTCCATATGCCTCTCAGGTCTCCCATCTTATGACCAGTTGCCCCATCTTCGGGATATTTTTCCTGAATCAAAGCCAGTGTTTCTGACTGAACCTGTGTTCCTGCTTCTCCATGGCAATTAAGACAAAGGCCATTATTGATCACGATCGGCTGTGTATACAATACAAATGCTTCATCAAGATTGATGACTTTGGGTTCTGGTGCTATCCCATCCTTGAGTTGGTGATCATAGGCCTCAATTACCTGTTTTTCTATTGCTGAGGCTTTATCTGCGGGATTGCGAGGCCAGATGGTTGCACGTTTGATTTCTGAGTTATACTGACGGCTTAGAGAGTCAGTAAGAGGCATGGCCCGGATATTACAAAAGCTAAATGCCTCTGCAATGCCACCCCTTTGCACTGCATTCTTTAGGTTGGCTGACAGTGTAGCCTGTGAAGCTTCCGCTATCAATTTCCCTCTTTCAAGGGCAAGTTTTTCAATCTGCGCTTCAGTCACTTCCTCAGCAGCAGCTTCATTATCCTGCCTGGGATTGTTGCAGGAAGCAAAGACCAGCAATAAAGCGAGGGTAAGCAGAAGTGCAATTTTTTGTAAACCAGTAGCATTCATATGTTAAAAGTTAGACCTTTTTTATAGTCAAAAAGAATAAAAAAGAGAATGACTTAGCAGAAACTGAGTCATTCTCAAACAAATGAGCCTTCATCAGGCGGTACCTTTAAGCATGGCGTTCCAGTACATCCAGGGCAAAAAGTGCTTTTTGAACAGCCACATGCTATAGCGCTCTTTGGTCGTATCAAAGGGGAAAGACGGAGTGGGCTTATTGTCATAGTCAAATTCTGCCAGCACCATCTTGCCATATGAAGTCACCAGTGGACAGGAACTGTAACCATCGTACTGCTTATTACCGTTGATGGAGGCCTGGGCCATGACTGTTAAAAGGTTTTTTACTACCACCGGCGCTTGTTTGCGTACCGCTGCGCCTGTTTTAGCAGTGGGCAGGTTGGCCACATCTCCCAGGGCGAATACATTGGGATACTGATTATGCTGCAGTGTGTATTTATCTACATCTACCCATCCGAGAGGATTGTCTGCTACTGCCAGTGAACTTTTCTTGATAAAATCAGGTGCGCTCTGTGGCGGTGCAGTATGCAACATTTCAAAAGGAATCACCACTCGGGTTTCTCCTTCTACCTTCATCCTGAGTTTTTGCTCTACATCATCTATCGTGACGCAGCCAGTTTCAGCCCCTGAAAGTTCATACACAGCCTCTTTGGTATCAGGCCTGATCTCTACCAGTTTGTGGTACAGTTTGAGGTAAATATCCCGGTCATGGATGATTCCATTCAGCGTTTTGGCGAATTCTTTAACTCCAAAAATGACTGACCCGGGGGTAGCAAATATGACGTTGGTATCGTTTCTTACTCCATGCTTGCGGAAGTAATCTTCTGCCAGGTACATGATCTTCTGGGGTGCACCACCACATTTAACCGGAGTAGCCGGCTGGGTAAAAAGTGCATTACCGCCTTTGAAGTTTTTGATACATTCGTAAGTATATTCCGCGTAGTCTTTGCTGTAATTACTGCAGATACCATTTTTACCTATCCCCTCCTTCAGACCGGGAATGGCATCCCAATCCAGTTGGATACCAACTGCTACGATCAGGTAGTCATATTTGATTTGTTGTCCATCGCGGGTGTAGACCATATTCTGATCCGCATCAATCTTTTCTGCATAGGACTTGATCCAGGTAGTTCCTTTGGGTATATAATCTTTCTCATCTCTTTCGGTGTCAGCCAGATCATACGCTCCTGCTCCCACCAGCGTCCAGGCGGGCTGGTAGTAGTGTTTCTCAGAAGGCTCCATGATGGCTATGTCCAGTTTTTTGTCCTTGCGGTGCAGTTGTGCAGCCACAGTGATACCGGCAGTACCACCTCCCAAAATTAACACCTGGTGTTTACGAATGTCTTTTGGCGTTTCCATTGTTAAGGTTGTTTTATTGATAAAATATCATATGTAAATATATACATATTATTAAGCGAATAAAATGACATAGGTCAGTTTTTGAAAAAGCCGAAGAAAATATTAGTCAATAGTCTGGATTCCGCAGAACCTACTGCTTTTCCAATATCAGATGGACCTATTTCAAAAAAAAAAGGGAACACCTTTAGCGCTCCCCTTGGTAAATAAGCAGCTGCTATCTGGTTTTAGTGAGGCAGCTTTTCTCTGAAACGTCCGTACACCCAGGTACCCAAAACGGCGCTCAGCAAGGGTACGATGAAAACTGTCAGTCCATTACCGATCAGGGCAAAGAGCGGACCGGGGCAGGCACCGGTAGTAGCCCAGCCTAGTCCAAAGATAATTCCTCCGATCAATACTCCCGGATGAAACTTCTTGGGTTTGAGGCTGATCATTTCACCTCCCAGAGATCTGATATTAAAACGGGTGATCAACTGCACCGAAATAAAACCTACCAGAATAGCCATTCCGATGATGCCGTACATGTGGAAAGATTCAAAGCGAAACATTTCCTGTATCCTGAACCAGGAGATCACCTCTGCTTTGGTCAAAGCGAACCCAAAAAATATTCCCAGGAAAATAAAGAGGAACGGGCTCTGGCCTTTTTTGCTTACTACAGTATCTTTTTTGTCTTTTGTTATTGTCTGATGCATGATTCATTAATTTAAGATGAGTGGAAGAATCAGATGGGTCATGGTCAGACCACCGATAAAGAAGCCAATCACCGCAATCAGGGAAGGCCACTGCAGGTAGGATAATCCCATGATCGCGTGACCCGAGGTACAACCTCCTGCCCAACGGGCACCAAAGCCTACCATAAATCCACCCAGAACCATAAAAAATAATCCCTGCATAGTAAAGAGGTTCTCCCAGGAGAAAATGTCGGTCGGGACAAAACCGGAGAATTGTTCTACTCCCAGTGCTTTCAATTGTGCCACTGCATCGGTAGAGATAGCAATGGGCTCACTGCTATCCATGAAGAAGCCACCTATGATACCGCCAATGAGGATACCCAATACAAAGAACAGGTTCCAGCTTTCATTTTTCCAGTCATATTTGAAAAACGAGATATTAGAAGGAAAACAGGCAGCACAGGCATGCCTTAGAGAAGAAGAAATACCAAACTGTTTGTTGGCCAGAAGCAGTAACAAAGGTACCATTAAGCCAATTATCGGCCCGGCTACATACCATGGCCAGGGTTCATAAAGAAATGCTTTCATTTTAACTTACTGATTTTATAATTGTCTGTATACGAAAAAGAATTACCGCCAGTACATCATACCACCGGAAATATTATAGACTTTGGCAAAACCAAGCCTCATCATATTGGAGCAGGCACTTCCGCTTCTGTTTCCACTGCGGCAGATCAGAAAATAAGTTTTATCTGTGTCCAGTTGCCCAACCTTCTGGCTGAAAGTGGAATCAAACAGGTTGATATTCTTAGCGCCTTTTAAATGACCTGATCTAAACTCGTCTGGAGTCCTGACATCAATAATTTCATAGTTTTTTCTGCCAATTTCCTCCATGAGTTCTTTAGCCTGGGCAGCGTTGACATGCTGGCAGGAATTCCCTCCTACCTTTAAGCTCCCAAACACTTTTTTTATCATCTCAACCATAGCTTCTAAACTTTACTAAATTTGTATTAAGATTATTTATTTAGAAAAGGTAAGGGGGTACCCCCTACCCTTTGCTTTATTACATTAATTAACAGACGCTAACTTTTCCTGTCTCAACTGAGTCGGGCATTTGCCAGCCAGTAACTTTACATCTGTATTCTCTTTAATATCCTTAAACCCTCCGGTAACGTTCTTGAAATTCTTATAACCGTGGTTGGTAAGAATGGAAGAAGCAATCATGGAACGGTAACCACCGGCACAGTGTACCAGGTATTTCTCGTCTTTGGGTAATTCACCAATACGCGCTTCCAGATCTTTGAGAGGGATATTGATAGCACCCTCCACATGCTCAGCCTGTGCTTCAGTGTTTCTGCGGACGTCCAACACGGCATACCCGGCATCCATCAGTGGCTGCACCTCGCTGGCAGCTACTGAATCCACCTGCTGTAGTTTACGGCCAGCTTCCTCCCAGGCTTTTACGCCTCCGTTCAGATAACCTTTAACATTTTCAAACCCTACCCTGGCTAGCCGGAGCACAGCCTCTTCTTCCTTACCTACTTCGGTAATCAGCACCAGGGCCTGGTCAATTTTTATTAGGGTACCTACCCAGACAGCATACTGCCCTTCCAGGCCTATATTCAAAGAGCCGGGAATGAAGCCTTTTTCAAAAGATTCGGGCTCACGGGCATCAAGGATAACGGCTCCTGAAGTAACTGCATTTTCAAAAGCTTTTACATCCAGAGGTTTCAGGTTGCGCTGCATGATCTCATCAATATTCTGGTAACCATGCTTGTTGATCCGCGCATTTTCGGGAAAATATGCAGGAGGCGCTTCCAGACCATCAGTAACCACTTCTACGAATTTCTGCTTGGGCATAGGCTGCAGTGCATAGTTAAACTGCCGCTGCGCACCGATGGTGGTATAGGTTTCACTGTTCATATTTTTACCGCACTGGGAGCCGGCACCGTGGCCCGGATACACGATAACATCATCATCCAGGGTCAGAATTTTTGCCTGCAGCGAATCGTAAAGATGCGCAGCAAGATCCTCACGGCTCAGGTCTGTTTTGACCGCCAGGTCAGGACGACCTACATCGCCATTGAAGAGGGTGTCTCCGGTAAATACGGCATAGTCTTTTCCCAAATCATCAATTAAGAGGAAAGAGGAGGATTCCATGGTATGTCCAGGGGTATGCAGCACCTTGATCCGAACATCTCCAACATAAAACATCTCATCGTCATGGGCTACATAGGCTGAATACTCGGGTTGTGCATTTGGTCCGAAAACGATGGTAGCACCGGTCTTGCGGGCCAGGTCCAGGTGACCTGAAACGAAATCAGCATGGAAGTGGGTCTCAAAAATATACTTGATTTTGGCGCCTCTCTTCTCAGCTAGTTCCAGGTAAGGAGCAGTTTCTCTTAGCGGGTCAATGATTACTGCTTCTTTGTTTGACTCAATGTAGTAAGCAGCCTCAGCTAAGCATCCGGTATAGATTTGTTCTACGTACATGATTTTGTGGATTTAAAGATTGTGATTGAATAATTTATAATGATACCATCAGTTCTCTGGCGATAATATATGCACCCATAACCAGCACAAACCAGCCAAAGGCACCTTTCAATTTGCCAGCCGAAACGTATTTTGAAGAAAAGGAACCGATCAGGATTCCGGCAATCGCAAAGCCGGAAAATAGCAGCAGAAAATCCCAGTCAATAAGTTGTTCACTGATATCTCCCAGAAAGCCGATCAAAGATTTGACAGCAATGATCAGTAATGAGGTTCCTACCGCCATTTTCATGGGTAATCTTGCCAGCAGAACCAGCGCGGGTATGATCAGAAAACCACCACCTGCGCCAACGATGCCGGTGAGTACCCCTACGACAGCACCTTCCAACAGTATCATGGGGTAATTGAATTGAATTTCCTCTCCCTCAACTGCTTTTTTCTTGCCTGAACGTATCATAGAAAGCGCTGCCGCTACCATGATAACTGCAAAAAAGAGCATGATCGCCAGATCTTTGGTGAGCACAAAATCACCCAGGCGAAGGATTTCATCAGGAATGGCGGGTACGATAAATTTTCTGGTAAGAAAAACGGCCGTGAGCGAAGGAATCGCAAACACCAGCGCTGTTTTATAGCTAACCAGTCCCTTCTTCATATAATTTACTGAACCTATCAGGGAAGCCAGGCCAACGACAAAAAGTGAATAAGCAGTAGCCAGTACAGGTTCAACGTGCATCAGGTAGACCAGTGCCGGCACCGTAAGGATAGATCCTCCCCCACCAATCAGTCCCAGACTGACCCCTATCGTGATTGCCGCAAAAAGTCCCACTACATTCTCCATATCTAATAAGTGATTATATGTTTATTTATTCATATATTATTAAAAATATTATATCGTATCGCAGGAACTCATACATCTTAAAACGCCGGTAACCTCCTCCATTTTAAGGTAGTACAGAATCTTCTGTCCGTCTCTTTCGCTATCCAGTACTCCTTTCAACTTCATATTGGAAAGATGGTGAGAAGTCAGAGATTGTTCTGAACCCAGAATATCCGTAATCTCCCCTACAGAGAGTTTCCCCTGCTTGGAAAGCAGGTCTACTATGGCAATTCTGAGAGGATGCGCAATCGTTTTTAGTATGAACGCTGCTTTCTCTAGTTTTTCTGTACTGATCAATGTCGCTGTTTCCATCATATTTAGCTTATACGCAAATATATTAATATATGTTCATATTTAAAAAATAATATATAAAGTTTTTTTCATGTATCTATTTAAAGCACTCACTGTCAGCTATTTAAATATGACAACCAATCAGCAGTCAATGATCCTGTCTACTTGTCAGGCATCATTTTACCTACAAGTGCTTAAAAACAAGAGAGCAGCATACAACTCTCTGGCTTATACATTTTCCTACTGAGTTTACATCTTTCAGGAGCGAAAATGTGTCAGTATCCTAGGGCAAGAGGCGTAGATCAGCAGTCATTGGCTGGTTTTGCTTAAGAATGCACAAACAGGCTTTAAAACCATAAAGAGCGGTATTACACGACTAATTAAGCTTAATTTTATATATACTTCAGCTACTTTTTTTCGTTATTTTTTTGATGAATCCTTCTTTCATTTTTAAATTTTACTGATATGGAAAGTAGATTTGTAAAATTTTATATTGCTTTCTTCACCATCTTCATCTCATTTATCGGGATGGTGCAAGCACAATATTTTGGAAAAAATAAGCCTCGCTACCGGACCTTTGAATTTGAGGTGAAGGAAACCCCTCATTTCAAAATCTATCATTACCTGGATAATCCGGATTTGGAGCGCGATCTGATCAGGGATACGGAGCGCTGGTACAAACTGCACCAGCAGATACTGCAGGATACCATCAAATTCAAAAACCCAATACTATTTTATAACAATCACGCTGATTTTCAGCAGACCAATGCCATCTCAGGAGCGATAGGGACCAGTACCGGAGGTGTTACGGAAGGCTTAAAAAACAGGATTGTGATGCCCCTTACCAGTTCCTATGCAGAAACCAACCATGTCCTGGGACATGAAATGGTGCATGCTTTTCAGTACAATATCTTGCGGGCTGGTGATTCTACCTCTCTGGGTTCTATCCGTAACCTGCCTCTCTGGATGGTAGAGGGTTTAGCTGAATACATGTCCATTGGCAGCATATCCTCTCATACTGCCATGTGGATGCGCGATGCAGTATTACAGGATGACGTACCTACGCTGGAAGAAATGACTTCCAAGATGTATGAATATTTTCCTTACCGCTACGGACATGCCTTCTGGGCGTTTACTGCCGGTATATGGGGCGACGATATCATCAAACCCCTGTTTAAAAATACCGCCATGTATGGCTATTCCTATGCCATGGACTCATTGCTGAACCTGGACGAGGACACTTTCTCCAAAATGTGGGAGACTGCCCTAAAAAATTATTACCAGCCTTACCTGGAAACTACTACTACTGAAGTGATAGGAAGCCCTTTGGTAACCCGTGAAAAATCAAAAACCAAAACCAATATCGTACCCACATTGAGTCCCAATGGGGAGTACTTTGCCTATTATTCTGAAGAAAATATTTTTTCACTGGATCTGCTGCTGGCCGATGCCCGTACTGGGGAAGTGATCAAAACACTCAGTAGCACCAGTCGGAATAACCACATTGATGCCTTCAGTATACTGGAATCAGCTGCCTCCTTTTCTCCCTTCAGCGACAGGGTCGCCTTTACTGTGTATGCAGGCGGGAAAAATCAACTGGCTATCGTAGATGTAGCCAATCCAAACCGTCAGCTAGTGCATGAATTAGCGGGAGTACCTTCTTTTAATAACCCTTCCTGGTCGCCTGACGGTAACAATATCCTCGTATCCGGCACCGTGGAAGGGCAAAATGATCTGTACCTCTTCAATCTTCATAGTAAGGAAGTAAAGCAATTAACCAATGATCGGTATGCGGAACTGACGCCTTCGTGGTCTCCTGACGGCCGTTACATTGTCTACAGTACGGACCAGCAGACAGAAGGGATTTTATCATCATCCATCAGGAGCTCTTACCGCGTAGCCATTCTTGATACCGAAACAGAAGAAGTAGAGGTATTTCGTTTCTTTCCCGGTGCCGATAACCTGAACCCGGTTTTTGGTCCGGAAGGCAGAAGGATATATTTTCTCTCGGATAGAGATGGCTTCCGTAACCTCTACACGCTGGATTTGGAATCAGATAAGCTTTTCCAGATGACCAGGTACTTTACCGGAATCAGCGGCATCACCAGTCTTTCACCGGCACTCAGTATTTCTCGCGAGACGGGGGATATCATTTATTCTTATTATCTCAACAACACATATGCATTGTACCGGGCTCAGCCAGGTGAGTTTATGCAGGAAGAGGTGAACCCCGTAGCTGTGGATTTCAGACCTGCCACCCTACCTCCCATAAGAGCCGTCAGCAGCCGTCCGGTGAATATGAATCTGGCTGTATTCGGAGGGCAGAAAACGGTGGAAATGGATTCTGTGAAGGAAGTACCCTATCGCCCGGATTTTAAGCTTGATTACATTAGTAATTCGGGTGTGGGCGTATCTACCAGCCGTTTTGGAACCGGGCTTGCTGGTGGTGTGCAGATGCTGTTTAGCGACATACTCGGTAACCATCAGCTCTTTGGCGGCATTGCGCTGAATGGTGAAATATACGATTTTGGTGGACAGTTTGCTTATGTCAACCAGAAACATCAGCTGGGATGGGGAGCAAGCCTTTCGCATATCCCCTACCGCTCAGCCGGACTGCGCTACCTGAGGGATACCATCAGCATTGGGGAAGAACCCATCCCCGTCACCAATGTACAACTGGATATGCTAAGAATTTTTGAGGATCAGGCGTCAGTATTCGCCTTTTACCCCTTCTCTACGACTACCAGGATGGAATTTGGGGCTTCTGCAGCTCGCTACAGCTTCAGAAGAGACCATTACAATAATTATTACTACCTCAATAGCCAGTTGGGTACAGACAGAGAAAAAGTTGATGCTCCGGACAGCTATAATATTGCCAACGTGAATGCTGCCTATGTTGTGGACAATTCACAATTTGGTATAGCAGCACCCCTTCTGGGCAGTAGGATCAGACTGGATGGTCAGCGGTATTTTGGCGAGTTGGACTACTATTCTGTCACTGCGGATTACCGAAAATACTTCTTCATCAAACCTTTCAGCCTGGCTTTCAGGATGATGCACTACGGAAGATACGGGCAGGATTCTGACAGCGAACGCCTTTTCCCAATATACGTGGGTAATCCGGTGTTTATCAGAGGCTATGATTCCCAAAGTGTGATCAATGGTATCAGCCCGGACAATAATTATATAGACCAACTGGTGGGTAGCCGGATACTGGTGAGTAATGTAGAACTAAGAATTCCCTTTAGCGGGCCGGAACGCCTTGCTCTGATCAAGTCTCGCTGGATATTATCTGACCTGAATTTTTTCTTAGATGCGGGTATGGCTTACAAGACCAGCCTTCCGGTGGAAACTGACGAAGGCGGTAACCTGCAGATACAGTCTTTACCACTGTTTAGTACCGGCATCTCGGCCCGGGTCAATTTCTTTGGTCAGTTGATCATTGAACCCTATTACGCCATTCCTTTGAGGGAAAATGGCTGGAAGTTGGGGAATTTCGGACTAAACTTTATTCCCGGATGGTAAAGCTCCTTTGATAGTCTGGAAAGCAGGTCTTTGCAGACCTGCTTTTTTTACTTTTGATGGAAACGTGAAATATGCTCAGAAAGCAGCATGTACAGATTAGCAAGCTGTGGATCTTCTTCCTGCAACATTGCTATATGCCGGTTCATGGTCAACAGGTCGCCCCGAACGGCAGGACCGGTTTGTGCAACGGAGGGCGCCAAACTTAGCGCTTTCTGGAAGGTTTCTTTCATCAGCGGCTTTAGCATTTCAAAGTCCAGCCCTTCTTCACCTAAAAGCGATTCTGCGATGTGCATCATGTGGTTGGTAAAATTACACGCAAAGACGGCAGCGATATGAAAAAATGCCCTTTGCTCAGAGCTAGCTTTTTCTACATGATGGCTTAGGCTGCTCGCCAGCTGAAATATTGTCTTCAGTACAGATTCAGAACTGGCTTCAATGAGGAAAGGAACAAGCCGAAAATCGGGCTCCTTGTCTACTGTAAAGGTTTGTAATGGATAGAGTACCCCCGTACCATCTGCCGCTGCTACACTTAAGTCATCCATTGGACGCCCACCGGAAGTATGTAACAGGATGGCACCATCAGGCAAGACGATCTCGGCTGCTATCTGCTGAATGGCATCATCGCTCACCGCTAAGAGAAAAATTTCGGCCTCACTAGCTGAAAAATCCAGGCTGTCAGTCACAAAAGTTTCGTAGAGACGGGCAGCAAGACGCTCACCTTTTGGAATATTGCGGCTATATAGCTGCTCAATCCTGTGACCAGCCCCCTCCAGCGCCGGGGCCAGGTGCCAGGCCAGTTTACCAGCACCCATCAACACGACATCAAAAGTTCTTCTTTTGCGAAAAATAGAAGCCATAGAATATGTTTAAAAAACCCCATCATTGGGTCTGCATCATTGCTACCCTAATGTAAGCATGTGTGACAAATAAGTATAAAAAATTTCATTTTATCAGCGCACCAATTGAAAGGGCTTTTTTTTTAATAATCAGCAGAAGACTTTTAACTTTGCCCAAAAGCAAGCCTCTTTACCATGAATGAAAAAATACTTTCTCTGAAAGAAGAAATTAACCAATATACTGCCAGTTCTGAGGAAGAGCTGGAAAACTTCCGGATGCGTTTCATCAGCCGTAAAAGTGTGCTGGGAGATCTGATGGGAGAGATCAAAAATGTAGCCCCTGAGGAGCGCAAGGAAACGGGCATGCGGCTGAATGAACTAAAAAACGCAGCCCAGGATAAATTCAAGAGCCTGATTGCTGAGCTGGAAGTAAGTAAATCCGGCCAGGGCATTGCTGATGTTCCTGACCTCACGCTACCTCCGGTACCTGAACAACTCGGCTCCGTTCACCCACTTTCACAAGTACGGAATCGTATAGTAGAAATTTTTGAGCGGATGGGATTTCATGTTGCCGAGGGGCCGGAAATTGAAGATGACTGGCATAATTTTACTTCGCTGAACTTCCCGCCCAACCATCCTGCGCGCGAAATGCAGGATACTTTTTTTATAGAAAAAAACCCGGATGTAGTGCTCAGAACGCATACTTCATCGGTACAGATACGCCTGATGGAAAACGGAAAGCCGCCTTTCAGGGCCATCATGCCGGGACGCGTCTACCGTAATGAGGCTATTTCTGCCCGGGCCCATTGTGTATTTCACCAGGTTGAAGGTTTGTATGTAGACCGCAATGTTGGTTTTAAGGACCTCAAGCAGACCCTGGTACACTTTGCCAAAGAACTTTTCGGGCCGGAGACCGGCATAAGGCTGAGGCCTTCATATTTTCCTTTTACCGAGCCCAGTGCTGAACTTGATATCTGGTGGGGTACCAAAACCGAGGCAGATCGCCGGGTGACCAAAGGTACCGGCTGGCTGGAAATCGGCGGCTGCGGTATGGTTGACCCCTTTGTACTGGAGAGCTGTGGTGTTGATCCGGAAGAATTTACCGGCTTTGCCTTTGGCATGGGGATAGAGCGCATTGCCATGATCAAGTACCAGATCAAAGACCTGCGCCTTTTCACTGAAAATGATATTCGTTTTCTGAAGCAATTTTCTCAGTTCAACTGATACAAAAGCTGCCGGATTTGCGTTTGCTGTGTATAGCAAGCAAATTAATGTACATGTTCAGAAAATTTCACGCCTGGTTTCTGCAGCTTTTATTGGGTTCATTGCTCTTCCTGGCCTTCAGTAGCTGCCAGGAAGAGAACTGGCTTTCACCCATCCCTTATGTGCTGGTAGATACCACTTTAAACCTGAGCAATCAGCAGTTCTTGCCCCTCAGAATAGACGGAGGCTATGTGGAGATCCTGGGCGGGTATAAAGGAATTATTATTTACCGGCAGAATGCTACAACCTACCGGGCATTTGAAAAAGCCAGCCCTCACCGTACGGATGAAATCTGCGCCTATGTATATGTTGACCCTTCCGGTCTGTTTTTAAGGGAAGGGTGTGACAATTCTGTCTATAATTTTCAGGGAGAACCTAGTGGAGGCGTAGCCCAGTTTCCACTGCGTACCTATCCAACTTTTCTTGACGGCAATTACCTCATTATTGACAACCGGCAACAACCTTAGAATAGCATAGTTAACCTAACCAGTTTACCCAAAGTAGACCGATTTTAGAGCAGCTGTTCTATGATTTTGTCAATGGTAACACCTTCTGCCTCAGCCTTAAAGTTGCGCACAATACGATGGCGCAAAATGGGTTTTGCCACCGCCTGCACATCTTCTATATCAGGTGAATACTTTGCATTGAGCAGTGCGTTACATTTGGCAGCAAGTACCAGGAACTGTGAGGCACGCGGACCGGCACCCCACTCCAGAAATTCATTGGCTTTCTCACTGGCTCCTTTAGTATGTGGGCGCGTTTTGTGCACCAGGCTTACGGCATACTCTACGACATTATCCGCTACCGGTACTCTTCTGATCAGCTTCTGATAAGCTACAATCTGCTCTCCCGAGAGGACTTCATCCACCTGGAAATTTCTATCTGAAGTGGTACTTTTTACGATATCCACTTCCGACTGATATGCGGGATAATCAAGTTGTATATTGAACATAAACCTGTCAAGCTGGGCTTCAGGTAGCGGATAGGTACCTTCCTGTTCAATGGGATTCTGGGTAGCCAATACATAAAACGGTCTTTCCAGTGGATAATGCACACCGGCCACGGTTACCGAATACTCCTGCATCGCTTCCAGCAGGGCTGCCTGTGTCTTGGGGGGCGTACGGTTTATCTCATCAGCAAGAATGATATTGGCAAAAATAGGCCCTTTGATAAACCGGAAATTACGCTCCTTATCTATCGTTTCAGCACCCAATATATCAGATGGCATGAGGTCTGGCGTAAATTGTATGCGATTGAAGCTAAGATTTATAGCAGAAGCAATGGTATGGATCAGAAGCGTCTTGGCTAGCCCGGGTACACCTACCAACAGGCTGTGGCCCTGGCAAAAGATGGAGGTTAATAATAATTTTACAACCTGTTCCTGGCCTATGACTACTTTGCCGATCTCATTGGTAAGTTTCTGGTAATCTTCATGAAGCCTGTCTGCCAGTTCTATTTCAGTTTGCTGCTGATCCATTACTTGTGGTTTGGTTAATTATCTAAAAAATCTGAGTGTAATGCAGTTAAAATAAGCAGAACGACTGAAAAAGTCGTTCTGCTTGGGAAGAATTTTCACGAAATTACGGAATTACGCATGTCCAGAAGACATCAGATGCTACCGTTGATATCACAGAGGCTGTATTCTGGATCTATTTCAATATAGACATCATTGCGCGCATCGTTGAACCAGGTTCTCAGCGCATTGGATTTTCTTTCATTCAAGGCCGCATTGTAGATTTTCTGGTAATCATCCCGAAGGTTAGCCTGGTGTGGCTTGGTACGGTCTTTATAGTAGAGTATGCGAACCGCGGGGCTTCCATCGGGCATTCTATATTCCAGCGGACGGGTGATACTGCCTATCTGCATGGTATCAATGGTGAAAAATACAATGGGGTCAATCTCATCGGTAGGTACGCGGTTTGAGCCATCCTGTCCCATAAAGAATCCCCCACTGCCGGCGGTTTCCTTATCATCCGAAAACTCCTTGGCAGCTTTGGCAAAATCAAGGGTGTCGTTGATTACTTCATTCCTGATACTATCCAGAAACTCTTCAGCGTAGGTAATGTCCAGATCAGTTGAGTTAGGCTTCAGCAGTATATGACGGCTGTCGTAGCGGTTACCTCTTCTTTCAATCAGTTGAATCAGGTGAAACCCAAACTCAGACTCCACTGGGTCTGAAATTTCTCCGGGCTGCATCTGCAGCGCTACTGCTTCATACTGAGGAACGAGCTGTCCTCTTTCCATAAATCCCAGGTTACCCCCATTGGCAGCAGAACCGGGATCATCAGAAAATTCTTCAGCCAGTTCGCCGAAGCTCTCTCCATCCAGGATCCGCTGCTTAATTTCAAGCATTTGTTTTCTTACCTTCTCTTTCTCATTGGGGCTGACGGTAGGCTTTTTCACAATCTGACCAACGGTTACTTCGGTAGAATAGAAAGGAAGGCTATCCTGGGGAATTCTGTTGTAAAATTTCTTGACCTCGGCAGGAGTAATCTTGATTCCCTGGGTTATGGTCTGCTGCATTTGTTGCGCAGTCAGTTGTTCCCTGATATCCTCCCGGAGTTCATCCCGAAATTCCTCAACAGTTTTACCAAATTGTTCCTCAATATTGTCTCTTCCGTAAGTACTCATAAAGTACTGTAGACGGCGATCAAGATTGGAATTTACTTCGTCTTCAGACACGATGACTGAATCTATTTCAGCTTTTGCCAGCAGCACCTTTTCCATGACCAGTTGCCGAAGGACTTCACAGCGGTTAGCCCTGGTATTGGCATTGCGCTGGGTTTCCATCAGCGCAGTCTCCAGTTCAGACCGTAACACGATATAATTATCAACTTTGGCGACTATTTTATCAATGGTATTGGCACCACTGTACTGGGCCAGAGCTATTGGCGCAAAGCCAAAAAGGGACAGCACAAGTGTCAGCAGGGCTTTACTCAGGCTGACTTTTGGCAAGCTTTGGGTTCTCATTAGCGGTAGGTGTATAGATTTCAAATTCATTATTCTCACTAGCTTCCTTATAAATATCTTCTTCAAGTTTCTGGGTAAGCGCTACTTTACGCTTATTGGTAATGATTTTGACGATATCATCCCGAACAAACTCCAGTGGCGAAATCTGGTCGGTAATCTTATAATCAGTTACCTTTACAAAATACACATAAATGTCGTCGGAGGTTTCAATAAAGTTATTTGCTTTCAGAAACTGCACCTTATTGGGTATACTGACCAGCGGTGTATTCTTTACCACATCCTCAAAATCGTACCATACAGAATCATCCAGTGAATAGGAAGCCGCAAAACTCAGGCAGTAAGACTTAATTTCTTCCCTGGCTTCATCATCCAGCTCACTTTCAAAGAGGTTCCTCAGACGCCCGATACGGGGTGCTTCTTTGGGTACCTTGGCAAATATACCTTTAATGATGTTCTGTTTGAGCTCAAAGTTAGCTTTATTTTCCTCATAATACGCTTTGACTTCTTCCTCAGAAACTTCGCTCTCTACTCTCTGGTTAACGTATTTTTTCTCAAATTCATATACCATCAGCGCATATCTGTAGTCCAGAATTTTTCTTTCCAGCTCAGCTTCATCAAATTCAATCTGTCGGGCCGCCTCAGCAATGATGAGTTGCTTACGAATCCAGGAATCCACGTAGCGGTTAAGGATACTGGCGCTATCGGACGAGCTACTATTGGCGTCTACAATCCCCTCCAGGTCTTCCAGATACAGGTAGTTGTCATACACCCGGGCTACCGGAGTAAGGAGCTGGCCTTCCTGGGCTTCCTTGTTTTTGAACCTAAGAAATGAGGGCAGGCTTTTTTCCTGACAGGCCGACAAAAGTATCAGGCCGGCAATGATCAAAAATAGTCTATTCATGTTCAACTTGTATTTGTTGGATCAGCGCTTCCACTACATTATCGTCTACCTGAACCGGGTATATTCCTCTGAGCTGTTCAACCCAGGCTTCTTCAAGTTCCTTCTGGTAATCAGCGATCACCATACCTTTTACTTCCTCCAGGCTTTTGCCTCGGGGCGGCATTACTTCGTGAATGATAAGCTGGTAAGCCCTGCCATTTTCGCTTATTGAATAGCTTCCCTCTTTCCACTCAACCCGGTCAATTACTGACTCCGCTTTGCTTCTTTCGGCAGATTCTTCATAGACATCGGCGTATATCTGGAGATTGAGAGGGGAATCTTCGTTAAACTCCTGCTCCAGGGCAGTGGATTTTTCACTGCTCAACTTGCCCTCGTCAAGTTTTGCCAACACCGACTGAAGTATGGCCTCATTTCTGGCATCTATGATGGTGGCCTCTACCCTTTTTTTCCACTGGTACTCGTCTTGATGCTGTCGGTAGTAGGCATTAAGCCCCGTTACATCATCATTTGATGGCTGCCAGATTTTCTTTTCCATAATATTAAAAAGCAGGATTCCCTCCTTATATTCCTGCAGCAGCAAACGAAAATCAGGGTATTTTTCTGCAAGATGTGCTTCTTCGTAGGAAATCATCTTTTCTTCTTCAAAAGACTGGTAAGTTTCTTCTGCCACTGCTTTACTCAATGGGAGCTGTACTTCCTGCTTCCTCAGGTACTCTTCCAGGGTACTGAAGGTAAAGCTGGTATCTCTTACCGAAAACAGAATCGTCTGTGGTGCGGGTTTGGCTACTTCCGGTCCTGCACTCATATAAAGTATGGTATTACGGACGTTCATGTTCTGTTGCCGGTATTCGTTTTCATTTTTGAGCATGCTCAGCATTTCGTCCTGCATTTCTTCTCCCTGCAGTACCCTCTGTACTTTTCTTTCAATGAGGGAACGCATTTCATCCATGGGAGCCAATCCTTTACGATCCAGCAGTTTGATCAGGTGCCAGCCATAGCGGGTACTGACTGGCTGCGACACATCCCCGGTATTTTTCAGAGAAAAGGCAGCATCTTCAAATTCTTTCAACATACCTCCAGTTCCAAAGTAAGGTAGCTCACCACCGCTGGAACGGGTAGAGAGGTCATCAGAAAAGCGCTCGGTTAGCGACTTCCAATCACCGCCCTGCTGTAGTTCCTGGTAAATTTGCTGCGCTTTCATATAAGCCTCAGAGCTTTTATCTCCGGGCTGCCCTTCGGGGTGCCTGATCATAATGTGTGCTACTTTTACATTACCCTGGGTTGCCCTTCGGTCGTGTACTTTGATGACATGATAGCCAAAACGGGTTCTGACTGGCGGTGAAATTGCTCCTTCAGGGGTACTGTAAGCAGCATTTTCAAATGGATATACCATTTGCATTGAAGAAAAATAACCCAGATTACCACCATTCTGTGGTGCTGAAGGATCATCGGAGAATTCTTCTGCCAACATGGAAAAAGAAGCACCCTGCTCGGCGAGTTGGCGCAGGCTATCGGCTTTCTGGTAATACTTTAGGGTGTCACGTGTCCCTTCAGGCACCGCTACCAGGATGTGTGAGGCGTTTATTTCTTCAGACATGCGCTGATAAGCCTCAGTAATCATTTGCTCCTTGAAGCGGTTTTCTACCATATAAGGCTTGGCCAGCTGATTTCTGTACTGGGCAAATTCCTGAACAAAAGCCTGCTCTTCATCCATATTCGCATCATAAGCAGCTTTTACTTTCAGTTTGAAGTTGATGTACAGATCGAGGTAGTCCGTTAATGCCTCCCGCAACGCAGTAGCACTGAGTCCTTCAATAGAATCCCGGTTATTTTTCAGGAAGACATAGCGAAAGTCATCCGCAATGACTGAATCCTGACCGTATGCAAAAATAGCAGTAGTGGATAAATCAGGGGGGGTAGCCGTGTCTACGCTCTTGGTCTTTCGGATGGAAGAACAGGAGAAAAACACCATCAGAGACAGGCTAAACAATGTCGACTTAATCAGGAAAGATAACAGATACTTTGTGGTTAAAGTGGTATTCATCAGTGAAACCATTATGCTGGTACAGAATTACTGCAATGTTAGTGAAAAATCACTTGCCTCTGAACCAATATCTTTTGTATGTGACAGAATTGCTAAAATTACAAATTTACGCCTTTAGAACGTTTTCCATGGATTGATAATTCTAACAAAAGCCATATCCAGAGAATTAAATATTAAGCCTCCTTAGCACCAAGATAGGTTTAAACTGTAAGGATAAATCTTTATTTTTGCGCCACTCAACTAAAATACCATTATGCCATTTAGCGATCAAGAAGTCAGAAGAAGACAAGAGAGAGAAGAACTCATGAAGCTGGGAATTAATCCCTACCCTGCCGATCTCTTTGAAGTCAATGTAAGCATACAGAATATTCAACAATACTACGAGCAGCGAAAAACAGACTATAAGGATGTAAGCCTGGCGGGACGTATCATGAGCCGCCGTATCATGGGATCTGCATCATTTGCAGAAATCCAGGATTCTACCGGACGCATGCAGATTTATGTAAGAAGAGATGATATCTGCCCCGGTGAAGACAAGACCTTGTATAACACCGTTTTCAAGAAATTGCTGGATATCGGAGATATTGTAGGGCTGAAAGGCTTTGTATTCACCACGCAGGCAGGTGAAATTACCCTGCATGTGACCGAAATGAAGGTGCTGAACAAATCTCTCCGCCCGCTTCCTATTGTAAAAGAGGTAAAAGACGAAAGCGGTGCTTCCAAAACCTACGATGCATTTACGGATCCTGAGCAGCGCTACCGTCAGCGCTACGTAGACCTGATCGTTAACCCTGAGGTGAGAGAAGTTTTCCGTAAACGCAGCAGACTGGTCAACTCCATGAGGGGCTTCCTGAACGACAAAGGCTATATGGAAGTGGAAACGCCTATTCTGCAGCCGCTTTATGGTGGTGCTGCTGCCCGTCCCTTCAAGACCCACCACAACACCCTGGATATGACTCTGTACCTCAGGATAGCCAATGAACTTTACCTGAAGCGGTTGATCGTTGGGGGCTACGATGGTGTATTTGAGTTTGCCAAAGATTTCCGCAACGAAGGTATGTCGCGCTTCCATAATCCGGAATTTACCCAGATGGAGCTATATGTCGCCTATAAAGACTACAACTGGATGATGGACCTGGTGGAGGAAATGGTAGAAAAAATTGCCATGGACCTGCACGGAGATACAGTGGTACAGGTCGGTAAAAATGCCATTGATTTTCAGCGGCCCTGGAAGAGGTTCACCATGTTTGAGGCCATTGAGCATTTTACGGGCGTTGACATCAGCCAGATGGACGAAAACGAACTACGCAATACCGCCCACGAACTAAAAGTGCCGGTAGATGCTACCATGGGAAAAGGAAAACTGATTGACGAGATCTTTGGTGAAAAATGCGAGCCTTTCCTGATACAGCCTACTTTCATTACTGATTATCCGGTGGAAATGTCGCCTCTGGCCAAAAAACATCGCGAAAAAGAGGGCCTGGTAGAACGTTTTGAAGCTATCTGTAACGGTAAAGAAATCTGTAATGCCTTCTCCGAGCTTAATGATCCCATTGACCAGCGTGAACGCTTTGAAGAGCAGATCAAACTGGGCAAGCGCGGCGACGAAGAAGCCATGGTACTGGATGAGGATTTCCTGCGGGCGCTGGAATATGGCATGCCGCCCACTGCCGGGCTGGGTATTGGCATTGACAGGCTCAGCATGATCATGACGAACCAGCCTTCTATCCAGGAGGTTTTGTTTTTCCCCCAGATGAAGCCTGAGGTACGTGCAAAAGTCTCATCTGATGAGGAGTTTACGTCGGCTGGAGTCAGAGAAGAACTGGTCCCTATTTTACAGAAACTAGGGATCGTAAGGGTAGAGCAATTGCAGGAATCTTCACCCAATAAGCTGTTCAACGATGTCTGCGGTATGCGCAAGAAAATGAAGCTGAAGGATGTCAAAAACCCTACGCTGGAAGAAGTAGAGGGCTGGATACAACAATAGATTTGGTCTTAACGTCAGGCTTGCAATGGATGCAAGCCTCACACTTTTTTACCCTGACATTTACTACCAATCAGATGAATATAAGAATAGGTTACGGATACGATGTACACCAACTGGTAGAAGGGCGCGATTTCTGGCTGGGAGGTATACGGCTGGAGCATAGCCACGGAGCCAAAGGGCATTCTGATGCTGATGTTCTGATCCACGCAATCTGCGACGCAATACTGGGAGCAGCTAACCTGCGTGATATAGGCTTCCACTTTCCGGATACAGACCCCGCTTACAAAGGGATTGACAGCAAAAAGCTACTGACCGAAGTGATGCGGCTACTTCGGGAAAATGCTTATGAATTTGGAAACCTGGATGCGACTGTTTGCCTGGAAGCCCCCAAAGTGAATCCGCATATTCCGGCTATGAAGAAAACCCTGTCTGAAGTGATGAAGGTCCGTGAAGAGGATATTTCCATCAAAGCCACCACTTCTGAAAAAATGGGGTTTGTGGGACGTAAGGAAGGAATTGCTGCCCATGCCGTAGCACTGATCTATCGTACTGGTGGAAAAATGATTGATTCCGGCGACCAGCGCCTTTCCTCCTGAAGCCAAAGCAATGCAAAATCTAAAAGTAATTGACACCGGTGACGGTTCTCATACTTTGCTCAACCTGGAGATGGATGAAACCTACCACTCCCGGCATGGGGCACTCAGGGAGTCAAAACACGTATTTATCAGGCAGGGCCTGGACTATCTGCTGTCCAGCCAGCCTGATCTTCAGAGCATCCGCATTTTTGAAATGGGCCTGGGTACTGGTCTCAACCTCATCCTGACCATTGCGCACGCGCTGCGAAATCCTGACAAGACTTACCACTACACCACATTAGAGGCTTTTCCGCTGAAGCAGGAAATTATCAGTGAGCTGAATTACGGTGAACTTTTAGAAAGTGAGCAGTTGAAGAATATTTTTCAGCAAGTCCACACCTTAGCCTGGGAGCAGGAGCAGGAAGTTCTTCCAAATTTCAGCCTCACCAAGCGGGTACAAACATTGGAAAATTATACCATGCCGGACAACAACTGCGATCTGGTCTACTACGATGCTTTCGCTCCGAACAAACAGCCGGAACTCTGGTCATTTGAAATACTGAAAAAGGTGTGCGGTTTTTTATCTGCCGGGGGAGTTTTCGTCACTTATTCGGCCAAAGGGCAATTAAAGAGAGACCTCAGGAGCCTGGGCCTTCTCGTGGAAACCCTTCCCGGACCTCCCGGCAAAGCCGAAATGGTAAGGGCAAGCAATCCGCAATAAGGCAGTATTTTCAGCATAGACTTTTCTCAGCACATTTATTTTTTAATATTAGCTGTTATTTCCTGACTAAATTAAGACAACCTATGGACCGTAGAAAATTTATTGTCAGCAGTGCCGCCAGTAGCCTGGCCTTATCTGCCTGGACTTTTCAGCCTACCCGCCGACATAAAAAGTATACCACAGCCCTGATTGGCAGTGGTTGGTGGGGCATGAATATCCTCCGAGAAGCTATCGCTTCGGGAACTTCCAAGGTAGTAGCCCTTTGTGATGTAGACCAGCGACAGCTGGACTCGGCAATGAAAGAAACTACCAGTCTCAGCAGCGACCGTCCCAAAACCTACTCCGACTACCGTGAACTGCTGGCCAAAGAAAAGCCTGAGATCGTTATTGTGGCTACGCCAGACCACTGGCATCCCCTCATTACCATTGCTGCGGTGCAAAGCGGCGCCCACGTATATGTGGAGAAACCAATTGGCCATACAGTAAATGAAGGTTTGGCAATGGTCAATGCTGCCCGTAAGTATAATCGTAAGGTACAGGTGGGTACCCACCGCCGTGTATCTCCCCACAATATTTCGGGCATGGAATTCCTGAAATCTGGTAAAGCCGGCAAAATAGGTATGGTGCGTGCATTTGTACATTATGGCGGAGGCCCCGGTGAACCAGTACCCGATAGTGAAGTCCCCGCCGGCCTGGACTGGGATATGTGGTGCGGCCCTGCTCCACTGGTAGACTATAATGAAAAGATGCACCCAAAAGGCTTCCGGCAATTTCTGAACTTTGCCAACGGACAACTGGGTGACTGGGGCATCCACTGGCTGGATCAGATACTGTGGTGGACTGAAGAAAAAGCGCCTAAATCCATCCATTCAGTAGCGGACAGGCACATACGAGAAGATAATACCACCGCACCGGATACCCAGGTGGTAAACTACGAATTTGATGATTTTACGGCAGTGTGGGAACATCGGTATTATGCTGCCAATAATGCTGAAAACCACAATATCGGCTGCTATTTTTATGGTACCGAGGGCACCTTCCACATGGGCTGGCTAGACGGATGGACCTTCTACCCCACTGACAAAAACAAGCAGCTAATTCACCAGGAACCCCAATTGCACGATCCTGATAAACAGAATATCAAAGAGTTGTGGGCAGACTTCCTGATGGCGATTGAAAGTGATAAACTCCCGGTATGTGATATTGAAATTGGCCATCACTCTACCAATATGAGCCTGCTGGGAATGCTCTCCTACAAACTGGGCCGCAGTATTCAATGGGATGTTGACAAGCAGATGATTCCTAATGATCCTGAAGCGAACAAGCTGCTTTCCAGAGCGTATCGTGCCCCCTGGAACTATCCTGTCGTCTGACAAAATTACTTATTTGCAAATAATTGATGATAATAAAGAGCCTTTCGGGGCTCTTTTTAGCGAACCTCTACTTCCCGGGTCTCTATCCGGACGGAATGTTTTTTGGGTACAATCTCTTTACCAATGTTGGCCGCATAAACCCTGGTAAACATGGCGCCAATCAGGACGATAATAGAAGAATAAAACACCCAGACCAGGATTCCGGCCAGTGAGCCGGCAGCTCCGTAGGTGGATGTTATATTGGTGTTGGATAGTAACAGACCGATCAGGAATTTTCCGAGAGAAAACAACAAACCAGTCACCACTGCTCCTACCAGTACATCTCTCCAGCGAATCTTGGCATCTGGCAAAAACTTGAATATCAACGCAAAAATTCCTGAAATGACGACCAGCGCGATGAAATAATTAGTCACATCCATCACATAAACGGTATAAGAAGAAAACAATGCCTCCAGGTAGTCCCTGGCAAAAGACAGTATCGCCTCCAGCGCCAGCGATACCAGCATCAGAAATCCAAGAACTATAATGATAGAAAAGGACAGCAGACGGTCTTTGGCAAACTTGAGTGCGCCTTTTTCAGGCTTGGGCTTTACACCCCAGATAGCATTGAGTGCTTTCTGTAAAAAGGCAAAAATCACGGTGGAACTGAAAAGCAGGAAAAATATGCCTACTATGGTGACCAGTATACCGCTACTCTGTAACGCCCTGTTTTCTATAATACTGATAATTTCTTCTGCACTTGCCGGCCCGATGAGCGATTCTATCTGTTCGGCAATATTCTGCTGTATTTCATCTTTAGAGACAAAGGAACTCAAAATACGCACGATGATGATCAATACGGAAGGCAGAGAAAAAACCGTGAAAAATGCGATAGCAGCAGCATAAACCACAGGATCATTATCCTGAAATTTTTGAACTGTTTCCCTGATCAAAAGCCAGACTTTCTTAAAAAATTTTGCCATTACTCATGTTTAGTTACATCTGAATAACTATACATGAGGTGTTAAATGTTTTTAATAATAAATAACTGAGGTTTCTGGATGCGCTGACTTAAAGGACTCTACTTCTTTTTCCGATACACGGGTGTTATAAATGACCAGTTTTTCCAGCTGATATAAATCTCGCAGAAATTTGAGTTTTTTAATATCCGTATTGTAGGCTTCTACTACTCTCAGGTTAATGAGGGAAGAGATATGCTTAAGCTTGCTCACCTGGGTCCCGGAGCATTTCAGCACTTCCAGTTCAATAAAATTCCTGATGGGTTTGAGGTCTTCAATGGGCGTGTCCTGGCAGTCAAGATGTTCCAGGCTGATAAGTTTGCTGATTGGCTCCAGGCTCTGTATAGGATTGCGGGCAATCACCAGCTTTTCAAGCGAATACATATCGCCAATGGGTGATAAGTCAGCTACCCTGGTATTGGTAACTTCCAGTTCTCTCAATCTCACAAACTCACGTACCGGCGTAAGGTCCCAGATCTCGCTTTCATCACTAATGACCAGTTTGTCCATGAAGGCAATTTCATGCAGCTGTTCCTTGGTAGGAATACCGGTGATCGCGATCTGACTACGAAGAGCGTCTTTCCAGGCAGGAGAAAGCGCCTCGTTCCACCAGAGACTCAGCTCGTCGGATTTGTAAATAACCAGGGCCGCCGGATGTTCACGGATAAACTGCATAATGCGAGGCTCGTCCAGTTCTGTATGTTCACAACTCAGGTACTGAATACCATCCACATTCGCCAGTGCCATAAGGCTGTTAACATTGGTTTTGTCCATTACCAGCCTGCGCAGGTTTCTTGAGTTACTGAGCGCACCTATCGTATCTATCAGGGTGCCTGAGCAGTCTAGTTCCTGCAGGTCAATGAGTTCGGAAAGCGGCTTCAGACTATTGACCGAAGTATTGGCACAATTCAGCGTTTTCAGGTTACGCAACTGGCTTAAAGGTTCCAGGGTGGTGATTTCCGGTTTATTGCTGATATCAATGTCACTAAGGTTGGCGATTGAAGCCAGAATTTCTTTGTTGAGGGTATCAGCAGGTACGTATTTACGGAAAATATTCTGCCAGTATCTGTCCAGCCCTTCCCACCAGCTTTGTAACTGTTTGGACTCATAAATAACCAGCGTATTGGTATTGACGATCATGAAGCGGGTAGCATCCTGCTTGGTGATGGGGGTGTCGTCGCAGTAAATTTTCTCCAGTTTCGGCAAAGCGAGCAATGGCTCCAGCGACTGAATTGGCGTATTGTTACAGGTCAGAATCTGTAGCTGAGACAAGCCTGACAAAGGCTGCAAATTGGTAACGGGCGTAAACTCCAGGTTGAGTCTTTCCAGCTTAGGTAGCGTTCCGATTGGTTTGAGATCTTTGATATTGGTAGATGAACAGTCCAGAAATTCCAGGTTAGTCATCGTATTCAGGGGCTCAAGACTGGTGATAGCAGTATTGGCGCAGCGTAATTCTTTAAGGCCCTTTAAGCTTACCAGTTCATATACAGGCGTTCCATTGATATAGAGCTTCTCCAGCTTGGAAAAATTGGTCAGCACATTCAGGTCGCTGATACGGGTGTTGTTAACAATTAGTTCTTTCAGATCTGTGGAATATTTCAGCGGTTCCAGGCTGTAAATTTCCGTCCCGCTACAGATAAGCGTTTGGAGTTTGGTCAGGTTACGCAGGGGTACCAGGTCTGTAATCGCCGTACCGGATACATCAAGGTACGTCAGGTTATTGAGCCGGTTCAGGGGCTCTAGTGTTTCCAGGTACTGGTTACCTGATACATCCAGGCGATTAAGGTTTACGATTTCGCGCAGCATGCGGAAATTTACCGTATCTATGACCACGCCAATTTTTTCTTTCAAAATCTCCTGCCACTCATAGGGGACTTCATTCCACCAGTTAGCCAGTTCCTCTCTTTCACTGAGCTTGGTGGTATAAATGCTGGCGATTTTTAGCTGCTTTTCAGATTTGTTAAGATTAACTTCTATAAAACGGAGCTGACTGGAATTGACAGTATCATTGGCTACAGTAACGCCCTGCAGGTTACGGTTAGTGGTGAGCCTGAAAAAAATCTGCCCTTCATCATTTACATAGTAGCTGACATCATCAACACTGAACTCAAACTTGGCGTTTTTGAAAAAAAAGTCAATATCTTTCAGGTAAGCCTGCACATTTTTGTTGGTCACTACCGCACGGTCCTCGTCCAGGTCGTCTTCTATCTGTACATCAGCATCCACAAAAGCTTTACTGAAACTCTGGTTAATAATCGTCTCTTTCTGCTGGGTAGTCGCATCTTCACTTCCCAGGAGGTTCATCATATACTGCAGAAAAGAAACCATCTGCCGCGCCTGCTCTTTATACTCTTCCACCTCTTCGGTGGAAAGGTCAGCTTGCTGGGCAAAAATTGTATGGGGGATGGTCAGGCAGATGCAGCTAATAACAGCAATGTAAAGCTTAAGCTGTTTCATTTTTCGTAGTAAATATACTTTGTGAGTAATTCTCTTTCCTTGGGGGTTACTTTCACCAGGTCAGACATCAGCCAGCCACGATTGTATCCGGGCCGGTTATATTTGGATAGCTGAAAATACCATCCGTCTACCTGAAAAAAGTGGAATTTAACGTTGACCACCGTCTTGAAGCGCAAATTGGAATTTTTGATTTCGTACAGCATGATGGAAAGAAAATCAGGCTGGTATCCGCGGGCAGTAAACTGGTCTACTTTTTCCTTATTTTCCTGAAATACTTTTCGTAGGTTCATAAAGTCAAGTTCGTGGCTCATCGGGTGAAGAAACTCTACACCACCCGTAGTGTCACTGCTGAACAGTTTGGCAAAAGGAGCAAAATACGCCCTTGTCAGGATCCACTTGGACCCGACTTTCTCTTCCTGCAGTTTGAGGAAAAGTATGGCATTTTCTTCACGGCCTTTGTAGGTAAATTTGGCATTGACCTCGGCAAACCATTCGCCCCCGTGAAAATCCAGCATAACCGGGTCTGACTTGCTGGTTACATCCTGTACAAATTCTGTTTTAAGCTTATTGGAAAGACCGGGGTTCTGGTTATCAAACAACATATTGAGGTACTTCTGCCTCAGTTGTATGTCCTGAAAACGCTTGTCACCCTGGTAGTAGCGGTTCCCCTCTTCGTCCTCTTCCCCATTAAATCTGCGAAAAAACTGGTTTACCTGTTTGGTTTCGGCATATAAAACACTTTCATCTCCCAGGTATTCTCCAATACCCTGGGCGCCTGACGCCCAGGGTATTGTAAAGAGAAACCCCAATAACAAAGAAAATTTATACATTATGTAGTTGTTTCTGACACTCGGATATCACCGAGGAGCACATCCCAGAAGTCAATGACCCGGCCACCAATCTGTGTCTCCTTCTTCTGTACAAAAACGGTAATATCCTTCTTTGTAGTATCTTTATATTCCAGCCCGTCATCTGAACGACCCTCAAAGCGCTGGTAAATGGTAATGACGCCCACATAGGTACCGTCGGGCTGTCTTTCCAGGTCGCTGATATACTGTATGTCATACCAACGAATAGATACCTGGTCATAGTTCAATGCCATCAGGTGTTCAAAATACGGGCGAACGCCATAGTACTCTATATCCGGACGTGTAAGCGAAGATACGCCGATTTCAGCTCCCTGGGCAAAAAGTTCTTCAGCACGGTCAATGACGCGGTTAGCTTCTGAAAAGGGTGTGTCTTTGTTACCCACAATGCTGATGTATTTGCTCAGATCGCGAACTTTTTCAAGAGCCAGTGAATCTATTGCCAGTTTTCTTTCCGGACTGATGTCGCCGCTCTGGGCCGACACAAAACCGGCGGTTAGTAATAATCCCAGTAACAGGGTTAAGGTCTTAAGGTTAAGCATTATCGGTAGTTTTTGATGAGTTCAACTTCTTTAATTTTGCCATTGGAGTCAAATGCCAGGTTTTCTATAGCGGCAGGTTCATTGTCGGTATCTTTGAGGTACTCCAGGTATTTCTGGATAGTGGTGGGTTCATCATAATCCACCTGGCTGCCACTTTTGCTGATGATGATCAGTACCGGCGTCTGTGGAGAGGCAAACATACTCATGGCCTCCCTGATACGGAAATTGGCGTCTGAATCACTTCGGGCAGAAGCTACAGCGTTAAAAATATCCCTCAGGCGTGTATTGGCGTCTTTTTCTTCCATGGCATCTCGTGCTCCGGTGGCTTCTTTCACCCTGTCGGCAGCCTCACGCTCGCGGGCTACAATTGCCTCAGCACGGGCTATAAGGTCCTGAATTTCAGCATCATCCAGATTAAGTGCTTTGATTCGGTTTAGTTCTCTTTCTTTTTCCTCCAGGCTCATGGTGCCATTGTCATTGATGATGGCCAGCAGGTCGGCGCGGGCTTCCGCTATCCGGTCGGCGCGGGCTGCCGCAGCTGCTCTCGCTTCTTTCTTGGCCTTACAGCCGGTAGTCCCGAAGGCTGCTCCGCCCAGTAAGGCCAGTATCAGCAAATGCGTAATACTGAAAGATCTGAAAATTCTGGCCGATCTTTGTCTGAGATTCGGCGCTTGTTGCTGTTTAGTGTTAATCTTCATGGTTTGATCCATTTATGCTATTAGTTGTGCTAGTGAATGTGCGTGAAAACAAAAGGCATTGCAAAAGAATTGGAAGAAAGTTGAGTACTTAGGCTTTCTCTGCCCCAAATCCTGATTTTTTTACCACAATTATACAAACATAATTCCGCTCTCTTTTCATCACGTAGGGTATTTTTTAGAGAGTACGCTCTTAGCACCAAAAAATTATATTCTTCTCGCTATTAATTAAATTATGCCAAACATACTCGTACCTAAATTAACCTTCATGACATAATTCCTTAGCTGTTGGTTATCATCACTTTCAGTAATGAAGGCTACAAAAAGTAAAAAGTCATCAGCAGAGCAAATTAGAATGCTGTTGCTGATGACTACAAAAACTTTTCAGAAATCTGGAAATATTGCTTAGCCGTCCCTTAGTGAACTTACCGGATTAGCCGTAGCAGCCCTGATGGTATGAAAACCTACTGCCACAATTGTAATGATGACCGTAAGTATGGCGGATGCCAGAAAGGTAACCACTTTTATTTCGGTCTGGTAGGCAAAACTATCCAGCCAGCTATTCATAAAATAGTATGCAGCAGGAAAAGCCAGCAATACCGCAATGCCAATCAATATGAAGAAATCCTTATAGATCAGCATCATGATACCCGGTACGGTAGCCCCTATTACTTTGCGTATACCTATTTCCTTGTCGCGCTGTTGCGTGGTATAAGCAGCCAGGCCCAGCAAGCCCAGGCAGGCAATGATGACTGTGAGTCCGGAGAAGATGGTAAACACCTGCCCACGTTTGACATCAGCCACATATTGCTCATCAAAATCCTCATCCAGAAAAGTATATTCCATGGGTTTTCCAGGATTGACCTCGCTCCATACCGACTCCAGGGCAGCTACACCACCTGCCACATCATCCCCTTTAATCTTCACCTGTAGCTGGTAATTATTTTTCCTACAGAAGATGGCTAATGGCTCAATAGGACTGTACAAAGAGTTTTGATGGTAGTCTTTGACTACACCTACTACGGTATATTTGAAGTCTGTACCTTCCGCTGAGGAGAAGGTCTTACCAATAGGGTTTTCCCAGTTCATGCGTGCCACCATGGCTTCATTGACCAGCGCGGCAGCGGTGTCAGTGGCAAATTTACGGTCAAAATTTCTACCTTCCAGAATCTGAAAACCGAGTACTTCGGCAAAATCATAATCGGCAAAAAACAGGTTTACACCTTTTTCCTCATCACCCTGGTCCTCTGTTTCCACATTGATCAGGTTCTTGGAAATTCCCTGTCCGGGCTTGGCATTAGACGTCGCCACCCCAATGACCTGGGGCTGCGAAAGTAGTCGGTTACGGATTACATCATACTTATCCCGCGTTTCCTGCTCGGCCATTACTACAGTCACCAGCTGAGATTTATCAAACCCAAGGTCTTTAGAACGGATAAACTGCAGCTGATCATAGACCACCCAGGTGCTGATGAGCATCGTGATGGATATGGCAAACTGCGTGACCACCAGTACCTTGCGCAGACTGGCATTGCTGGAGGAGCTACCTTTCTGACCTTTAAGCACGTGGGCCGGCTCAAAACGGGAAAGATAAAAAGCAGGATAGCTTCCCCCTGCCAGGCCAATGAGGATTACAATACCTACCAGGCTCAGTACTACCTGGGGTTGAAAAATAAAACCATAGGCTATCTCCTTGCCCGAAAGAAAGTTAAAACCAGGCAGCAATAGCGCAATGAGTAAAAGGCTCAACAATAAAGAAATGATAGCCAGTACGGTTGATTCTGTCAGAAACTGCCGGATAAGCTGCCAGCGGGTGGAGCCTGCAGTTTTCCTGATACCTACTTCTTTGGCGCGGCGTGCGGCCCTTGCCGTGGCCAGGTTCATATAATTGATACTGGCAATGAGCAGCATAAAAAAAGCCACCGCTCCAAAGATGTACACGTACGAAATATCGCCTCCGCCTTCGGTTTCTCCTTCCAGGTTGGAATACAGATGGATGCTTTCCAGCGGCTGCAGCTCATAGCGCACACTTACTCCATACTGGTCAAACATCGGCTTGATGTGGGTCTGGTTGATCTGTGTGTCAAATGATTTTTCAAATTGCCGGTAGTCTACATCCTCACCTAACAAAAGGTAAGTCGCCACACCCCAGCTACCCCAATGCCCCAGTTCTGCATCCAGAGAGGCGCGGGATATCAGTCCGTCAAAGTCCAGGTGTGAATTATGCGGTACATCCTCTATGACCCCGGTGATCTTGTAGGTCTCTTCCCCATTTTGCAGACTTTGTCCGATGGGGTCATCATTATCAAAATATTTTTGGGCCAGCGAACGCGTCAGCACCAGGGAGTTGGGTTCCAGTAAAGCCGTTGCCGGGTCACCGGCAATGAATGGAAAAGTGAAGACCTCAAAAACTGATGAATCTGCGAAGAATAGATCTTCTTCATAAAAGCGACGATCCTTTTCAGCATTTACAAATAACTCCCGCCCGGTATTGATAAAACGTACCGCACGCGCTACTTCGGTATACTGCTCTTCCAGTTCCTGGGCCAGCGGAATCTGTGCATTGGGCCAGCTAAAGCTATTGTCAGGTTCCTGAAAATGCGTCACCACCCGGTAAATCTGCTCTTTGTTCTGATGAAAGCTGTCGTAGTTAACTTCATCCAGTATGTACAACACCAGAAAAAGGCTGCAACTTATCCCGATGGTTAGTCCCAGTACATTGATAAAACTGTAAATTTTTTCTTTGAGGATATTGCGAAAAGCTACTTTGATGAGGTTTTTGAACATGGCCGAGGTAGTTAGGTTAATGGTAATGAATGCCGATCCTTAACAGTATTGACTTTTCCCGAGGAAGCTTACAAGCAAGAAGCTATTTCCTGTCAGCTGAAGAGAAAAAAAAACGACACTGCTTAGAGTGCCGCTTTCATAATCAGTGATTTCAATCAGAAATAAATTCTTGAGTAGGTGGACATGATGGCTTCAGTTGGCCAGCTACTACACATGAAACTTTTCCTTGATATTTTCAGTGACCACCATTCCATCAAAGAGGTTAATAACGCGGTTGGCGTAAGTAGCATCATGCGGAGAGTGTGTTACCATGGCAATTGTAGTACCGGCCTTATTAAGGTCAGAAAGGAGGTTCATCACTTCTTCTCCGTTGGTAGAGTCCAGGTTACCGGTAGGTTCATCCGCCAGGATAAACTTAGGGTTGGCTACTACCGCCCTTGCGATGGCCACACGCTGCTGCTGACCACCAGAAAGCTGCTGGGGAAAATGGTTGCGGCGGTGCATAATGTTCATGTGCTCCAGGGCATCCTTCACTTTCTTTTCACGCTCAGCAGAGGGAACTTTCAGGTAAAGTAATGGCAGTTCAACGTTTTCGTGTACTGTAAGCTCATCAATGAGGTTAAAACTCTGGAATACAAAGCCAATATTTCCTTTGCGTAACTGGGCTCTTTGTCTTTCAGAATAATTAGATACCTCATGATCCATAAAGTGGTACTCTCCGCTGGAAGGGTTGTCCAGCAGGCCCATAATATTCAGGAGGGTGGACTTACCACATCCGGAAGGGCCCATGATAGCGACGAATTCTCCAGTTTTGATTTCTATGTTAATATCATTCAGGGCCGTTGTTTCTACTTCATCCGAGGTGAAGACTTTCCTTAGGTTTCGTGTACGGATCATAGCATTGGTTTTTTTAAGAGTAAGTATGTTATTTAGTTTTGTGCATTATCTGAATACTGAGGAAATTTAGAAAACTAAGACCTCATTGTTGCCAAAATTCTCATAAGAAGAGGTTATGACTTTTTCGCCGGGCTCCAGGCCTTCCAGCACTTCATAGTACTCGGAGTTTTTACGTCCCAGGCGGATATCTCTTTTGAAGGCGCGGCTGCCGTCGTTGTTCATCACAAATACCCAGTTGCCACCGGTATCCCTGAAGAAGCCTCCGGTCGCCAGCAGGGTGGCTTCTTCTGAGCTGCCCAGTTCCAGCCTGATTCTCAGAGACTGCCCTCTGCGTATTCCCTGGGGAACCTCCCCAATGAAGCGCATGTCCACCTCAAAATTGCCTTCCGAAACGGTAGGATACTTCTTGTAGATCTCCAGGCGGTAATTTTGTCCATCAAAGGTAAATGCCCCCTGCTGACCTACTTCTATTCTGGGCAGGTAAAGTTCGTCTATGGCTACCCGTACTTTGAAGCTATCCAGCAGCGCTACCTGACCCATCCTTTCGCCGGGATTGACCGACTGACCGGGTTCCCAGTCAGGTGTAGTCAGCAGCCCAGACGTAGGGGCTTTGACGATCAGGTTGTTTAGCAGGTCACCTACTGCTTCCATACTTTGCAGCATGCGGTCTTCTGACATTTTGATCTGCCGGAGTTGCATAGCGCGGGCGATAGAGTCTGACTGATAGGCCCGGTAGGTAAGGTCTTTCAAGCGTTTATTATATTCGTACTGTTCCTGTACTTCCTCCAGTTCGCGCTGGGAAATCAGTTTTTTCTCTGCCAGTTCTTTAAAGCGGTTAAACTGAGGCCGGAGTAACTGTAGCTGGTAATCAATCTGCGCCAGCTGCGCTTTCTGGGTCAGGTCGTTCTGGTCAAGCTGCAGGCGGGTAGTCCGAAGTATGTTTAACTGTTCGTACATCTGGCTTTCACGCTCCATCACGCTCAGTTGGAGGTTGGAGTTGGATAGCTCCATGATGGTATCTCCTTTGTCCACCAGTGCACCGGATTCCAGCACAATAGATTTTACCACTCCGCCCTCTACCGCGTCCAGGTAGATGGTCTGGCTGGGCATAACAATACCTGTCTCCGGAATGTACTCCTGAAATATATCCCTTGAAACAGAGGATACGGTTATTTTTTCTTTGTCAACGTTTAATTTAGAGCGATTGTCTGCAAAGAGAAAGCTATATAAAATGAAAGAAAGAAGCGCGACACCCAGAACCAGTCCGGTAATTCTGCCTTTCGTCCATTTTTTCTTTTTTATTTTACGATCCATTCCCATAAGAAGAAAATTTTTGAGGTTGTTTGCCCGGCCCTGCCGGAGATTTTACTAAAGTGTAGGTTTGATATAGGTTTAAAAATTTTTCTTTCAATCCCTTGTGCCAGTCTTTACGAACACTGTGCCAAAGGGAAAAACCGCATTAAGAGCTTTTTTTAACATAAAAGGGAAGTCAAGGGTGTACGGTAATGAACAATTTTTGTACGTTTGTGTACGTTAAGTGCCCGAGCGGAATGCTGCAGTTAAAATGTTGAAAAACGATTTTTTGTACTACAACATTGACTGAAGCGCCTGAATCCCCCTTTTAGTAGGAACAGTCAGATTCCCTCATGCTTGCGGTACAGTGTTTGGAAATTACTGATACGAAAACAACCTCACTAACACGATTATGAGCAGAAAAATTAACAAGACCGGCAAGATACTGATCATTGATGATAATGAAGATGTACTTCAGGCCGCCAAGTTATTTTTGAAAAGGCATTTTCTCCAGGTAGATACCGATAAAAATCCCGGTGCCATCCCCGCCCTCATCAGCAATGAGCAGTATGATGTGATTTTGCTGGATATGAACTTTACCAAAGATGTCAGCAGTGGTAAGGAAGGTTTTTTCTGGCTGGACCAGATACTGGAGCGGGACCCCTCCACGGTAGTAATCATGATTACGGCCTATGGAGACGTAGATATGGCAGTGCGGGCGATCAAGGAAGGTGCTACTGACTTTGTGTTAAAACCCTGGAATAACGAAAAACTCCTGGCCACTATTCTTGCCGCAATGCGACTGAGGGCTTCCCGTAATGAAGCCCAGCATCTGCGATCACAACAGGAGATCATGAACGAGGATATCAACTCTAAGTTTAAGGATATCATTGGCAGCAGCCCGTCTATGATGAATGTCTTTGAAACGATTGAACAGGTAGCCGGAACGGATGCTAATGTGCTCATTCTAGGGGAGAACGGTACTGGTAAGGAGGTGATTGCCCGGGCTATCCACCGCCGTTCCAAAAGAGCCGACAAGGTGTTTATCAATGTAGACCTTGGTGCTGTTACTGAGACCCTGTTTGAAAGTGAGCTTTTCGGACACACCAAGGGCGCTTTTACTGATGCTAAACAGGACCGGGTGGGCCGTTTTGAGGCGGCATCTGATGGCACACTCTTTCTGGATGAGATCGGTAACCTATCCATGCCTCTCCAGGCCAAGATGCTGACAGCACTGCAGAGTAAGAAAATCACCCCGGTGGGTACCAATAAAATGATTGATGTGGATGTCCGGCTGATTTTTGCTACCAACATGCCGCTCTACGATATGGTAAAGAAGAATGAGTTCCGCCAGGATCTGCTCTACCGTATCAATACCATAGAGGTCCACCTCCCTCCGCTCCGCGACAGGCTGGATGATATGGAGCCACTGGCGATGCACTTTCTGTCTATGTATTCTAAAAAGTACAATAAACCCATACATACCATCAGCCCTAGTGCCATCAAGCGGATGCAGAAGTACCACTGGCCTGGTAATATCCGCGAACTACAGCATTCTGTGGAAAGAGCCGTGATTCTGAGTAGCAAGCCTACCCTGCAGGCAGAAGATTTTTTCTTCAATGCTGAAAATAGCAGGCAGGCCGAGAACCAGGAGGAACTCCATATAGAAAAATATGACCTGGAGGAAGTAGAAAAGTTGCTCATCAGAAAGGTACTCAAGAAGCATAATGGTAATATCTCCAAAGCCGCCGGCGATCTGGGGCTTACTCGCGCTTCTCTCTACCGTAGGCTGGAAAAGTATGATATATAACCGCTTTGAATGGACACTGCTGGTAAGAGTCCTTTTGCTTGCCGCCAGCATATCGCTCTGTCTATACTTTTTTTTGATCACCAATCGCTTTGCCAGTGGCATCATCATCATCCTGCTGGTATGTTACCAGATATATGAACTTTACCAGTATGTGCTGGAGACCAACCGTAAACTGACGCGCTTCCTGGAAGCCGTAAAATATTCTGACTTTACCGCTGGTTTTAATAAAGACAGTACCCTGGGTGAAAGCTTTGGCGACCTAAACCGTATGTTTAATGAAGTTTTTGAGGCTTTCAGGAAAGCTCGTGCCGAAAAGGAGGAAAACTGGCAATACCTCAAAACGGTGGTTCAGCACGTCAATGTCGGCCTATTATCGTATGACGAATCGGGTAAAATAGAGCTGGTTAACAATACTGCCAAACGTTTCCTGAAAGCAAATCAGCTTAACCGGATTGGTGATCTCTCCAGGATCAACTATGAGCTATACAGCACAATTATCAAGTTACCTGCCGGCTCCAAAACCCTCTTCAAGCCCAGCCCGGATATGCACCTTTCTATCAACGCTACTGAGCTAAAACTGAGGGGTAGCCAGTACAAGCTGGTGTCTATACAGAACATCCTTTCTGAACTGCAGCAGCAGGAAATAGAAGCATGGCAGAACCTGACCAAAGTATTGCGTCACGAAATCATGAATTCTATCACCCCTATTGCCTCACTGGCTGGTACCGCCATTGATATCATTCAGGAGGATGTGGTTTGCGAAAACGGCATGGTTTCTTTCAGTGAGGAGTCTTATGAGGATATCAGCATGAGCCTCAGGACCATAGAAAATCGTACCAAGGGATTGGTGACTTTTGTGGAAGCATATCGCAATTTTACCAGCATTCCACAGCCTGATTTTGAAAGAGTGCAGATTGATGGCATTATCAAAGAAGTAGTACAGTTAATAAAAGCGGGAGTCGCGCGGAAGGATGTGAAAATCACGATAAATATTAACCCGCCTAACCTGATCGTCAGGATTGACCCTAAGCTGATAGAGATGGTACTGATCAACCTGCTCAAAAATGCCTGTGAGGCCTTACAGGAAACCCAGAACCCGGCTATCCATGTCAATGTACATGCAGATGCGGAGCAAAGGGTGTTTGTAGATATCCATGATAATGGATCAGGTATTGAACCCGAAGCTTTAGAAAAAATATTTATTCCATTCTTTACTACTAAAAGTAATGG